>JAJYJB010000095.1 GCA_021789735.1 Nitrospirota bacterium
CGGGAAAAAGAAAAATAAAAAAGGAAGCGGAAACAAAAAAAATTTTGTGGGGGACGTGCTTTTCACCCGCAGGGGGATAAGCGGACCCGCGGTCTTGCAGGCCTCCCTGTATTGGGCCGGGGAAGAGCTCTCCATTGACCTGCTGCCCGGTGTCAAAACAGATGTCGAAATAAAATCTATGCTCATGAAGGACAGAAACCGGTCCATGGAGATGCAAAACTATTTGGCGGGTCTTCTGCCGCGGCGCTTCGCGCTGGCCTGGTGCGGGTATTACCTTCCTTCAGGCCTCGGGGAAAAAAACCTCCACGGCCTTTCGGAAAAGGAGATGGAGCACGCCGCCCATGCGCTTCGCAACTGGACGCTCCGGCCTTCGGGAACGGAGGGTTACAGGACGGCCGAGGTGACCGCTGGCGGGGTGGACACGAGGGAGCTTTCCTCAAAGACCATGGAGAGCAGGCAGGTGCCGGGCCTTTTTTTTGCCGGGGAGGTGCTGGACGTCACCGGGGAGCTCGGGGGATATAACCTGCACTGGGCATGGGCCTCCGGATGCGCGGCGGGCAGGCATGCGTAAGGAAATAATACTGGCCTCCGCGTCCGAAAGAAGAAGGGAGATACTTGGCCTGACGGGGCTGCGGTTTACCGTGAGGGAAAGCGGGGTGGAGGAGCGGATGCGCGAGGACGTGCCCCCGCACAGGCTGGCCCGCATGCTCTCCAGGCAGAAGGCGGAGGCGGTCGCGGCAGAGGAAAAAAACGCCATAGTGATCGCGGCGGACACGTTCATAAGCATAAACGGCAGATACCTGGGCAAGGCGCGGGACAGGGCGGAGGCAAGAGCGATGCTCCGCATGCTGAGCGGAAGGCCGCACCTGGTGGTCACTGGATATACGGTCATTGACTCCGCAAGCGGAAGGCGGGTGTCCGGCCACTCCGAGACCAGGGTATATTTCAGGAGGCTTGCGCAAAGGGAGATAGACGCCTATGTGCGGACCGGCGAGCCCATCGGCAAGGCCGGCGCATACGCCATACAGGGGCTTGGCGCGGCCCTGGTGAACAGGATAGAGGGGGACTTTTTCAACGTGGTGGGCCTTCCGCTTTGCGGGCTGCTGCCCGTGCTCAGGAAATTCGGGATGCGGGTCCTGTGACCTTCTTTTTGTCATTTTCATCCTTGCTCCAGCGGCTTATTATGCCCAATAATTCCCTCACATATGCGTTTTTGCACCGGGCGTCGCACCGGCCCAGGTCGAACTGCCCCTGGCAATAACCGGGGCACTCGCCGGAGCCCCTAGCGCTTTCTGGATAGAAAGGGCCTTCGTAGAGGTCCGTGAACTTTTCTGCCTTGACGGCAACGCTGGTGCCGCACTCCTTTTTAAAGTGGATGAAGAGAAGCAGGCCCTGGGCAGGTTCTTTGAAGTTGGCCTGGTACCCGTTCAGCCTTATATGCTCATCGGACAGAAAGTGTCCCTGGTGGGCCAGACCTGGCCGCAGCACGTGCATTTTTTGAACGCCCCCATGGACTTATGCGTCTCCCGCGCCGGTTTTTCGCTCATGATTTTTTTGTTTTTCATCTCCCTTCCGCTTCCGCCCGCTTGCCCGCCTGACCGCAAGACCTTTTGGCGGCCGGGCTTATTCCCAGTTTCCACCGTCCGTTATCCCGTACTCCGTACTGGCTACGGTTATCGCTGCGATATCGTCCTCGGCTATGGCGCGCGGCTGAACTCCGGCAAACTCGGCGCCGTAGACCTCCTCCAGGAACTCGGGCAGGCCGGAGAGCGCGACTATCACGAGATAATTCACGATCACGGTCCTGCGGTCCCGGGAATAAAGCAGGGTGATCGTTTTTGAGCCGGTTTCCAAAAAACCGATCCTGTCATAGGCGGTTCCGCCAATGACGACGGTGTAAGTTTTTTTTTCAGACACTATATTCAGCTCACTCCCGGGCCGCTGGCCTCCGGGTTTGGACTGACGTAAAAGTCCCTGGCTGGCCTTCCGACATAATAGCCCTGATCGTAGATTATGCCCACCTGCCTTGCCGCCCTCATGATGGCCTCGTCCTCCACGTATTCCGCGACCGTCCTGATCCCAAACTCCCTGCAAAGCGCGACCATGGCCTTCACCATTGCCATGTCCCTCGCGTCGGAGGCCATGTTCTTTATGAACTCCCCTTCGATCTTCACATAGTCGATGGGGAACCGCTTTATGTACTGGAACGATGAAAAGCCGGAGCCGAAGTCATCGATCGCGAATTTGAACCCTTCGGCCCTCAGGTTCCGCACGAACTTCTCCAGCAGGGAGATGTTCTTGACGGTGTCGCGTTCGGTGATCTCAAAAACGACCGTCCGCGGGTCTATTCCGTACTTACCGGTCAGGTTCAGCACGCCCGGAATGAACTCCCTGAGGATCAAGGATTTTGGAGACAGGTTGACGAACAGAAGGCCGCCATAACTTTCTTCCCTCGCCTTCCGGAAGGCCTTTTCCATTACGATGTGGTCCAGCTTGCTCACCACGGCCAGCTTTTCCGCCAGCTCTATGAACTCAGCGGCCGCCAGGATGCCTTTGTCCGTCTGGAGCCTGCAGAGGACCTCATGGCAATCGACCCTTCCCGTCTCCAGGTTCACTATGGGCTGGAAGTACGGGATGACATTTTTTTCCTCAAGCGCCTTCATGACCACCGAGGTCATCTCTCCGACGGCCCGGAACACATCAACGATATCGTCTTCCGTTGGAATGATTATCGTGTCCTTCCCTCCGCACTTGGCCTTGTACATCATGTTGTCCGCAAAAAGAAAGAGGTCCTTTGCGGTCGTGGCATGGACGGGATAGACCGCAAAGCCGATGGAGGCGGTGGCCCTGACCGAAATCCCGTCGATGGTGGTGAGTGATATCTTGCCGATGTTCTCCCTCAACCTGTTGGCGACGAAAAAAGCCTGCTCCTCGTCCGCGTCCGGAAGGATGACGGCAAACTCGTCGCCCCCGTACCTGGAGATGATGTCGCCCGCGCGCAGGGTGTTCCGCATCTCGGACGCGATCTCCGTAAGGAAACGGTCTCCCGCGATATGCCCGTGCGAGTCGTTGATGTTCTTGAAGTTGTCCAGGTCTATCACGAGAACGGCGAACTTGTAACCGTAACGGTCCGCCCTTCCCAGCTCGTATCCGAGCAGCTCCCAGAAGAGCCTCTGGTTGTAAAGGCCTGTAAGGGGGTCCCTCGTCGCATAATACTGGAGGTCCATCGTGTACTTGGAGATGGCCTTTATCGAGCCAACCACGTTCAGAAGGGTGGTCAGTATCGCGTCGGCGGCCAGCGAGCGGACCGGACTTCCCGCCCCCGACGGCCCTGTCCCTATGCCGGCCACCCCGCGTATGTTGGGGCTCTGGATCAGCAGGGACTTGGTCTGCAGCACGATGTCCTCCGGGCTTACGTCCACGGGGGCGCAGGGCCCGGGCATTATGTTATGGTTGACCCTGAGGGCGGGCGAGCCCGCCATGCCCGCGCTTATACTTTCGACCTCCCGGCGGATCGCGGCCTCAACCGTGTCTCTCAATTTGTCCGGCGGCTCGCCCGCCCAGAAGATGTCCAGGTCGTACAGCTCATCGTTGACCTGAAAGACGGAAAAGAGGGCGCATGCCTCCAGCACGTCGTTTATCTCGAACAGCAGCCGGTGGACGTGCTGCTTCCAGTCCTTCAGCACGTCGGAGGTGATCACGAACTTCTCCAGCATCCGGAGCTCGAATTCGAGGGTTTTCCTGTCTACCGCCACGCTCCTTATCCGTTTTGCGAAAGAGGCGAACTCGCTGAGGATGTCATTGAACTCCACAAAGCCTATGCAAGGGCCGGGACCGTCCGCCTCGATCTTTGTCAGGTCTTCCACGCTGCTTACGGCCCGGACCTTTTCCAGGAACAGCCCCGTGGAACAGTTGATCTTCGCCTTAAGCACGGCGGAGATGATCCCGGACATGATAAAAGGCACCGGGGACAGGACCAGGAAAAAGAAGGCGAATTTTCTCTTTATGCGGGCCAGCAGCGCCTCGGTCTCCCGCAGTGCGTCCGTTGCCTGAGCGCCCCCGCCTCCGGCGTCCATCCGGTACGCGGGGCCCCGCATGGCAGCCCCGGTGTGCAAGACGGCCCGCGGGCCCGCTTCATGGGCATAAACGGAAAAGGCGATCAAAAGCCCGAGGTTGAAGCTGAGAAATGAAACGGCGAGCGTGGAAACACAGACAAAGGACTTGAGCCGGTACTGCCTCTTAAGCACCGTCCGGGCCAGGGGCTCCCCGGTGAAGCGCAGCATGGCTTTTTCCAGGTCCGCGAAAATCTTAAAGACGCGCCGCACTGAATGCCGCCCTGCCACTTCCTGCAAAAAGCTCCTGCCCGCGCCCGGAACTCTTCCCTCCATGTTTGCCGCTAAAAACGCGACCTGAAAATAAGCCATGCATATGCAATTTCCCTGCTGGCCGGGCGAAGGGCTTCCTCAGGACACACCCTTGGCAAGGAGGAACGGGGCGTATTGCCGGTCCGTGCCCTTAATATGCGTGACAAGCCATTCCTTCAGGAACTGCATGATCTCAATGGTTATGAGATATTTACCCTTCCTGAAATCATCATTCAATTTCATTACCTTCTGCGTGAACTCTTCATGCTCCTTTTTATGCGCCGCGTATCCGGGGAACCCGTGGGCCGTCATGAGCCTCTCCTCGTTTGAGAAATGCGTTATGGTGTAGGCGGTAAGCTCATTGAGGACCTTCCCAAGCACTTCATGGCCTTTGCCAGTCCTCATGGCCTCGTGCAGTACATTGATGTATGAAATGAGCTTCTCGTGCTGCCCGTCGATGGAGCCTATGCCGGTGCCCAGGTCCGCCGTCCAGTCAATCAGTGCCATGACACTTCTCCTGCCGCTCTTTTTTTCAGCGCCTCAGGGCGCCTGCCGCAATTTTTTTTTTGCGCCGCTGAAAACTATAGCACAGTTTTTTTCAAAAGAAATCCAACTTTTGTTGGGTCAATTCGGTCGGGGAAAATGGTTAGAATAAAAAGTGGGGAACTTGACAGAACGGGTGTATATGTTATAAACAAGATGAATAAGGTCCGGTTTTTTGAAGAGATGTTTTTCTGGTTTTTCTGCGAGATTGTCCTGGCTGGCAATGACAAAATAACCGAAACGGCGGCAAGGCGGCTGCTTGTCCCAAGCGGCGCGGCGGAGGCCGGAGCTGCCTGATGGCCCTGTCCTGCAAGGATTACAGGAAGACGCTGGAGCTGATCGGCGCCATCTATTCCATACCCGATCAAAGGGAGATGGTCCGGCACGTCTTCAACGAGATGCAGAGGTCCATCGGCATCTCGGGCGCCGTGTTTGTCTCCTCGGACCCGAAGACCATGGAGTTCCACTTCAGCGGATACGAGGTGCTAGGCAACAGCGAGGAAGCGATGCTTATCTACCTGTCTCATTATGCCGCGAAGGACCCGTTCATGTCGAACGGCTGGTTCAAGAAGCATTTTAACGAGGCCGCGAGGATCACCGACCTGGTCCCTGATCTGGGCAATACGGAGTTCGCATGCGATTTCCTGCTGCCCGTGGCCGGGGCGTACTATTCGCTCGGAGCCTGGCTGAAAATCCAGGGCGACACGGTCGGGATATTCGTCATCCACCGGCAGAGGCATGACAGGGATTTCGGATGGCGCGAACGGGAGATCATGAACATCATTCTGCCCCATATGGCAAAGGCCATCCACAATATGGAAATGTTCGGAGACAGGGACCCGCTCAGAGGAACACGTGGCGTGATCATGACGGATGAGTACGGGGCGCCCGTTTTCATGAACGACGCCGCAAAACAGGCTATGAAGGGGGCGGTCCTGGAGCGGCTGCCGGACCCGGTTTTTTTTGATCCCGGGGCAGCTTTTTTTAAAAACGGCGCCCGCACTTTCCGGGTGCGCACCGTGCCTGTATGCAACTGGAGAAAGGGGAAGTTCATCCTTCTGGAGCCCGATCCGCCCGCGCCCAGGCTCGGCACCGGCCTTGACCGCTTCAAGCTGAGCGGCCGGGAAAAAGAGATCGCGGTATTGGTCATCCAGGGCCATTCCAACAGGGAGATCGCCGAAAGGCTTTTTATCCGGGAACAGACGGTCAAGGGCCACCTGAACAACATTTTCGGCAAGCTGGAAATAAGCCGCAGGAGTGAACTGGCGGCCGTTACACTGGGACTAAGAGGGGCCGGGCAGGAAAGCTGACAGCGGGGCCGGTTTGAAAAAAGAGCGGCCATCGGGGGAAGCGGCTGCCCTTGAAAAAGGGGGCGCCCGGGCATTTTTTTGAGCGGGGATGAGGGTTTTTTAATGCACATAACAAGAGAGACCGACTACGCCATACGGTGCGTGTGCTATCTTGCGCAGAGGCCAAAAGAGATAGTGCAGGTCGATGAGATATCAAAAGGCACATCTGTCCCCAGGGATTTTATGGCAAAGATACTTCAGAAACTTGCCAGGGCGGTCATCGTCCGGTCCCACAGGGGAGCAAACGGAGGTTTCGAGCTCGCGCGGAGTCCGTCCGCGATAAGCTTTCTGGACGTTATCGAGGCAGTGCAGGGACCGGTATCGATGAACGTATGCGCCCTGGACAGGAAACTCTGTTCCCGGGGCGGCTCCTGCACCGTGCATCCGGTCTGGGTCGAAGTGAGGGGACAGGTGCGCAAGATCCTGGCAAAGAACAATTTCGCCGGGTACGGGGGCAGCGAGAAAAACTGAGCGGCCGTAAATTTTCCGCTTCCAAGGGGCTGAGAGGGCAGGCAAAGGCTTGGGGGCCGGACCCGAAGCTCCGCCCTCCGGGAGGGATTACAAGGTGAACACCAGACGCGCGGGCTTTCTGCCGTTGCCTGCCTTGGTCCTCATGACCGGGGCGCTTTATTTCTGCGTGAAGCCGTCCTTCTTTTACGACCCGCCCTGGCTGGTCTTGACAGCCAATGAGCTTTTTATCGCGGCCATATGTTTTGCCGTCGCCTACATAGCCATGAAAAATTACATGGCGACCGGAAGGCTCCAGATACTGCTTCTTGGCTGCGGCGTTTTAAGCATTGGGCTTGGGGGAGCGGTATCGGGATTTGTCAGGGGCCTGCCCGGAGGGGAAAACCTTACGGTAACCATCCATAGCACGGGCGCGCTGGTTGGGTCTCTGTTCTACTTCACGTCCGGTCTGGTCCTTCTTGCGGGCATTTCCCCTGAGGCGGGAGCAAGGCGGAAGATGCTGTGGCTCCTGTTTGGATACCTGGGACTGTTCCTTTTCATGGGGCTGATGACCATCGCCAGCATCAAGGGGATTGTCCCGGTTTTTTTTGTTCAGGGGGCCGGGCTTGACATTTTGCGCAAGGGGATACTCGGGACGGCCGATGCCCTGTTTGTCTTTTCCTCCCTGGTCTTCATGGGGACTTATCTTAAAAACAGAGAGGTTTTTCTGTACTGGTATTCCCTTGCACTGGCGCTGACCGCAATAAGCCTGACGGTCCTTTTTTTTCTGAAAGCCGCCGGGAGCCCGGTCGGCTGGGCCGGCAGGCTCGCGCAGTACCTGGGCTGCGCATATTTTCTTGCGGCGCTCAGGGCCGGGATGCGCAGCGCGCAGGCCAGAGGGACATCGCTTGGCAATGTCCTGACCAGCTCCCTCTCTCCGGCTGATGAAAGGTTCAGGACCCTGGCGGAAAACTCTCCCGATATCATAAACCGGTTCGACGGGGACATGAGATACATATACGTCAACCATGCGGGCCTGCGGGCGCTCAACAAGGGGGCCTGCTCGGTTGTCGGCAGGACAATGGCGCAGGCGGGCATTGCCGAGCCGTTCTGCGGTCTCTGGAAGGAAAGAATAAAAAAGGTCTTTTCGGGCTGCATGATGGAGGTGGAGGACTATTTTCCGGCCGAAGGGGGCCTCCGTTTCTACCAGTCCCGGTGCGTGCCCGAATACGGGGCTGGCGGCGGCGTGGAGAGCGTGCTTGTCATATCCCGCGACATCACCGCGCACAAGCAGGCCGAGGAGGCGCTGCATCACAGCC
>JAJYJB010000016.1 GCA_021789735.1 Nitrospirota bacterium
GGAGGCCCTTGGCGGCGCGCTCATAGGCACAATCATCACCGGGCTCTTCCAGGCGGTGGCGATGACCAGCGGCGGCGGCGCATGGGACAACGCCAAGAAGTTCATCGAGGACGGCGCTTACGGCGGGAAGAAATCCGATGCGCATAAGGCGGCCGTGACCGGCGACACCGTTGGCGACCCCTATAAGGACACCGCGGGCCCGGCCATCAACCCGATGATCAAGGTCGTGAATATCGTGGCGCTTCTCATCGTGCCCCTGCTCCATTAAAAGGGGCCTCAAGAGGCGTTTTTTCCTGAACTGAAAAAGGCCGGAAGAAGAAAAGTAAAAAATCTTCTCCCGGCCTTTTCTTTTTTAAAAAATATGGCCCTTCAGGTTTTATTGTGAGGGGGCGGCATTCGTTGCGCGCGGCCGCCGTCTCCGCAGCCAGGCACGCAGTGGCGGTTTTTATAATTGTGACCGGCCCCATTATCTTGCCGCGTGTAGAGGTATTATTTGCCGGACGTACAAAAAGGCATCAATGTTTTCGTCTTTGTTTGTTTTTTGTATACAGTGAAAAAATCAGGACGCCAGCCGCCAAAATGTCTTTGAGCGTTCTGTCTTGCCGTGTTTTTTCTGCGAGGTCCATACAACCCTTATGAGTATTTTTTATCAAGCGTGATGAAAGCTGTCAAGCAAAAATTTTCGGTCGTCATACCGGGTGCTAGCCGGTTTTAGACAAGTTGTGCGGGAAGGCAGCAGCGTACGGTTGCAATGTGTCCTGCGTGACCACGTTTTTTTTAGGCTGGCCGTGGCTTTCCGCCCTCATTGGCTGGTCCGGAGAAAATTGACATTATACTGTCGTAAATTTGGCATTTTTTGGCCTGTTCTGACTGTTATCAATGTAACCCCGGGTAAAATCATCATTTTCATTTTTGGCGCGGTTTATGCAATGATAAAAATAGAGAAAGTTGAGTGGCAGGAGATTTTTTGAAGCCATGGTCGACAAAGACTCGGAACATCTCTGGGATGATTTCAGGCGCTCTGATGAAAAAAAGGCCGGATGCAGATTGTGTGAGAACAAGGGGTGTCCGGAATTCATCGAAATCGAAGATTGCATCACCAGCAGGCTAGATATTGAACGCATATATTATTGCCCGCGTTGCGGGCGCAAGCTGGACTGATTTGCCCCGGCGGGGCGTGCCTGCCCCATCTGATCGCCGGAATTGGTCCGCTTAAGTTTATGCAGGTTGGGCTGAGCGAAGCGAAACCCTCGCCTCCGCGGGTCTTGGCCCCCGCGTAAAATCAGGGTGGGTTTTAAAAAATAAACTGGACGGGATCCGCCCATAAGAATCCTCGAAAAGCCAAAAAAAATTTAAAAGTCTATCTGCCCATCTGTCTGCCCGTCACGTATTTCCTGTACTTGAAAATAGAGGTGGCCCCCATTGCCCCTTTATTGCTTATACATCATCTCCCGCGCCGGGAAAAGCATCCACTTCTCACCCGGCCCAAACGTCCACTGATAGGCGAAATAGCCAAGTATCTCATTTGGCCCGTGGATGTCCTTTCCCACGGAAAAAAGTATGTGGTGCTCATCGCTCAGGTTGTAGTAACCTCCCGCGTTGACCAGGGTCTCATCGCTTTGCCCGTCCGCCTGGGGCCCGTGGCTGAAGACCTCGGCGCCAAGGGTGAGCTTCTCCGAGAGGTCGCGCTGCAGAAGCCAGCCGCCAAACAGGAAGCTCCTGTTGCCGGTCCCGGGATGGTATTCTACGCCTCCTCCTCCGCAGGTGGTCCATGGCCCATGGCTCTTCCGTATCCAGACCGGCAGATAGAGGTTCGCGTTTGGCTCATCGAGGCCGGGCGAGGTATGCGTTGGCAGATGCAAAAGTGGGAATATGCCAACCTGCGGACG
Organism: Nitrospirota bacterium; assembly: GCA_021789735.1. The sequence goes on from JAJYJB010000016.1 coordinate 1,890, forward strand.
CCACCCGGTTTCTTCCTCGTGTATGAAGCGGTACTTTACGCCAAGCTCCAGGTTTCCAAGGCCATACTGAGCGGAGCCGTCGCCCGGCGCGTTGTAGGCCATCGGCACCAGCAGGTGGAGCTGGACATCCGGGACGACGCCATAGTTGACCTCGAAGTGCGGCATCGTGCCCACCACGTCGCGCTGCCTGTCGCGGGACCACTGGGAGGCTATGTAGACCTCCCAGTGCCTGTACTTGACGGGCACGGGGTCGTCCGTAAAAAAGGGGGGCCCGGCCCAGGCACGCACCTGCGCAAGCAGCACCAGCAGGCCCGGCAAAAAGACACAGAAAAAAAAGAAAAAACCTGTTGCGGCAACAGCGGGTGGCCTTCTCATGAAAACGGTCTCCTCTATAAAGTGAAAAGGAGGTGATCAGGATCTTATAAAGCATATGATAGCAGGTCATGTTTTGCGGGGACTGGGGGATGCAAAACCGTTTTGTTTATGCTGGGTTTTGCCCGGGCTCGTGATATCATAAAGTCATGCCGGAAAAAGGGCATGCGCATGAGCACCATCATGACACCGAGAAAAGGCTCGCCCTGAGCCTTGTGCTGACGCTCGTTGTCATGCTTGCGGAGGGGGCTGGCGGTTATTTCGCAAACAGCCTGGCCCTGCTGAGCGACGCCGGCCACATGTTCACGGACTCCTTCGCCCTGGGCCTGAGCCTGATAGCGGCCCGGATAAGCAGATGGTCGCCGGACCGCAGGGCCACTTTCGGCTACCAGAGGGTCGGCCTGCTCGCCGCACTCATAAACGGGGGCAGCCTGTTTGTCATCTCCTTTGTCATATTCGGCGAGGCCGTAAAACGTTTCTCCGCTGCGCCTGCCATAGACACCAGGCTTATGGCGGGGATGGCGACCGTGGGGTTTGCCGCGAACATGGCCATGGTGCTCATTCTCAGGCACGGGCACAGGGACCTAAACATAAAAAGCGCCTGGCTGCACGTGGTGGGGGACGCCCTTTCTTCCTTTGGCGTTATTGTGGCCGCCGTTGTGATAATATTTACCGGCTGGCGCTATGCGGACCCCCTGGCGAGCGTTTTGATAGGGGCCATAATCCTTGTGGGCGGGCTGAGGGTGGTGAGCGAGGCGGCCCATGTCTTTCTGGAGCTCGCGCCCAAGGGGTTCAACGTGGAGGCGGTCGCAAAGGAGATCTGCGATTTTCCGGGGGTCATGGGCGTGCACGACGTGCACCTGTGGGCCATAACCAGTGGACAGGTGATGTTTACCGCGCACGTATGGGTAAGTGACGAAAAGCTTAGCCACGTGCAGGGGCTGAGCGCCCGCCTTAAACAGAGGCTCGCGGAGATGGGCATAGACCACGCGACCCTCGAGTTCCAGTGCAGCGAGTGCGAGGACAAGGGGATATACTGCGAGCTCAGAGAGGTGCCCGAAGAGCACATGGAACATGAGTAGAAGACCCGGCCCCGGATGCCCTTTTTAGGGAAATGTTTTTAAAATAAGGCGATATAAAGGAGGCGCAGGGAAAAGATATGTGGATACCGCTTCTTGCCGCGCTGCATGTGGCCACCGTGGTGCTCTGGATAGGCGGAGTGGGGTTCGTGACCGTTATCATCTTCCCCCTCATAGCGAGGATGACAGATTCCTTCGAGGCGGTCATGCTCTTTCAGGGTGTCGAGCACCGTTTCGCAAGGCATGCGAAGATCTATGTGGCGCTCACCGGCATAACGGGGTTTCTGCTGCTTTATTTCACCAGGCTCTGGTACCTCATGTTCACGTGGCAGGGCCTGGGCATCACCCTGATGTTCATAGCATGGTTTTTTTATCTCCTTGTGCTTATCTTTGAAAAGAGGATATTCAAAAAGCTGTTCAGCTCTCCGGAAAAGTTCGACCAGAAAAAAGTTTTTGCCATACTCGGCATTTTCCACTGGGTAGTGCTTGGGATAAGCATGCTGGCCGTTTTCGTGGGCGTGTGGTGGGCCCACGCGGGCTGATTCCTCCGGCAGAAAAATTTGACAGGCGGAAAGGCTGTTTTTTAAAATTCTCTCTTTATGATTGAGATCAAAAGGACCATAGGGACGTCCAGAAAAGAAAAAGCTTCCGGGTCTCCCAAAAAGGAGAAGCCGGACAAGACGGGCATGAACAAGGAAGAGCGGCGGATCTTTGAGGAGCACATAGCGGCCCGCGGGTTCAGGATGACCCGCCAGCGGGGGCTTATCCTGGACATCTTCCTTAAAAAGGAGGGCCATCTTTCCCCGGAGGAGCTCTATGCCCTTGTAAAGACGAAAGACCGCACGGTGGGCAGGGCCACCGTCTACAGGATGCTGCGCCTGATGAAAGAGGCGGACCTGGCCAGGCAGGTCAACCTTGGTGACGGGCTGGCCAGGTACGAGCACAAATACGGCCACGCGCACCACGACCACCTCATATGCCTGCGCTGCGGCAAGGCGATAGAGGTGCTGGATTCGGACATAGAGGCGCTGCAGGAGAAGCTTGCCAGAAAACACGGCTACACCCTGACAGGCCACCAGATGGACCTGTTTGGCCTGTGTCCGGACTGCCTGGAAAAAGAAAAAGGGAAGAACGGGTAGCCCGGCGGCTGACAAAAAACAAAGGGGCCCCCTTGCTTGGGCTGCGGCGCGCGGAAAAAAGGCATTGCTCGCGTTTTTTAAAAAAATTATTCAGCTTCCCGAAATGAGACGCAGCCTAAAGATCGGCCCGACAGGTTTTTTGTTATAAAGGAAAAGTGATATAATCAACTCGTTTGGCCGGCCTTTTTTATTTTGCATTTGGCAAAAAAATAAAAAATCTCAAAAGCGAGGTGTTTTGGATGGGGATACTGGTGGTGGGCTCGGTGGCGCTCGATACGGTCAAGACCCCGTTTGGAAAGGCGGACGAGGCCCTTGGCGGCTCTGCCACGTACTTTTCCACGGGGGCCAGCTATTTTACCGACGTGCGGGTCGTCGCCGTTGTCGGCCAGGACTTTCCTGAAAAGCACATCAACTTCCTGAAGACGAAACGTGTGGACTTAAGCGGCCTGAGCCGCGTGCCTGGAAAGACGTTCAGGTGGGAGGGCTTTTACGACTACGACCTGAACAAGGCCCATACGCTGAGGACGGAGCTTAACGTGTTTGAGACCTTCAAGCCGGAACTTCCCGAGCAGTACCGGGACTCCGAGATCGTCTTTCTGGCCAACATAGACCCCGAGCTGCAAAAAAGCGTCCTCGGACAGGTGAGGAAGCCAAGGCTTGTTGCGGCGGACACCATGAACTTCTGGATAGAAAACAAAAAACCCCAGCTCCTGGAGACGCTCAAGCTGGTCGACATACTCACCATCAACGACGCCGAGACAAGGGAGCTGGCGGGAGAGCCGAATCTCGTAAAGGCGGCCAGGAAGATACTTTCCATGGGGCCAAAGACCCTCATAGTAAAGAGGGGCGAATACGGGGTGCTCATGTTCAACGGGGGCAGCACCTTCTCTGCGCCCGCCTATCCGCTTGAGACGGTATTCGACCCGACGGGGGCAGGCGACACCTTTGCGGGCGGGTTCATGGGTTATGTTGCCAGCACGATGGACTGGTCCGACGGCAACCTCAGGAAGGCGCTCGTTATGGGAAGCTGCATGGCTTCTTTCGCCGTGGAGGATTTCAGCCTTGGGGGCATATCGAGCCTTGATTACAAGGAGATTGAGGGGCGCTTCAGGGAGTTCAAAAAGCTGTCCCATTTCGAGGACCTTTAAGACCTGTCTCAAAATCGCTTCCGGCTGCAAGAGGCTGAACGCGCGTCTTCTTTTTATCCGAAGAGGGCGTCTATGAAGTCTTTCGGATCAAAGTCCCTGAGGTCTTCGACCGCCTCCCCAACGCCGATAAGCTTTATCGGGATGCCCAGCTCCCGCTTGATGCTGAAGACTATGCCGCCCTTGGCCGTGCCGTCCAGTTTTGTCAGGGCAATGCCCGTGACCGCTATGGCCTGGTTGAAAAGCTCCGCCTGCCTCATGGCGTTCTGGCCGTTGGTCGCGTCCACCACCAGGAGCGTTTCCTGCGGGGCGTCGGGCATGGCCTTCTGGATCACCCTTCTGACCTTTTTCAGCTCCTCCATGAGGGGGGTCTTCGTGTGGAGTCTTCCCGCGGTGTCCACTATCACGACGTCCGCGCCCCTTTTCTTTGCCGCCTCAACGGCGTCAAAGGCAACGGCAGCCGGGTCGCCGCCCGCCTGCTGTTTTATTATCTGCGCCCCGGTCCTTTGAGACCATATCTCAAGCTGCTCTATGGCTGCAGCCCTGAAGGTGTCCGCCGCGGCCAGGACCACCGAGCGTCCTTCCTGGGTGAACCTGGAGGCAAGTTTGCCGATGGTCGTGGTCTTGCCGGCCCCGTTCACCCCAATGGTAAGGATGACGAAGGGTTTTTCCCCGAAGAGCACCAGCGGCTCCGGCCTGCCAAGCAGGCCCGTCATCTCCGCTTTTAAAAATTCCCTTGGCGAGCCAGCCTTTTTTATCTCGCTTTTTTTCTCGCCCAGGGACTCCACTATGCCGGATGCGGTCTTCACCCCGATGTCCGAGGAGATAAGGAGCTCTTCCAGCTCCTCGAGGCTTTCCTCGTCCAGCGCCTTGCCCGCCGAAAATATGTTGTCTATGCCGCCCATCAGGCTGGCCCTGGTCTTCTCCAGACCTTTTTTAAGCCTGTCAAAAAGTCCCATTTAAAAATTTTCTCCTTCTGGTGTGTCCTTTTATGATAAGGCGTTTTACGGGGAATTAGCAAACTGAAGCGGTCCGGCATCGGGTAATATAAGAGAATGCCTCAAGACAAGAGTGGTAGCAAAAACCCTTATGAGTTCCTGATGCCGCGCATGGAGGGGGCCGAGCTTGAGAAAGACCCCTCCAGGTACGCCGCCCTGGTGGACAAGGGCGTGGCGGGGTTCATACTTTTTGGCGGCAGGCTGGAGGCGGTGAGGGCGGGCATAGCGGAGCTTCAAAAGAGGGCCCCGGCTCCGCTCCTGATCGCCTCGGACCTGGAGCGCGGACTGGGCCAGCAGGTCGCGGGCGGCACGCTCCTGCCCTGGGCGATGGCAATAGGCTCTGCGTACAGGGCGGGCATCGGGGAGGAAGTCCTCAGGCGCGCTTTTTCAGGCCTTGCCGCCCAGGCCAGGTGGGCGGGCATAAATATGGTATTTGCCCCCGTGCTGGACATAAACTCAAATCCCGGCAACCCGATAATCGCCTCACGCGCCTTTGGGGAGGACGCCGAGACCGTCTCCGCTCTGGGGGCCATGATGGTCCAGGAGATAGAAAAACAGGGCGTCCTGGCCTGCGGGAAACATTATCCGGGGCACGGGGACACCACGGAGGATTCGCACTCCGCCATGCCCGTGGTGAACAAGGCGATCGAGGCGCTGGAGGAGTTCGAGCTGAAACCGTTCCGGGCCGCTATCGGGGCAGGGGTTTCCGCCATAATGACCGGCCATCTGAAGGTCCCTTTTATAGACCCTTCGGGGCTTCCGGCGACACTGTCCAAATCCGCCATCGGATATCTGAGGGGGCAGATGGGTTTTAAAGGGCTCATAGTGACCGATGCCCTGAATATGGCAGGCACCGGGATGAAAGAGGAGGAGGCGGCCGTTCTGGCCCTCGAAGCCGGCGCAAACATACTCCTTCACCCCCTGGACCCGGACAGGACCGCCGGATTTCTAGTTGAACACGCTGCGCCCTGGCGGGCGGCACATCCTGCGTCCGGTCCGGACGGCTCCGGCCTGCTGAGGGAAAAAAGAAATTTTTTCCGCCGTTGCAAAAAAACAAAAACACCCCCAAGCCCTCCGGATTTCGAAGGTGACAGGGAACTGGCCGCTCAGATCGCGCTAAAGGCGATCAGGGCCCAAGGGGAATTTTTTATTTCAGCATCAGGGAGGCTAAGGACGGGCGGGCTTACCGTGGTGCTGCTGTCGGACAACCCCAAGTCGCTTTTGCCTTTTACCGGGGCCCTCGGTGAGCTGTCGCCCAAAACAAAGGTGCTGGTGAACCCGCTGGACGGCCTTGAAAAAAACAAAAATCTTTTTCCCCGCGATAAAGGGGAGCTGCTGGTCGCGGTCCATTCCACCCCGGAGGCATGGAAGCCCCCGACCGCCGGGCTCAGGGAAAACATAGAGAGGTTCCAGGCGCTCAGGCCCCAGGCGGTCTGGCTTTCTTTCGGGAACCCCTACATGGTCCCTTGCGGACAGGACCGCCTGCTTACTTATTCGGACACCCCGGAGATGCAGAGGGAGATGGCAAGGCGGATAGCGGCGGGGCGGCTGATCTAAAGGACGGAGAGGTCAGGCCAGTTTTTCCCTTGTCCTTATCTCCACCTGGTAGTCAAGCGGGACCACCGAGATGATGCCGTCTCCCGGCTGGCCCATGCGGCTGTGCTCCAGGATGGCTTGTACGACGTCATCTGCCCGCTCATCGCTTACCACGACCTCAAGCTTGCTGTGAATGGTGTAGGGCCTTTCCAGATCAAAACCCTCCCCGACGCCTCTTACCTCGGAGAAGGTCACGCCTGAAACGCAGCACATCTTCAGCGCGTTAACCACCTTCTGCGCCGAGACGGTCCTTATTATCGCAGTGACCAGTTTCATTTTTTTATTGGTTCTTCCGTGAATACTGAGTGCCTGGCCGCGGGAGGTTTTTTGGCGGCCCAAAAAACGTAGCATCAAAACAAAAATGCCTCCCGCCCCACAAACATAAAAAAACCTGAAGGGTCTTTTTGTTTAGACCGTGTCTATGTACTCGAAGACCTCTTTTTCAAGCCGTTCGACGGTCTGCTCGCAATTGCGGGCCAGCCCGCAGATCTTCTGGGCGTTCAGGTCGGTCACGTACGAGCGGCTGAAAAACTCCCTGAAGGCCAGATATCCGGCCAGGGAGTTGTTGAGCTCGGGCGGCACAATGCCAAGCTCCAGCGCCTTTTTAAGTACTATTTCAGCCCGCCCGTCTTCGGCCTGCGCGGGGTTAAGGGAGTCAAATATGAGGAGCTGTTCAAGGACCCGCTCCACACCCTGGTAGACGCTGAACAGGAACGCCCCCATGGCCGCCGTCTCCTTGAGCTCGTATGTCTTGTCTTCAACGCAGAAGGATGAGAGCGTGCCTGCAAGGCCTTTCAGCTTTTCAAACTCGGTTTTGCAGAAAACTTTCAGTTCGTCCTTGTCCATTTTCGTTTCAGAACAGTCCTTTCGGGATTTTTAATCCAAGGTGTTCGTAAGCCGCTTTTGTGGCCATCCTGCCTCTGGGCGTCCTGTCTATGAGGCCCTCCTGGATGAGGAAGGGCTCGCAGACCTCCTCCAGAGTGTCTTTTTCCTCCCGTACGGCTGCCGAGAGGGTCTCTATTCCCACCGGGCCGCCCCGGAACTTCTCTATTATCGCAAGTAGCAGTTTTCTGTCCATGTCATCAAGCCCCTTTTCATCCACTTCCAGGGCCGCCAGTCCGGTCCTTGCGCTTTCGATATCAATTATACCGCTTCCCTTCACCTGGGCAAAGTCCCGCACCCGCTTTAAAAGCCTGTTGGCTATGCGCGGGGTGCCCCTGGAGCGTGAGGCTATCTCGGCTCCCGCATCCTCCCTTATCCCGGCCCCCAGGATGCCAGCGGAGCGCATTATGATCTGCTTCAGGTCCTGGGGGACGTAGAACTGAAGCCTGCTCACTATGCCGAAGCGGTCCCTGAGCGGAGAGGTCAAAAGGCCGGTCCTCGTGGTTGCGCCCACAAGGGTGAAGCGCGGCAGGTTCAGCTTGAGGGTCCTGGCGCTTGGCCCCTGGCCGATGATGATGTCCAGCTGGTAGTCCTCCATGGCCGGGTACAGCACCTCCTCCACGGTCCTTGGCAGCCGGTGGATCTCGTCTACGAAGAGAATGTCGAACTCCTGGAGGTTCGTGAGGATCGCGGCTAGGTCCCCCGGCCGCTCAAGCACGGGGCCGGAGGTGCTTTTTATGTTCACGCCAAGCTCCGCCGCTATGATGTTTGCAAGCGTTGTCTTGCCAAGCCCCGGCGGCCCTGAAAAAAGCACATGGTCCAGCGATTCCCCCCTGGCCTTTGCCGCCTCGATATAGACCTTAAGGTTCTCCTTAAGCTTCTCCTGGCCGATAAAATCCTCAAAATTCTTTGGCCTCAGGGTTATGTCGAAGGCGCCTTCCTCAGCCTTGGGCCTGGGGTCAAGCGGACTGTCTTCAAGCCTCAAAAATCTGTCTCCTTCCCCTTTTTAATGCCCGGTCAGCTCTTTAAGCGCCCCTTTAAGGAGCCCTTCAAGGCCTCCCTCCGCGCCTTTTTCCGCCTTTTCAAGCGCCTTCTGGGCTTCTGTCTTCCTGTATCCCAGGTTCACAAGCGCGGAGAGCGCGTCCTCGAAGGCGGCGTCCCTCAGGTCCGCTGTCATCGAGGGCAGCTTCTGCTTAAGCTCCAGTATTATGCGCGCGGCGGTCTTTTTGCCGACGCCAGGCACCCTGGAGAGCGCTGCGGTGTCCTCGGCCTCCACCGCCTGCCTGAAACTCTCACCCGGCAGGCCGGAAAGGACATTAAGGGCAAGCTTCGGGCCTATCCCGTTTACGCCAAGAAGTGTGGAAAAAACCTGTTTTTCATGCGGCGACAGAAACCCGAAGAGCTTTATGCTGTCTTCCTTCACATGGGTGTGGATATGGAGGAAGATTTCCACGCCCTGCTCGGGCAGGTTCGCGGCCGCGCTTGAGGGCACGAAGACCTCGTAGCCCACCCCCTGCACATCCACTATCACCCCGTCGGCGCGCTTGCTTAAAAGCCTTCCCCGGAGGCTGCCTATCATGTCGCCGCCCTGCCATCATTTTTTACGGTTTTGGTTTTGCCCCTTGCCTGGTCAAAATCCTGCCTGTTCAAGTGGCAAAAAGCCAGGGCCAGGGCGTCCGCCCCGTCGGTGCTGGGAGAGAAGCCAAGGCCAAGGAGCCTTTTTATCATCTCCTGGACCTGGTATTTTTCAGCCCTGCCGTAGCCTGTCACCGCCTTTTTGACCTCCAGCGCGCTGTATTCGTAAACGGGCACGCCTCCGTTTGCCAGCGCCAGGAGGGCAATGCCCCTGGCATGGCCAAGGCTCAGGGCAGCCTTCGCGTTTTTGGCAAAGAATATCTTTTCCACCGCGCCCGCCTGCGGGGAAAGCTCTTCTATCAGGGAGCTGAGCCCCTCGAAAAGCTCCATCAGCCTGCGCTCCAGCGGAGCGGACTTCGTCATGCCGATCCTGCCGGAGCTCACATAGACGCAGCTGTTGTTTTTTCCCTTCCTTACCAGGCCGTACCCGCAGTAGATGCTGCCCGGGTCTATGCCCAGGACCAGCCCCGGCGAGTCCGCCCGGCAAGCCATTTCGGGCCGGGCCGCGGCACCATCTTTTTTGTTATTTGCGCTTGCGGGGCGCCTCAAAGAGTATCTCCTCGACCATCTGGCAAAGGATATGCCCAAGGGTGATGTGGGTCTCCTGTATCCTGGGCGTTTCCTGCGAGGGCACCACAAAAGCGAACTCCGCTTTTGAGGCGAACTTCACCCCCTTAAGGCCGGTAAGGGCCACCGTCCTCAGCTTTTTTTTCCTTGCCACGTCCATCGCCTTAAGTATGTTCGGGGAGCCGCCGCTGGTGGAAATGGCCATGGCCACATCGCCCTCCTCGGCCAAGGCCTTCAGCTGTTTTGCATATATGTCGGAGAAATCGTAATCGTTGGCAATGGATGTGATCACGGCCATGTCCGTATTGAGCGCCAGCGCGGGAAGCGGGGGCCTTTCCATCTTGAGCCTGTTGGCGAACTCTGCCGCGATATGCGAGGCGTCGGTGGAGCTGCCGCCGTTTCCAAAAAGCAGCAGCTTCTTGCCCATGCTGAAGGACTCCGCTATCATCCGGGAGACTTCCTCTATGAGGGCCGCGTTTTCCGCGGCGAACTTCATCTTTACCTGCGCGCTTTCATCAAACGCGCCCAGAATTTTTTCTTTCATCTGATTAAAACCTTTTTTTCTTTCATCCTGTTTAAAACAACCGTCCCGCCCCGCGTTCAGGACTTTTTTGTAATTCAAGGCCCAGTTTTTCATGCGGGCCCCTGGATCTTTCACCCGTTAAAGCGCGTGCCTGAGGGCGGCAGAAAAGCCGCCGGCCCCCGGCTTCCGGGCGCCCACGCACCGCGATACATTTTAAATGCTCGCTTTAAGGGCTGTCAAATGCGCGAAACCCTCGCTATTAGTGGCTTTCAGAGGTTTTTTGCGGCCGGGGAAAATTCTTGACAAACTCTTTTTCTTCCTGTTAGCTTATTTCGGCTTAAACATCTAAAAAGGGGGGTAGTAGATGACAAAAACCGAGCTAGTGGACAAGATATCGTCTCAGGCCGGGCTTTCCAAGGCGGATGCAGGCAGGGCTCTCGATGCGACTCTCGAAGGCGTGAAAGCGGCGCTCAAGAAGGGCCAGAAGGTCACGCTGGTGGGCTTCGGGACCTTCTTCGTAAGCAAGCGCAAGGCCAGGAAAGGCCGCAACCCGCGCACCGGTACCGAGATAAAAATACCCGCGATGAAGGTCCCCAAGTTCACAGCAGGCAAGGGGCTCAAGGACAGCATCCGTTAGCCTGGCCACCGGGAAAAAGAAAAAGAGAGCATCTTTGGGGCAGGGATTTTTGAATTTTCTTTCTGTTAAAGGAGAAGGCCGCCTGTGGGGTCTTTTCGGAGGACTTTTGAATCCCTGCCTTTCTCCAGAACGTCCACTATCCTGAACAGGGATTCCTCATGCAGTTTTTCTATCCGGCCGCTTTTAAGCGATGATATGAAAACGGGGGCGGAGCGCGGCGGCCTGGTTCCGCTCAGTCCGGAAAAAAGCACCATCCCCTTGAATATTCTCTTGTTGGTCTTGAAGGAGAAAAGCGGGCTCTCAAGGCACCTCTCGACCAGGATGTCCCCCCGCCTCTGCACCTTTCTGTCTATGCTCGTGGCCATTAACCAGTAGTGCCTGTCTATAAGGCCGTCGGCGCGCAGCTCAAGATATGTATGGCCGATGTTCTTTTTCCCGTTTGTCAGAAGGGAATGTGAGACCGTGTCGGCCGCAAGGTGGCTCAGGTAGCCAAGGCCGAAGGCCTGCTCCGGCTCCGTCCTGGCGTCCTCCAGAAGCTCGAACCCGACGTCCCAGTTGTGGGGGTTTTTTTCTTTCGGCAGGTATTTCTTGGCGAAGATGATGTCTGCCATGATGTTGCCGTATAGGTAGTCCTGCCTGAACTTCTTTATCAGGGCGTAAGCGGACCCGGGCAGGGCCGACGCGCCAGTGAGAAAGACCTCGGTCCCAAGATAGATATGCGTGATCGGTCCCCAGGCATAGGCATGGGAGGGCAGGAAGAAAAGAAATATGAAAACCGTCAACGCACAGATAAGCATTTAAAATACTCTGAACGGCCATAAGCCGCCGCTTCCATAATATAACAGAACGGGGAGGATTTTGGAATAGCGCCCGCCCTTGCGGTAAAAAATGATTAGATTTAAAATAAAAAATAAAAGAAAGCCCCGCCGGGGCAATAAAAAGGGGGAGGGAAATGGGCGCCGACAATAATATAAAAACACAGTCGCTTCAGGACGCTTACCTGAACAAGCTAAGAAAAGAGAAGGTGCCGGTAGTAATCTACCTGACAAACGGGATAAGGCTGAGGGGCATAATAAAGGGTTTTGACAATTTCGTTGTCATGCTCAAAGGCTCCACAAGCCAGCTTATCTACAAGCACGCCATATCGACCATCCTCCCGGAAAAGGAGATGGAGGCCGACTTCGAGTGATGCCTCCGGGTGCGATCGAGTGACTGGCGGGCAAAAAAGGGGCCCTGCACCCACGGTGGACATCATAATCGAGTACGGGGAGGGCATAGTGCTTGTGGAGAGAAAATTCCCCCCGCACGGCTGGGCGCTTCCGGGGGGGTTTGTGGATTACGGGGAAACCCTGGAGGACGCCGCGCGCAGGGAGGCCAGGGAGGAAACGGGGCTTGAGGTGGAGCTCCTGAGGCAGATGCACACGTATTCGGACCCTGGGAGGGACCCCAGGCAGCATACAATAAGCACGGTCTTTGTTGCCAAAGGGGAAGGCACGCTCGTTGGCGCAGACGACGCGCTGCGGGCCCAGGTTTTCAGGCGCGAAGGGCTCCCCTCGCCCATCGTGTTCGACCATACGGACATATTGACCGATTATTTCGAAGGGAGGTATTAAAAAACCGGGACATGCTTAAGTTAATGACCAAGCACGGCAAGTATTTTTATGTGCTCTTTGTGGTGATCATCATTTCCTTCATCTTCTGGGGCATTGGCGGGATGCGCAGCGGCAAGAACAACCAGGTGATTGCCACGGTGGACGGCACCAATATACCAATCACCCAGTTCTGGCGGGCATACCAGAGGGCGGAGGACAGCGTCAGGAACACATATGGGGATAAATTCGACGACAAGATGAAGAAGGCCCTCAAGATGCAGGTCCTGGCGGGCCTGGTCGGGGATGAGATGCTTTACCATGCGGCCAGCTCCGAGGGCATCACCGTGACAAATGACGAGCTCCGGGCGGTCATAGAGTCCGAGCCCGCGTTCAGCCAGGGCGGGGCGTTCAGCAGGAGAGTTTATTTAAATGTGCTCAGGATGAACCGCATCACGCCGCAGCAGTATGAGTCTTCCCTCAGGCATCAGCTCCTGGTGGACAAGATGCGCAGGATGATCGAAGACCCGGTTGAGCTGTCCCCTGCAGAGCTTGCCTCCATCCCTCCCAAGCTGAACGCCCAGGCGGTCACGGCGCTTAAGGGAACGCTCCTTAACATGAAGCGCCAGCGCGCCCTGTCTTCCTTCCTTGATGGGCTCAGGAGCAGGATGAAGGTCACTGAGAACACGGGCCTTATATCGTAGAATGGGCAGCGTTTTCGCCTGCCCATTCTAACCGCCTTTACCGCAGGAGATGCCTGCCGAGGGCGCCTCTTCCCGCGCTGCCCGTTTTTTTGAAGCTCTTCAAAAAACCGCATTTGGCCCGCTGTGGCGGGCCTGCGGAAAAGGCTTGACCACCGGTGTCCGGGCATTCTTTGACCGGGCAGAGGTGGCAGGTCGAAAAACCGGAATTGACTTTCATGGCTGCTTCTGATTAAATGTACTCAGGTTTACAGGTGCCCTAGGGGCATAAGAGGGAATCCCGTGGAAATCGGGAGCGGTCCCGCCGCTGTAACCGGGGACAAACCTTCAGTCAAAGCCACTGTGCCTTATAAAAGGCATGGGAAGGCGAAGGTGAGGACGAACCGGGAGCCAGAAGACCTGCCTGCAAACGGTTTCTGAAGAGAAGGAACTTCTCGCGGAAGAAGGAAGGATGGGGATGGTAAACCCGTCCGCAAGGGATGAAGCAAACTGGGTGCAATCCCGATGGCTGTCACCGGCCATCGGGATTTTTGTTTTTTTAACCAAAAAAGGAGGCATCTATGCACATCGAAGACGGGATCCTGCCGCCCAAGGCCTGGGGGTTCTGGTACGCAGTTGCAATGCTGTTCATTATTCCGGGGGTCAGAGAGATCAAAAGGCGCGTGCGGGAGAACCTGTCTTACAAGCCGTTTCTTGCCATGGTCGGGGTTGCCGTCTTTGTGATCTCGGCCATGCATTTGCCGGTCCCGGTGACCGGTTCCTGCTCCCATCCCTGCGGCACGCCTCTTGCGGCCATAGTGATCGGCCCGTTCGCAACGGCTGTGATATCGGCCATAGTGCTTTTTTTCCAGGCCATTTTTCTTGGGCACGGAGGCATCACCACCATAGGGGCCAACGATTTCTCAATGGGCATAGTCGGCGGCATTTCCGGCTATCTTTGCTGGAAATTCCTCAGGCGTCTCAATTCCCCCTTATGGCTGGCCGGCGGCGTGGCCGGTTTTGTTGGCGACGTGATGACGTATCTTACATCGGCCTTCGAGCTGGCCTGGAGCCTGCATGGCCATATTTCGCTTCTCAAACAATGGATGATCTTTTTCGCGGGGTATGGGCCGACGCAGTTGCCGCTGGCCGTTGCCGAGGCCGTTTTCACAGCCGCCGTGTTGCAGGTGATGTACAACCGCAGGCCGGACCTGCTGCCGGGCGTGACGGGCAGGAAAAAGATATTCAGTGAGACCGGAAAGGCTGAGGCGAAAGGATAGGGTGATATGAAGAAGAATAAGGACAGCAAGGCAGAAACTGTCGCCTGGTTTGATCCCTTTACGCGCTGGATGCTGATAGTCATGTTCGCATTGCTTGCAATAATTTTTGTTGCGGCAAAATACATGAACTTGCATCACATGCTTGGCGGCGGCACGGACGATACGGTAAACGCCATGGCCTCCAGGGTGGCCGATGCGAAGGCCGCACACCCGTTCGTCAACTTGCCAGGCGACGCCCAGGTCGGCGCATTTTCCGTGGCCAACTTCTTTGCGGGCATGATCGTTGGGCACAATTGGAAAAAGCTGTTTGAAAGGGAGAAAGAGGACCTCTAGCATGCAGTATGTCGCATTTGACGGGCAGCCGGGCACGACGTATCTTAACCGCCTGGACGGGCGTGTCAAGACAAGCGTCCTTTTAAGCGCCATAGTCATTGTCACTGTTCTGACCAGATGGCCCCTGGTGGCAGGCGTCCTGCTCGCCGCCCTGGCCCTCATGTACACGCTTCACCTGCCGCTTAAAAAAGTTTTATGGCGCATGTCCGTCCCCTTTGGCGTTGCCTGGCTGGTGCTCCTGAGCCTGATATTCACTACCGGCCACACGGTCATTGGCGCAATTAAATTCTGGCATATTTCATTGCCCACCTACCGGGAGGGCATAACGCTTGGTTTCCTGATAATGCTCAGGATCCTTGCGGCGGTCTCCCTGGCCATGCTGCTTTCTTTCTCAACCCCGATGATCGAGATCCTGGCCACGCTCCGGCTTTTTAAAGTGCCGGGGATCATCCTTGACCTGGCTGACATGATCTACCGGTACACGTTCTCACTGGGGGAAATAGCCGCGACCATGCGCAAGGCCCAGCGCGCCCGCGGGGGAGAAGGACAGCCATGGCACCGGCAGGCCAGAGACACTGGAATGATTGCAGGGAACCTGATGATAAAGGCTTTTGACCGCAGCGTCAGGATCTATAAAGCCATGCTGTCCAGGGGATATGATGAAGACGCCAAAACGCCGCCCCATTATACCGCTCCCGTACCGGCCAAGGATATCCGTGCCGGCGTCCTGGCAGGGTTGGCGCTGCTGTCGCTTCTCATTTGCAATTTTGCGATCGGCTGGAAAGCGCCGCTATAAAGCATGGATTTAATAAAACTGTCATCTGTAAGTTTTGTATGTCCGGATGGCGCGCAGGCCCTGACCGGCGCCTTGCGGAATTGCTGGAACGGGAAGGGCAATGCCGGTTCCCGCCGCTCCCGCTTGCCATAGGGCAGGCAAGGAAAGCCCTCCTTAAACAAATGGCGAAGCGGAAAGCCTGCACCGAATGAACTACAAATATTTCATCCACCGGGACTGCAGTTTTTTCCCTTGCCATGACCTTGAGGAATGGAGGTCCTGCCTTTTTTGCTGGTGCCCGCTTTATCTTCTGGACTGCGGCGGGAATTTCACTTTTAAAGGCGGTTTTAAAGGCGGCATAAAAGACTGCTCGGGCTGCACTATCCCCCATACCGAGGAGGGATATGACTACGTCCTTCAAATTATAAAAAATAGCATGAGGCAGGAAATTACCGGGGACCCTTTCAATTGACAGCGGGGAAAAGCACATATATGACGAAACATCATAAATATTTAATGGTCTTCTTTTTTATCGCGGGTTTCTGTTTGGTCTCCGCGCGGGCCTATGCCACCCATCCCCTTATAACGGATGACGCCTATACCCAGGGGGCAGGCAATAAAGAGGCGGAACTTGACATGGAGTATTCAATGAATGCCGATGGACAATTCGAGCAGCGGGTCTTTCAGCTCAAATCCATCATTTCTTATGGGACATCCCAAAATGCCGACATTGTCCTTACCTTGCCCTACTGGTTTCTTCGTGAGGACGGACAGGGAGCTGATGGCATTTCCGATGCGAGCCTGGAATACAAGTGCCGGTTTTATGAAAAGGGCCATCTTCTGATGGCCTTGAAACCGGGCATTTCCTTCCCCACGGGGGATGCCGCCCAAGGCCTTGGCGCGGGCAGGCCCAATTACTGGATCACGCTGATAAACACTTTGGAGGCAAAACCGGACCTGCTTTTCCATGCCAACGCGCAGTTCATTTACCAGCCAAACACTTCAGGGTATATAGAGAAGGCCTTTAGCCTTACCGTGGCCGCAGAATACCGGTTTGCTAAAAAAATGAGACTTGTGGGCAACATTGGCACAGGCAACAACCCCGGCACGGTCAGCCTCACGCCCAAAAATTTCATTCTCGCGGGCCTGGTCTATTCCCCTGCCGGAAGCTTCGATATAGATGGCGGGATAAAGGCCGGGTTCAGCCGGCCTGAGGACAATTATGGACTTCTTTTTGGGCTTACAAAGAGATTTTGAATTTACGCTTTTTTTCAGACCTTTTCGAAATCTATGAACCCGGCCTCCACGTCCACATGGACCAGCCTCACCTGCACCCTGTGCCCGACATCCAGCCCCTGGTAACCAGAGACCACCTTTCCTTCCACCGGGGGATGAAGCAGGCGTGCCCATGTGCCCTTCGGGCCCGCCCCGGTTACTATCGCGTCGAACCTCTGGCCTATCCGGGACTCAAACAGCAGCGCCGCGGCCGATTTGCCCACGCGCCTTTCGACCTTTTTGGCCGCGTCCTCTTCCCTGGTGCAGTGCGCCGCCAGCTCTTCCAGGCCGGAGGACGGATACGGCACCGGTGTTTTTGCCAGCGCAGCCTTCAGCAGGCGCTGGGTTATGAGGTCCGGGAACCGGCGGTTAGGGGCGGTCGAATGGCTGTAGCCCCTTACCGCAAGGCTGAAGTGCCCGTCCCACTGCCTCTCCCCAGGGATGTCCGCGGCGTATTCGCCCGGCCCCAGAAGCTTTATTATGCTAAGCGAAAGGTCGGGGAACCTTAGGGCGTCTTTGGCCTGGGCCTCCATCAGGAAACGCTCCAGCGCGACCGCATCCGGGGTTTTTGGCAGGGAATGGCCGTGTTCCGTTGCGAGCTCGACGATCCTGTCCCATCGCTGCGGCCTCCGGACCACCCGCCTGAGCGACGGAAGCCCCCTCGCCGCCAGGAACCTGGAGGCCACACTGTTTGCCGCGATCATGAAATCCTCTATCAGGTCGTTGGCCCTGTTTTTTGCCCTTATGTCCAGGTCTATAATGACGTCCTGTTCGAAGCGCGGGCTGGCCTCGACGGTCTTCAGGCTGAGCGCCCCGTGCTCATGCCGCCGCCTCTTCATTTTCTGGGCGGTGCGGTCCTGGAGGCGCAGGTTCTCTTCGAGCCCGCTTACCGCCGCCGCCCGGGCAGGGACGGGCCCCGGGCCCTCAAGCCAGGCGGCCAGGCTGTTATAGGCAAGCTTTGCCCGGTTTCGCACAGCCGCCTCATAAATGTCGTAGTTTCGCACCGAGCCGTCGGCGCCCACGGTCATTTCCATTACCACCGCACGCCGGTCTTCATCCTGGTTCAGGGAGGTGAGGCCTTCAGACAGTTTTACGGGCAGCATGGGAAAGATCACCGCGGGCGTATAGACGGAGGTCGTGTTATGGGCGGCATGCCGGTCCAGAGGGGAGTCCATACTTACGAGGGCGTCAACGTCGGATATGGCGACGAAAACCAGCACGTCGCCGCCGCCCAGGTCCCTGGCCGCTGTAAGCTGGTCCAGGTCCCGTGAGTCGTCGTTGTCGATGGAGGCCCACGGGAGCCCGCGCAGGTCCCGGAGGCCGGCCCGGTCCGCGCCCGCGGGCAGGCTGATCCCGTCCAGTTGGGCAAGGGCATCGGGGGAGAAGTCCGGCAAAAGGCCGCGCTCAAGCATCGCCCGCCGCGCTATGCCCCTCAGTATCGCCCTGTGGTCCCCTTTATGGAAATGGTTTATTTTTATCTGAGCGCTCCTCACCCGGATATTATGCATCTTTCAGAGGCGATCTGGAAAAAATTCCCGGTGGCAGGGACAAAGAAAATGCGATGGAAAAAACTGGCGCTGACTGGTCAAAAACGGCAGACCTGAATGAAGGAAAAAGCGGAAGCAGGCATTTTTTCGAGAAAAAATAAAACCCTCAGAGTATTTTTTTAAAAAAAGCAGGGCCGGGGAGCAAAAAGAGGCGGGCCGTGAGGGATCAGCCGCCAAGCTGGTCCCGTATCTGCTGCTTCTCGTCAAGAAGCCTCTGCTTTTCCTCCTTGAGGCGGGGCAGGACGTTGGTCTCCATGTCCTTTATCTTTTCCTCCAGGTCCTGTTTATCAATGAAGTTGGCCTGGACCATCTGGTGCTCCTGCGGGCTCAGAAACTGCAGGTACTGCTGGTTTGCCACAAGCGGGCTTTCGCCAGCCGCGATGGCCCGCTGCCTGCCTATGTTGAAAAGGTTCTGTATGCGGAGCATCACTTCCTGGTACTGGTCTTTAAGCTTCTGGTACTCCGCTTCCTTTTCCTTTATCTTTTGCAGCTGCCTGTCGATGCCGGCAAGCCTGTCCTTGAGGGCCTTTTTCTGCCCGGATGAGGGGCCAGGCTGCGAGACTTGAGGGGTGGTCTTCTCTGTAGAGGGCGGCGTATATGCGGGGGCCGCAAAAGCCCCGCCTTCCTCCTTGTATTTCTCTATTTTTGAGATGTCTTTCACCGGGATGCCCACGGTACCGCCGCCCATCGGGAACTCGATGTTGCCGTCCGAGCGCTCGTAGGAGCCGATGCCGCTTATGACGGAGCCGTTCTTAAGGTATATCCGGTATGCGGCATGGGCCGGCTTTGCAAACAGAAAAAAGGCCGCAGAAAAGAGAAAAAAGAAAGAGAGCAAAAACGCGGACTGTATGGACGGGTAACGTTTCATCGGTGTCATTCTAGCATATTTTTATTTGGGGAGAGGGTGTTTTTTATCACCCTGGCAAGCTCCGGCCCTATGCCGGGCACGGAGGCGATCTCCTGCTCATCGGCCTGCCTGATGGCCTCCAGGCTGCCAAAATGCCTCAGAAGCTCGAACCGCTTCTGCCTGCCTATGCCCTTCACCGATTCAAGCGGTGAGGAAAGCATGCTCTTGCCGCGCAGCCTCTTGTGGAACCCGATGGAGAAGCGGTGCACCTCGTCGCGTATCCTCTTTAGAAGGAGGGAGGAAGGGCTTCCGTCCTCTATGTTGACCGGAAGCTCAGCGCGCGTGGTAAAGACGCGGTCGGGGTCCTTGGCCACCGCAACCACTCCGGAGGCGGGCTGGAGGGCAAGCCCGTAGACCGCCCTCATGGCCGCCTCAAGCTGGCCCTTCCCGCCGTCTATGACCACAAGCTCCGGGGCCGCATCGGCAAGGCCCGGAAGGACCCTGGAGACCGTCTCCTCCATCATTGCGTAATCGTCCATCTTGCCGCCCGGGACGGTCTTTATCTTTACGTGGCGGTAGAGGTCCTTCCTGAACTCGCCATCCGCCCAGTATATGAACCCTCCCACGGGCTGCGCACCCTGCGTGGTGGATATGTCGAAGGCCCCGATGCTTGCGGGCGCCTTTTTAAGATGGAGCCTTTCCTTCAGGGTCTCGAGCGTCTTTTGTTCGGGTGAGGCGGCCTTTGCCCGGAGCACCTCAGCCGCGTTGCGCTCCGCCATCCGAAGCAGGTCCTCCTTTTTCCCCCGCCTTGGCACAATTATCTTCACCCTGCCCTGCCTCTTGCCGGAAAGCCATGCCTCAAGGGCTGCGGAGTCATCAGGTTTCGCGGCAACAAGCACCTCCGCCGCGGGTATTATCTCCTTTGCGTAGAAGGTCTCCATGAACCCGGCCAGCAGCTCCCCTGCCGGCATATGGGTTTTTTCGCCGTCTGGGGCATAGTGGGGCAGGTAAAAATCCTTGACCCCTATCATGAGCCCCCTGCGTATGAAAAACATCTGGAAGGCCAGGCGGGCCCCCTCCGCCGCATATCCGATCACGTCTATGTCGCCAAAACCCGGCTGGACCACCTTCTGCTGCTCGAGCGCCCTTTTGAGCGCCTCTATCCTGTCCCTGAGCCTTGCCGCGTCCTCATAGAGCTCCTCTTCGGCAAGCTTCTTCATCTTGGCCTCAAGCTCCTTCAAAAGGCCCTGCTTTTTCCCCTCAAGAAAAAGCCTTACCTGGTTTACCGTCTTTGCGTACTCCTCCTGTGAAAGACTGCCGCCGCAGGGGGCCGGGCACCTGCCCATCTGGTGCTGGATGCAGGGGCGCATCTTCTTGTCCAGCCGGTAGCGGCAGGGCCTTAGGCCAAAATGCCTGCGCACGAAGGCCAGCGTCTCCCACATCGCGCTTGCCGGGATGAAGGGGCCAAAATAAAGGGCCCCGTCGCGCAGTGTCCGCCTCACTACCTCAAGCCTCGGCCAGGGCTCGTTTATCGTGAGCTTCAGATAGGGATAGTTCTTGTCGTCCCGGAGGACCACGTTGAAGGGCGGCTTGTACTGTTTTATCAGGTTGGCTTCCAGGATAAGGGCCTCAAGCTCGCTGTCCGTCACGACATAGGAGAAGTCGCGCACCCTCCGGACCATGCCCTGCTTGCGCTCGTCCAGTGTCCTTTCAGCGCCGCTCTGGAAATAGCTCCTCAGGCGGTTCCTCAGGCTCTTGGCCTTGCCCACATACAGGACCTTCGCCGATTCGTCCTTGAATATGTAGACTCCGCTTTGCTGCGGGGTTTTTCTGAGCTTTTCCTCTAATGATGCGTCCATTTGCGCCCCCTGGAGAGCCGGAGACCGGAAGCCGGGATTTTTTTAAATCAAAAAGGGCCCTTTTTGCGCTGCCCGGCTCGCAGCCCCTGGCAAAAAACCGGCTGCCAGCCTGTCCTCTGCTAACTTATCCTCTGCACGCTGGCCCCGAGGGCCGCGAGTTTCGTCTCCATGTGCTCATAGCCCCTGTCCAGGTGGTATATCCTGTGCACCACGCTTTCGCCCCTGGCCGCAAGGGCCGCAAGCACCAGCGAGGCGCTTGCCCGGAGGTCTGTCGCCATGACCTCGGCCCCTTTCAGCGCGGGCACGCCTTTTACCGTGGCGATGCCGCCCTGCAGCTCTATCCCCGCCCCCATCCTTACAAGCTCGGAGGCGTGCATGAAGCGGTTCTCAAAGACCGTCTCGTTTATGACGCTCGTGCCGCCGGCCACGCACATGAGCGCCATGAACTGGGCCTGCACGTCCGTGGGGAACCCGGGGTACGGCATGGTGGTGATGTTCACGGAGTCCGGCCTGCCGCTGCCCTGGACCTTGAGCCCTCCCGGGGTCTTTTTCACCTGGGCCCCTGTTTCGCGCAGTTTTATCGAGACGGCGTCCAGGTGTTCGGGCACAACGTTTTTTATGACTATGTCGCCGCCGGTTATGGCCGCGCCCACCGCAAAGGTGGCGGCCTCTATGCGGTCCGGTATCACGTCATGGCTGTACGGCTTGAGCTCATCCACCCCTTCTATCTCTATAAGGCTGCCGCCCGCGCCCTCTATCTTTGCCCCCATCGAAGAAAGCGCTGCGGCAAGGTCCAGCACCTCGGGCTCCCGCGCGGCGTTCTCAAGGACGGTCACCCCTTTGGCAAGCGCCGCGGCCATCATCAGGTTCTCGGTGCCTGTCACGGTCGGCACGTCAAAATATATGGAGGTCCCCTTGAGCCTTTTTGCCTTCAGGAGCACGTAGCCGCCTTCAAGCTCCACGGAGGCGCCCATCTTCTCAAGCCCGGCCAGATGCATGTTTATGGGCCTGGCCCCTATGGCGCATCCCCCGGGCAGGGAGACCTTTGCCCTTCCGTGCCTGGCCGCAAGCGGCCCAAGCACCAGCACGGAGGCGCGCATCGTCTTCACAAGATCATACAGGGCCGAGGGGTTGTTGAGGCCGGAGGTGTCTATCTCCGAGCGGCCGTCCCCGAAATAGTAGCGCGCACCCATGCTCTCCAGCAGCGCGCCCATCGTGCTGACGTCCCTGAGCGCGGGCACCCCCCGAAGAACGCTCTTGCCTTCCGCCAGGATGGCCGCGGCCATGATGGGCAGGCTCGCGTTCTTCGAGCCGCTTACCGTTACCGTTCCCTTAAGCGGCCTGCCGCCTTTTATCCGCAGTTTTTCCATTGTCTCTTTTAGGATAACATATCGGTTTGAAGGCCTTGGACACCCGTGCGTAACGGTTTCCGGCAGGCCCCCGCCAGCCTAAATTTATAAAAAATTAGTCTATAATGGAGGTAACCAGGCTCCTTTTCAGTGTGGTGGCATTAAAAACCTTTTTTACTTGAAGGAGGATTGATGCATAGGCCGGATAAAGGGAGCAAAGGAGACATTAAAAAGCAAAAGCTGCCCCCCTGCGAGGGCCAGGGGCCTGAGCAGGTGGAGGGTTTTGATTCCCTGGCCCAGCTTGCCCTCGACATGCGCTGGTCTTTCAACCACTCCGATTACGAGGTCTGGAGGAAGATAGACCCGGTCCTTTGGGACCTTACCGGAAACCCGTGGGTGATACTTCAGACCGCCTCCAGGCAGCGGCTGGAAAGCGTGCTTTCGGACCCTGATTTCCGCAGGAAGATAGACCACCGGCTGAAGGCAAGGCGAAAGGCCATCGAGACCGGCGGGACGTGGTTTGAGCATGAGCACCCGCGCTCCCCGCTCACCTCTGTTGCCTACTTCAGCATGGAATTCATGCTGAGCGAGGCCCTGCCCATATATTCGGGCGGGCTTGGCAATGTGGCAGGCGACCAGCTTAAGGCGGCAAGCGACCTGGGCGTGCCCGTCGTGGGCATCGGGCTTCTTTACCAGCAGGGATATTTCAGGCAGGTCATAGACAAAAGCGGCTCTCAGCAGGCCTTTTTCCCTTACAACGACCCTAACCAGCTTCCCATAACGCCGCTTCGCGAGCCCAACGGGGAATGGCTTCGCCTGAAGATCGCATTCCCCGGCTGCCTTGTATGGCTGCGCACCTGGCAGGTGCAGGTGGGCACGGTGAGGCTTTACCTGATGGACAGCAACGACCCGGCCAACTTCCCGCCGCACAGGGGCATAACCGGAGAGCTTTACGCGGGAGGCCCGGAGCTGCGCCTTATGCAGGAGATGGTGCTTGGGATGGCCGGGTGGCAGCTGCTTGAGAAACTGGGCATCAAACCGGAGGTCTGCCATCTGAACGAAGGGCATGCGGCCTTTGCCGTGCTCGAGCGGGCGCGGTCTTTAATGAAGCGGACCGGGCTGCCATTCGATGCCGCCCTGGCCTGCACGCGGGCGGGAAATGTGTTCACCACCCACACGCCGGTGGCCGCCGGTTTCGACCGGTTCCATCCGTCACTGATGGAGCAGTATCTCGGAGAGTACGCCACAAACAGGCTTGGCATCCCGCTTAAGAAGCTGCTGGCCCTGGGCCGGGAAAACGCGGAAGACGAAGGCGAGCCCTTCAACATGGCCTATCTTGCCGTGCGGGGCAGCCGTGCGGTTGGCGGGGTAAGCAGGCTGCACGGCCAAGTGAGCAGGCGCATCTTCCAGCCCCTGTTCCCCCGCTGGCCGCATGAAGAGGTGCCGGTGGGGTATGTCACCAACGGCGTGCACATGCCCACATGGGATTCGACCGAGGCGGACCAGCTCTGGACAAAGACATGCGGAAAAAAGCGCTGGGAAGGCGAGGCAAAGGTCCTGGAGCAGAAGATGGCCCGCGTATCCGATGAAAGCCTCTGGCGGTTCCGGAACGCCTCCAGGGCGGCGCTCATCAAATACCTGCGCCAGCGCCTCATGCAGCAGCTTGCGGTCTCTGGCGCGCCGGCCCGGGAGGTGGAGGCCGCCAAAACCGTGTTTGACCCTGGCGTGCTGACGATCGGTTTTGCCCGCCGCTTTGCGGCATATAAAAGGCCTACCCTGCTTCTCCAGGACCAGGAAAGGCTGCTGCGCCTGCTGACTCACCCGGACAGGCCTGTCCAGCTCTTTGTGGCCGGAAAGGCGCACCCGGCCGACGGACAGGGACAGGACATGATACGGCAGTGGACGCAGTTTTTGCGCAGGCCGGAGGCCGCCGGGCGCGCCGTCTTCCTTGGCGATTACGACATGCTCCTGACCGCGCGCCTGGTGCAGGGCGTGGACGTCTGGATAAACACGCCCAGACGGCCATGGGAGGCCTGCGGGACAAGCGGGATGAAAGTGCTTGTGAACGGGGGGCTCAACCTGTCGGAGCTTGACGGCTGGTGGGCGGAGGCCTATGCTCCCGAGGCGGGATGGGCGCTTGGCGACGGCAACGAGCACGGCGATGACCCGGCGTGGGACGCCGCGGAGGCCGATGCCCTTTACACGCTTTTGGAGCAGAAGGTGGCCCCGTGTTTTTATGCGCGCGAAAAAGGCACCCCCGTGCAATGGGTGTCCATGATGAGGGAGAGCATGGCCAGGCTCACGACCCGTTTTTCGGCAGACCGCGCGGTCTGCGATTACACGGAGAAATTTTATCTGCCCGCAGCCGCGGCCTACATTGGACGCGCCCAGGGCAAGGGCGCGGCCGCTTCAGCCATCTCAAAGAGGATCATCCGGCTGGATGAGGAATGGCCCAAACTGCGGTTTGAACTGGTGGCGGCAAGCACTGAGGGCGGCGGAAAAGAGAAGGACAAGGAGCACGTTATTGAGGCCCGTGTTTACCTTGGCGGGCTGGAGCCCGGAATGGTCCGTGTGGAGCTTTACGCCGAAGGCATCAACGGCGGAGGTCCGGTTCATTACGAGATGTCCCGCAAGGGGCCCGGGCCCGGAGCTGAAAAAGGAGTTTTTTGTTTCAGCGCAAGGGTGCCCGCAAAGCGCCCCGCCGGAGACTACACCGCCCGTATAGTTCCGGCTGAGACCGCCCCAGGGGAGGCCTGCGGCATAGCCGTGCCTCTTGAGGCGCCCCATATCCTATGGCAGAAATGAAAATGGGACAAAAATTAAAAAAATGATTTTTTTCAGGGTTTTGTGTGAAGGCGGGTGTGATCCGCTGCGTTGGGCCGCCGTCTTCCGCAGCCAGGCACACTGTAGTCCCGGCGCGGCTCAAATGAATACGGCAAACGGCTGCCGCCGCGCTATTTGCAGGGGTCGCGGCGGCCCTGCGCTCACATCACCCGCCTCTCAGTCTCGTATCCGGGGGGTTTTTGCCCCGCACAGTGAGAAGGGCCACGCGGGTCTTGGCCCGTTCTTGAA
The DNA here is from genome assembly GCA_021789735.1 of Nitrospirota bacterium. Next base: position 27,069 of record JAJYJB010000016.1, read on the forward strand.
ATCGGGTTGGGTTAAATGAAATGGCATAAAAGGAAAAAAACCGGCGGAAATGGAGGGTATTGATCTCATGAAAGTCCTCGAACAAGAAACCAGGAAACAGAAACAGAAGCTTTCCAGTGAAGAGGTGCGCCTGATGAACGCGTACTGGCGGGCGGCAAACTACCTTTCCGTGGGCCAGATATACCTGTATGACAACCCGCTTTTAAAGGAGCCGCTTTCGCTCAAGCACATAAAGCCAAGGCTCCTTGGCCACTGGGGCACAACGCCCGGCCTCAATTTCATATACGTACATCTGAACCGGGTGATAAAGGCCAGGGACCTGAACGTCATATACGTGTGCGGCCCCGGGCATGGCGGGCCGGGGATGGTGGCCAACACGTACCTGGAGGGCACCTACAGCGAGATATACACGGATATATCCCGGGACGAGGCCGGGATGAAGAAACTCTTCAAGCAGTTTTCGTTCCCGGGCGGCATACCCAGCCACGACGCGCCTGAGACCCCGGGCTCCATAAACGAAGGCGGAGAGCTTGGCTATTCGGTGTCCCATGCCTTCGGGGCGGTGTTCGACAACCCGGACCTGATAGCGGCCTGCGTGGTGGGCGACGGCGAGGCCGAAACGGGCCCGCTTGCCACCGCCTGGCATTCAAACAAGTTCCTGAACCCCAAAACCGACGGCGCGGTGCTGCCAATCCTGCATCTGAACGGGTACAAGATAGCAAATCCCACCGTGCTTGCCAGGATAAGCCACGAGGAGCTGGAGGCCCTGTTCAAGGGCTATGGCTACAAACCTTATTTTGTCGAGGGCTCGGACCCGGAAGCCATGCACCAGCTTATGGCGGCGACGCTCGATACCGTCCTTGATGAGATAGCCGCAATACAACGGGAAGCCAGGGAGGGTGGAGAAAAAGAAAAAGCGCCACGGAAAGGCCAAAAGGGACAAGCGGAGCAAAAGGGCAAAAACCCGAGGTGGCCGATGATAGTGCTGCGCACCCCAAAGGGATGGACCGGCCCGAAAGAGGTTGACGGCCTGAAGACGGAGGGCTTCTGGAGGTCCCACCAGGTGCCTGTCACCGATATGCAGTCGAAACCAGGCCACGTAAAGCTGCTGGAGGACTGGATGAGGAGCTACAGGCCGGAGGAACTTTTTGACGAAGACGGGAGGCTGGCGCCGGAGCTTGCGGAGCTTGCACCCAAGGGCGACAGGCGCATGGGGGCAAACCCGCACGCAAACGGCGGGCTTCTGCTTAAGGACCTGAGGATGCCCGATTTCAGGGACTACGCGGTGAACGTTCCAGGGCCGGGCCAGTCGGTGGCGGAATCCACCAGGGTGATGGGCCGCTTTTTGCGGGACATAATGCGCTTGAACAGCAAGCAGCGGAACTTCCGGGTGATGGGGCCCGACGAGACGGCCTCAAACAGGCTGGACGCGCTGTTTGAGGTCACGGACCGCTCATGGATGGCTGAGATACTGCCTGAGGACGAGCACCTGGCCCCGGACGGAAGGGTGATGGAAATACTTAGCGAACACACCTGCCAGGGCTGGCTGGAGGGGTATCTGCTTACCGGCCGTCATGGGCTGTTCTCCTGCTACGAGGCCTTCATCCACATAGTGGACTCCATGTTCAACCAGCACGCGAAGTGGCTTAAGGTGGCCGGCATGGAGATACCCTGGAGGCGCCCGGTAGCATCGCTCAATTACCTCCTTACCTCCCATGTATGGCGGCAGGACCATAACGGTTTTTCCCATCAGGACCCCGGGTTCATAGACCATGTTGTGAACAAGAAGGCGGAGGTCGTGCGCGTCTACTTTCCGCCTGATGCCAACACCCTCCTTTCGGTGACGGACCATTGCCTCAGGAGCCGCAACATGGTGAACGTCATTGTGGCGGGCAAACAGCCCCAGCCACAGTGGCTGGACATGGAGTCGGCCATCAGGCACTGCACGGCTGGGATTGGCATCTGGGAGTGGGCAAGCAACGACATGGGGCAGGGGCCGGATGTGGTAATGGCCTGCTGCGGGGACGTCCCCACGCTGGAGACGCTGGCCGCGGTGGAGCTTTTGCGGAAATACGCGCCGGAGCTAAAGGTTAGGGTGATAAACGTTGTGGACCTGATGACGCTCCAGCCAAAGGAGGAGCATCCCCATGGCCTCTCCGGACAGGATTTTGACGTCCTCTTCACAACGGACAAGCCTGTCATATTCGCATACCACGGCTACCCCTGGCTCATACACAGGCTCACGTACAGAAGGACCAACCACAAAAATATCCACGTGCGCGGATACAAGGAGGAGGGCACGACGACGACCCCCTTCGACATGGCCGTCAGAAACGACCTGGACCGCTTCCATCTGGTCTCCGATGTGATAGACCGGGTGCCCAAACTTGGCCATATGGCGGCCTATGCGAAGCAGGCGATCCGGGACAAGCTCATCGAGCACAAGGAATACATATCCAGATACGGCGAGGACATGCCGGAGATAAGGGAATGGACTTGGACGGTAAACCGGTCCTAGTTTTTAATCTGGGTTCCTCTTCCCTGAAATTCTCCATGTTCCTGATGGGATGCGGGAGCGGGGACAGGGAAAAACTGCTTGTCTCCGGCGCGGCTGAGCGCATCGGACTTGAAGGAGGCCGTCTTTGGGTGCGCGTGCGGGGCGCTCCGAAAAAAGAAAAAGACCGGGAAGAACGCGGGCCGGGAGATGATGGGCAACTGGAGGAAGACAAGGAGGCCCATTTCCCCGGCCACGAGGAGGCCGTGCGCGCAATATTTGATGCGCTGGACCGCCTGGGCGGAGAAAAGAAATACGGGGTGCCCAAAAAACCCTTGGCGGTGGGCCACAGGGTAGTGCACGGCGGGCCGGAGCATGCGGCCCCGGCGCTGGTGGACCCCCGGCTTATCAGCGAGCTCAAGGAAAAGGTCCCGTTTGCGCCGCTGCACCTGCCAAACGAGATACGGTGCATGGAGGCGGTCGCCAGACATTACCCGGAGCTCCCGCAGGCCGCATGTTTCGACACGGCCTTTCACGCCGGCATGCCGGAGGTCGCCCGGCGTTTTCCCCTGCCCGCGTCCTTCCACGAGGCTGGCATACTGAGATACGGGTTTCACGGGTCGTCCTATGAGTACGTCGTTTGCGCCCTCGGGCCCGAGGCCAAAGGAAGGGTGATAATAGCGCACCTGGGAAACGGCGCCAGCATGGCCGCGGTCAGGGACGGAAGGTCTGTGGACACGACCATGGGGTTCACGCCCGCAGGCGGCTTCATGATGGGCACACGAAGCGGGGACCTGGACCCCGGGGTTCTGCTTTATCTTATGTCCCGGAAGGGTTTTGGTTTTTCCGTGGGAATGCTGGATGACCTGGTGAACCACCGGGCGGGGCTGTTTGGGGTGTCCGGGGTGAGCCCCGACATGAAAACGCTGCTTGAAAAAAGGGGGCAGATTCAAGCGGCGGCCCTTGCGGTGGACATGTTCTGCTACCAGATAAGAAAAAGCATAGGGGCGTTTGCCGCGGCCCTTGGCGGAGTGGACACGCTTGTCTTCACGGGGGGCATCGGAGAGAAGGCGGCCCCGGTGCGCTGGCAGGCCTGCCTCGGCCTGGAGCACATAGGCATCAGCCTCGACGCGGCAAGAAATGACCGGAACGAGGCCGTCATTTCCGCGCCGGACTCGAAGTGCAGGGTAAGGGTGATGGAGACCAACGAGGACCTCGTGATCGCAAGGCATACGATGAGGCTGATCGCGGGCCGCTGAAAAACAGGCCGCTGTACATTTTCCTTGTTTTTTGCTTTGAAAAAATCCCTGAAGAGTCAAAGTCTGTCTGCGAGAGCGGTGTAAAGGCCTTCCGCATGGCGTTTTTGCTTACCGAGACGGGCCCCATGTCTCTTCTGAAGAATTATATGGCTAGGCCATTTCTTCTATCTTTGACCTGAGGCTGGAAATGTCTGTCGGCTTGTTGAAAAAAAAGGAGGGGACTATCCTATTGATCCTTTCTTTCATGTCTTCATATGGGTATCCGGAGATGAATATGATGGGGACCTTCCGGCTTTCGTGTATCTTTTCCGCGGCCTCTATGCCGTCAAGCTGGCCCTTTATCCCTATGTCCATTATTATGAGGTCCGGCTGCGCTTCCTTTGCCGTCTTTATCGCCGCCTCCGCGGAGGAGACCGGCTTTAAGACCTCAAAATCCCACATCTCAAGCAGATCGAGCAGGTTGAGGGTGAATATAATCTCGTCTTCCACTACCAGGATCTTTTTCTTTTTGCGCGGCGCACTCACACTGTCCTCACTCTCTTTTAAAACAAAAAATCTTTCCCCGGAAGATAGGCGCTGCGCCGCCCAAAAAACGTTTAAGATTAGCATGTTGCATTCATTAATTCCATACTTTATTTGGGGTATATAAATAAAAGGCAACTAAAAATTATAATTTTTTGGCCTGGTGATAGAATTAAAGTGAGAGAAAAAGACAAGATTCCGACTGTGCCGTGCAGGTCCTCTGTGGCTTAGGGATGGCCGCTGTGATCCTTGTTAATGAGGGGGAAAAATGGACCAAATTGCGGCGAAGATAAGGGACTTCCTGGAAGAGATGGAAAAACTCCAGGGTGAGACTGCCTGCATATCCGTTGACGAAGAAGGCAAATACTGGCTGAATACGCAGGCAAAAGAGTTCATTGAGTCTAATGCGATATCCCTCAAGGATTTCATTCCATGGCTCAAAGCGGTCTCATCACAGTTTGACAACCTTTCATACGATGGCGTAAAAGTGAGCATGCTCCGTATGCCCAAAAACACAATAATATGCCTTCGGCAGAAAGAAGCCGGTGAAAAAAAGACCGAGGCGCGGCTCACCGCGAAAGAAAGGGAGGTCCTGGGTCTGGTGAGCAAGGGCCTGACAAACAAGCAGATCGCAGGGACGATGAATATAAGCCCCTCCACCGTAAACGTGCACCTGGACCACATCTACCGCAAACTTGGATGCTCAAACAGGGTTGAGGCCTGTTTCACAGGGCTTCAAAAAGGCCTTTTCCTGCCCCAGGAGCATTAGGACCTATCTCAGAATTCCTTTTGGCTGCAAGAGGCTGAAATCGCTGCATACGGCGTCATCAAGGCAAAACCGTCCTCAACGCAGCCCAGCTGCGCCTCCGGGCGGTTTCCCCTTTCTTCCTTGTCTGCCATAACTTCATCTCTCTTTCGCTTCAAAATCAATTTTTGAGACAGGTCCTGGACCTATCTCAAAAAACCAGAGACTGTTTCTTTTTCCTTCAGCTACCCGTCCAGCATCTCCCTCATCCTTGCAAAGAAGGCCTTTACCTTTGCCTCCTGCTGCTCGGGGTCTTCAGGCTCCGCGTCCTCGATCCTCCTTATGGCATCGCCTGGCAGCTCTTCGAGGAACCTTGAAGGGGTGAGCGGAGTAAGCTTTCCGTATTTCATTCTGTAACGGGCGCAGGTGAGATAAAGCTCTTTCATGGCCCTTGTTATGCCTACGTAGAAAAGCCTCCTTTCCTCTTCAATGTCCTCTCCTGGAAGGGCCGATTTCCTGTGCGGCAGGATGTCCTCCTCCAGGCAGGCGATGAACACCACCGGGAACTCAAGCCCCTTTGCCGAATGGAAAGTGGTCAGGACTACGCCGAAAGGCCTCTCTTCTTTTTCAGCCGGGGCGCTGTCCAGCGCGAGTTCCTCAAGGAAGCCCTGGAGCGTGGGTGTTTTCCCCGCCTCCGGGTTTTCAAGGAGCGCCCTTTGCTCATAATCATGGAGGGACTGGATGAAGTTCTCCGCGTTTTCCATCCGCCTGAAGGCCATCTCCTGGGACTTGTAGAGCTCGTCGATATAATCGTTAAAACGTATCTCCCCGGCGAGGGCACTGAAGGCCGCGCCCATCCCGCCACGCTCTTTGAACAGGCCTGAGTATCTTTCTATCATGAGGGCAAAGGACCGGGCGGCTTCGGCCTGCCTTGCGGGCACGCCCGCCTCATCAGCCCTCTTGAACGCCTCCAGAAGGTTCTCCATGGAGCGGTCCCTGGCGAACCCGGCCAGTTTGCCGGTGGTTGAGGAGCCAAGGCCCCTCTTGGGGACGCTTGCGGCCCGAAGAAGGCTCAGGTTGTCCGAGTTGTTGGCTATCACCTTCAGGTATGCCGCCAGGTCCCTGATCTCCTTCCTGTCGAAATAGCTGGTGCCTCCGACTACCGTATAGGGTATGCGCTGGGCCCGCAGGGCCTCCTCGAAAGGTTTTGAGAGGGTGTTTGCCCTGTATATTACCGCGAAATCCTCGTAGGCCAGTTTTTTCTCGAACTTTAGCTGCGCGATCTGGCCCGCTATCCACTGCGACTCCTCCTCCCCGTTTTCCGCCCTGTACAGGCGGACCCTTGGCCCGTCCCCCCTGTCCGTGCGAAGGGACTTTTCCATCCGCCTGGAATTGTTTTTTATGACGCCGTTTGCGGCCTTCAGGATATTGCCAAAGGAGCGGTAGTTCTGCTCCAGGCGCACGACTTTGGTGCCCGGGAAGTGCCGCTCGAAATCAAGGACGTTGTTCAGGCTCGCCCCTCTCCAGCCGTAAATGGACTGGTCGTCGTCGCCCACCACGCAGATGTTTTTCCTCTCTCCCGCCAAAAGCTTCAGTATGTCGTACTGGACCTTGTTGGTGTCCTGGTACTCGTCCACCATTATGTACTGAAACCTCCTGTGGTACCTTTCAAGGGCCTCGGGGTGCTCCCTGAAGAGCCGGAGAGTGAGAAGAAGCAGGTCGTCAAAGTCCACCACGTTTAATGACCTCATCGTCTCCTGGTACCTTGGAAGCAGGTCTTCCGAGAGCGCCTCCACATCGAAATTGTCCTGTCCGCCCTTTGGCGCCTTCGTTTTTTTGTCATCGCTGAAGCCGTTTTTGAACCTGCTTATCTTCTCAAGCACATCCTCCGGCTTAAAACTCTTCTCAAACACCCTTATGTCGCTAAGCAGATGCCTGAGCAGCGAGACCTGTTCCCCGGTGTCGTAGATGGTGAAGTCCCTGCGGTAGCCAAGGGCCTCTATCTCCCTCTTAAGGATGTTCAGGCAAAGGGAATGGAAAGTGGATATCACGGGATGGCCCGCGCCCTTGCCCCCAAGCAGCGAATGCACGCGTTCCTTCATCTCCTGCGCGGCCTTGTTCGTGAAGGTCACGGCCAGGATGGAGGCGGGCGGCGTCCCCAGGCGCACAAGATACGCCACCCGCATGGTTATCACCCTGGTCTTGCCGGAGCCCGCTCCCGCAAGCACGAGCAGCGGCCCCTCCGTGCTGGTGACCGCCTCTTTCTGGGCCGGATTAAGCCGGTCCAGCTCAGTGTCTATCTTCATGGTCTCCTTAAGCTTTTTCAACAAACAAAAACCCTTCCTGGCTGATCCATAAATGCAGGCAGATATTTTTGCACGAAGCCGGAAGAGGAAGCAAATTTCCCTTTTTCGCACGTACGCCACTCCATGAATGTTTTTGTTTTTGCCGTTAAAAACCCGGCGGGCGGACCGCGGACATTTTTCAAGAACAATTTTTATAAATCAGTTATAATGAGTCACCAACTCCGCAACCGGGACACACACAGAGAGAGCGTCTTGATACAGCATTTGTTCGATAATTCCGGCTTTCTGCAAAGCGTCTTTGATGCCGTCCCTTCTTTCCTGTTCATCGTGGACCCGGAGGCCCGCATACAGCACCTGAATGCCGCCGCGCTCTCGCTGCTGGAGACGGACAAAAAGCACGTCCTGTATAACAGGTGGGGCGAGGCGCTGCACTGCGTTCATGCCACGGAGGCCCCGGGGGGCTGCGGACACGCGGCGGCCTGCAGGAACTGCGTCATAAGGAACTCGGTAAACAAAGTATTTAATGGGCAGAACGTCCGCCGGGAGACGGTAAAGCTGGGCATGTTTGCGGGCTCCCGGATCGAGGAAAAATATTTTGCGCTGACCACGGCCCCATTCAGCCATATGGAGGGGAAGTTTGCTCTTATCGTGCTGGAGGACGTGACCAGGGAGAAGATGTTTGAGGAGTCGCTTGAGCGGAGGGTGGCCGAGAGGACGGCCGAGCTTGCCGAAAGCGAAGAGCGCTACAGGAAGGTGCTGGAGACCGCCCAGGAGGGCATATGGTTTCTGGACCCCGAGGCAAAGATAATCTTTGCGAACCGGGGCATGGCGCTGATGCTTGGCGCAAGCAAGGAGGAGCTTTTGGGGCGCTCCGCCTATGATTTCATAGAGGAGTCCTGCCTGCCGGAGTTCCGCGCGAGATTTTTTTTCGAGAGGCAAACGGGGCTGGCCGAACAGTCCGACCTCAGGCTTAAAGGCAGGGACGGCTCCATCATATTTGCGATAATGTCCGTAAACCCGCGGCTGGACGGAGATGGCCGGTTCATGGGCTATGTGATCATGGTCTTGGACATCACGGAGCGGCGGCGCCTGGAGTCTATCGCCCAGGCGGCCAGTCTTATGGACAACTTGGGATATGTCTTCAGCGGCGTAAGGCATGAGCTTGGAAACCCGATAAACACCCTTAAGATAACACTGGCGGTCCTTGGGAAAAACTTCGAAAACTTTTCCGCCGAAAAAACAAAAAATTTCCTTGACCAGGCCTCGGCGGAGATAGGCAAGATGGAGTTCCTGCTGAAATCCCTGAAGAATTTCAACATGTATGAGCACCTGGAGCCCGAAAATACCGGGCTGTCCGCCTTTTTTGAAAAATTCCTTGCCCTGGTGAAAGAGGATTTCAGGCGGAAGGGCATAGAGATCGAGACGCTTCTGCCGGGTGACGACGTTTCGGCCAATGCCGACCCGAGGGCGCTGCAGCAGGTGCTGTTAAACCTGATGACCAACGCCGCGGACGCGCTTGAGGGGATGCCCCAGCCGGCCATAAAAATAAGTGTCCGGAAGACAAAGGGGGCGGTCCTGATAGAGGTGGAGGACAACGGCCGCGGGATATCCGAAAAAGAATTTAAAAACCTCTTCAAACCTTTCTGCACGACCAAGCCAAAGGGCACCGGACTGGGTCTTGCGATAGTCAAGAAGATGATGGTAAAGATGCACGGAGACGTGGAGATAAAAAGCCGGGAGGGAAAGGGGACAACCGTAAGGCTCCATCTGCCCCCGGGCCTTTAGCGCCCCTTTTCCTGAAGTCTGTGACTCTCGTTACAAATCTCAAAAAAATAATTTTCAACTGTAGGTTGCCTGCACAACTTCCGGCTGGCCTCGGCAACACTTTTTTCCCCTCTGTTTTGTAATGTTTTCCGACATATTAAGGAAAATTTTACACTTTTAATTTTTTAAACAAAAAAATATTTTTTTTTCCGTTGCAACCTTCAATTGGTAGACAACCCCCTTAGATTCCGCAAGAATACAATCCCATAAAAGGGGCGGATTTATTAAGCAACTGAGGATTGCGGTCCGGCAAAAGTGGTTGGGGTAAAACATTTTTGCGGATTAAAGATAGATCCGGGGCCAGTCGATAAGTATTGCTGAGAGCTATCCAAAAGCGGGGGGTATTTCCGGATTGCTTAAATTCAAAAGTTTTGGTGTCTGTTTGGGGGCTCTGCTGCTTCTTTCCGCCTGCCATCCCATGACCAAGGAGCAACTGCTTGCCAAAGGGACCCAATGCCTTGCGAAAGGGGACCCCAGGGGTGCGGCCATTTACCTGTCGAAGGCCCTTAAAAAGGACCCCGGTTTCACTGCTGCGGGGCTTAAGCTGGCCCGGGCCTACGAAGAACTTGCCAAATTCGATTCGGCAACCGGCCAGATCGAAGACATCCTTAAGAATGACCCCTCCAACATAAAGGCGCATATAGAGCTTGCGAGGGTTTACCTGGAGCAGTCAAAACCGGACCAGGCGCTTGCAGAGCTGAAAAAGGTCCCGTCCCCGGCATCATCCGGCGCCGCGGCGCTTGAAGAAGACGGATGGGCATACGCCCTCAGGAAGGACTATCCGACGGCCCTTTCCTTTTTCCAGAAGGCGCTGCAGGGGGGCGGCAATTATGTTGAGATCAATCTCCTGATGGCCAAGGTGTATGACCAGATGAATGATATGGGAAATACAAGGGAAGCGCTGAACTGCGTTTTCAGGAAGGACCCGTCCAATCCGCAGGCCATCCAGCTTTTTGCCGCGTTGCAGCTAAAGGCAAATGACATAGACGGGGCCATTCAGACGTATGCCAGGGCCGGCAAAAACGACCTTGCCGCGAGGTTCAGGGAGGGTATGCTTCTTGTTCTGAGAGGCAGGCAAGGCCAGGCGGACAGTGTGGCGGACGGCATCATCTCCGATTTCGCCCACAGGCCTGAAGGCTACCTGGTCAAGGGTTTTTCCCTTTGCAGCCTGAAAAATTACAACGGGGCCATTGAATACCTGCGGAAATCGATAACCATGGGCGAAACGCCCCAGGCACATTTTTATCTGGGCCTATGCTTGTACCATCAGAACGAACTGGAGCTCGCATATAACGAGCTTGACAGGGCGGCCGCCATGGACCCTTCGTTTGCTGCCGCCAGGAACCTGGCGGGGCTTATCCTTTTAAGGCAGGGGAGGGTTGATGAAGCCATATCCCAGCTCAAGCAGCTCACCGGAAGCGGTCAGGGCAACGCCTTTTCCTACGATATCCTTGGCGGCGCCTATGCGGCCAAGGACATGTACAGTTCCGCCCTGGACGAGCTTGGCCGCGCAACGGCGATGGATCCCTCGCTCAAGCAGGCCTACATCCAGAAAGGGTTGCTGCTGATAGA
>JAJYJB010000096.1 GCA_021789735.1 Nitrospirota bacterium
CACGACCAGGGCGATGTCCCTTGCGACGGCCGGGAATTTTGGCACCGGACGGTAAACGGGCGTCTGAGGCAGGTTTTCAAAAATAATGTCCAGGTCCAGTTCGAATATCGTTATCTCTTCCTTCCCCTTGATCTCCGCCTTTTCCCTCACGGCAGGCGAGAGCACGCCCACAAAACCGCACCTGCGCCCTGAAACGAAGACGTCCGCAGATTTGCCCGGATGGAGAAAGGGCTCCTGTGATGGGGAAAAAGACCTGTCCTGCACCCTGAGCTCGTCAAACAGCGTCTCAACCGCGCCTTTTGCGGCGTAAAGTTCGTTCTTGCCGTTTCGCCAGAAGCTGTAGGTGCCGCTGCGCATTGAGATGCCGGAGACCATCAGGTGCTCTTCAGGTTGTCCCTCTTCCTTTCTTTTGATGAAGACCCTTGCGGTTTCGGCAAGCATGATGTCCTTCAGGTCCCTCTGCAGGTTGTGCCTCAGGTTTTCAATGAGCGCGGGGACAAGCGTGGTCCTGAGCAGGGACTCTTCCTGCTTGAGCGGGTTTATAAGGGAAACGGCGCTCCTCCTTGCGTCATCAGGCGAGAGCCCAAGCGTGTCCAGGGCCTGGGAGTTCATGAAGCTGAAGTTTATGGCCTCGCTGTAGCCGGACCTCGTGATGCTTTGCCTGGCTGCCTTTACGAAATTCCTCCTTGACGGAGACTCCTGGAAGGAAAGCATCGAAGCGGGCAGGACGGTGGGTATCCTGTCGTATCCGTATATCCTGGCCACTTCCTCCACTATGTCCGCCTCTGCTTCCACGTCAAACCTGTATGAGGGCGGAAACGCGGTAATGACCGAATCGCTACAAACAGGCGCAAAGCCCAGTTTATCCAGAATCCCTGTGATGTCTTCCCTGCTGATGTCCGCGCCGATGAGCCTGGATATCCTCGCGGCGCTCACCTCTATTGAGCGCGGCACGACCCTTTTGCCAGGATACACATCCACCGCCTCGCCGGGTCTGCCCCCGGCAAGCTCCTGCATCAGATATGACGCCCTGTCCAGCGCATAAGGGATTATCTCAATGTCCGCCCCACGCTCGAACCTGTAGGAGGACTCGGAGCCCAGGCCCAGGGCCTTGGCGGTCTTCCTGATGTTGACCGGCTCAAACCATGCGGCCTCAAGGAAGATGTCGGTCGTTGATTCCTCCACCTCGGTGCTTGCGCCCCCCATTATGCCGGCCAGCGCCACCGGACCTTCGGCGTCCGCTATTACCAGGGCTTTCCCGTCGAGCTTCCTTTCCACGCCGTCCAGGGTCTTTATCTGCCTGTATATGTTGTCGGCTGTGTCCACGACTATCCTGCCGCCCTTGAGGGTGTTTAAGTCGAAGGCGTGCAGCGGGTGGCCCAGCTCTACGAGCACATAGTTCGTTATGTCAACAATATTGTTTATGGACCTGATGCCGTAGTCTTCAAGCCTTCTGGCCATCCATTCGGGCGAAGGGCCGATGCTTATGCCCCGGACCACCCTGCCCGAATATCTCCTGCAGAGCTCCGGGTTCCTTATCTCGACTTTTATTTCAGGCCCGGTTGCCGCTTTCGCCGTTTCCGTTTCAAAAACCTTTATCCGGGATGGCGGAAGCGTTACCTGCGCGCCTGTCAGCACGGAGAGCTCGCGCACCACGCCAAGGATGCTCAGGCAGTCCGCCCTGTTGGGGGTGACGTTCACCTCCATTATCACGTCGTTATCCTGGGTGGTCTCAAGCGCCTCAACCTCCAGCCCGCTCATGGTCAGCAGGTGGGCTATCTTTTCCACACTCAGACCGGTTTTTACGAATTCGGAGAGCCAGCCAAAGGATACGCGCATCAGAACTGCCCCAGGAAACGGATATCGTTCTCGAAGAAAAGCCTTATGTCGTCAATGGAGTACTTGAGCATCGTTATGCGCTCTATGCCCATGCCGAAAGCAAACCCGGAGTACTTTTTGGGATCGTACCCAACCATCTCGAACACGTGTGGGTTGACCATTCCCGCCCCCAATATCTCTATCCATCCGGAGCCCTTGCAGGTGCGGCAGCCGGTCCCTTTGCAGAAGATGCAGCCTATGTCCACCTCGGCGGACGGTTCGGTGAAAGGGAAATAGCTGGGCCTGAACCGGACGGGCACGTCCGGCGAAAATATCCTGTGCAGGAAGGCCTCCAGGACCGCTTTGAGGTTGGAAAAGGTTATGTCCTCCCCGACCATCAAGCCCTCTATCTGGTGGAACATCGGGGTGTGGGAGATGTCCGCGTCGCACCTGTAGACCTTTCCCGGCGCGATGAATTTAAGGGGAGGGGACTTGCGCTGCATCACCCTTATCTGCACGGGCGATGTGTGGGTCCTCAAAACCACATCGTTGCTGACATAAAAGGTGTCCTGCATCTCCCTTGCCGGGTGCTCCCTGGGCATGTTCAGCGCCTCGAAATTGTAATAGTCCAGTTCGACCTCCGGCCCTTCCTCAACGGAAAAGCCCATGGACACGAAGACGTCCGTTATCTCTTCGAGGGTCTGCGTGACGGGATGCATTCGCCCTGGCCGCACATAGCTGCCGGGCAGAGTGACGTCTATGCTCTCCGAGGCAAGTTTTTTGCGCAGTTCAAGCTCTTTTAATTCCTGTTTTCTCCGGGCCAGCGCCTGCTCTATGAACTCCTTGGTCTCATTAAGGGCCGCGCCGGCCTCCCGCCTCTGCTCCGGCGGCAGGCCGCCCAGGTTTTTCAGCTCCGCTGTGAGAAGCCCTTTTTTGCCGAGATACCTGACCTTCAGTTCCTCTATCTCCGGCACCGAGGAGGCGGGACTTAATTCATTCAGGAAAGATTCCCTTAACGATGAGCTTTTGCTTTTTTGACCGCCCATCAGGAAGCTTGCTTCTGTTTCACCGTCTCGACAAGTCTCTGGAAGTCCTGCGGGTTGGCCGCTGCCATGTCGGCAAGCACCTTCCTGTTGAGGCCTATGTCGGACTTCTTCAGCCCGGACATGAGCTGGCTGTAAGACATGCCGTTAAGCCTTGCCGCCGCATTGATCCTTGCGATCCAGAGCGCGCGGAACTCCCTTTTCTTGGTCTTCCTGTGCGCAAAGGCATGGCCAAGCGCCGTGTCGACCGCCTCCGTGGCGACCCTGAAAAGACGGCTGCGGCCGCCATAAAAGCCCTTCGCCATATCAAGGACTTTTTTTCTTCTCCGTCTGGTTTTAAAACCGCCTTTTGCTCTAGGCATCTGAAAAACCCTCCTATACGTTCAACAGTCTTTTTGCGTTGTTTGCGATCGTCCCGGTCAGAATGGATGCCTTCCTGAGGCCCCTTTTTCTCTTCCTGGGCTTTCCGGTGAGCAGGTGGCTTTTAAAACCGTTGGCGGTCTTAACCTTGCCGCTGCCTGTCACCTTGAACCTTTTGGCCGCTCCCCTGTGCGTCTTCTGTTTAGGCATTTTTATTTCAACCTCCTTAAAAAACTTTTTCTTTTTGTCCCGCGCCTTATGACTTGGGGCCCAAAACCATCGTTATATGGTTACCCTCCAGCTTGGCGGGCTGTTCGATCTGGAATTTCCCGGGAAGCATCTCGGTCAGCTTCGTGAACACGCTCATGCCGAGCTCCGGCCTTACTATCTCCCGGCCCCTGAAGTACATGGTTATCTTGGCCTTGTTACCGCCGTCCAGGAACCTGCGGATGTTCTTCACCTTCAGCTCCAGATCGTGGGCGTCTATGCGCACCCTTATCTTGACCTCTTTAACGTCGGTGGTCTTCTTCTGCGACGTTTTTTTGCTTATCTGGTACTTGTATTTGCCGAAGTCCATTATCCGGCAGACCGGCGGCGCTGCCTGCGGAGCCACCTCCACCAGATCCAGGCCGCTTTCGCCGGCTTTTTTCAGCGCTTCCGCTATCGGCACCACGCCAAGCTGCCTGCCTTCGGCATCTATAAGGCGGACTTCCCTGGTCCTTATCTTTTCATTTACCCTGATATCTTTCTGGATGCTGTCACCTCCGGGTTTTGATTTCTTCCTTCAAAATATCTATCAGTGCGGAGAGGGTGAAAGGGCCAAGCGACTGCCCGTTCCTTTTCCTGATAGAAAGGGCCGTCCCCCTCTCTTCGACTTCCTTGTCGCCTATTATAACGGAATAAGGCACTTTTCGCACCGCCGATTGTCTTATTTTATAACCGATTTTTTCATTGTCAAAGTTCTCCTCCGCCCTGATGCCTTCCCTCCTCAGGTTATCGGCCACCTGGCGGGCAAACTCAATATGTCTTTCGGCTATCGTCAGAACGTCCACCTGCACGGGAGTGAGCCAGAGCGGAAAGGCCCCGGCGTAGTGCTCTATAAGGATGCCAAAAAAACGCTCCAGCGAGCCCATGAGCGCCCTGTGTATCATTATGGGCCGCTGCTGTCTGCCGTCTTCCCCCCTGTAGGTCACATCAAACCTTTCGGGGTTGTTGAAGTCAACCTGTATCGTGCTGCACTGCCAGGCCCTGCCAAGTGAGTCTTTTACTTTTATATCTATCTTGGGGCCGTAAAAAACACCCTCTCCGGGGTCTACCTCGTACTTGAGCCCCTTGTGCTCCAGGGCAGCCTTCAGCGCCGCGGTTGCCAGTTGCCAGCTCTCATCGGTGCCCACGTATTTTTCGGGCCGCGTGGAAAGGTATATGTCATAGTCCTCGAACCCGAACGTGTTCAGTATGAAGAGCGTGAAGTCCAGTATCTTTTTTATCTCTTCGCCTATCTGGTCTTCCCTGGCGAAGATGTGCGCGTCGTCCTGTGTGAACCCCCTGACGCGCATGAGGCCGTGCAAAACGCCCGAGCGCTCGAAGCGGTAAACGGTGCCCAGCTCAGCATACCTGACCGGCAGATCGCGGTAGCTTTTGAGCCCGTTTTTGTAAACAGCTATATGAAAGGGGCAGTTCATGGGCTTTATCTCGTACTCCACCTCTTCCACCTTCATCGGGGAGTACATATTCTCCCGGTAAAAGTCCCAGTGGCCGCTTGTCCTCCAGAGGTCCAGCCGCGCCATGTGAGGGGAGTAAAGGAGCTTGTAGCCAGCCTTCAGGTGCTCATCGCGCCAAAAATCCTCTATCGTTTTCCTTATGATCGCCCCATTGGGGTGCCACAGGATGAGTCCCGGACCTATTTCCTCGTTTATGCTGAAGAGGTCAAGCTCGCGGCCAAGCCTCCGGTGGTCCCTCTTTTTTATCTCTTCAAGCAGCTCCAGGTGTTTTTTCAGGTCGGAGGCGGAGGCAAAGGCCGTGCCGTATATGCGCTGGAGCATCTTTCTTTTTTCGTCGCCGCGCCAGTAAGCCCCGGCCACGGAAAGGAGCTTTACCGCCTTTATCGCGCCGGTGGAGGGCACATGCGGCCCGCGGCAGAGGTCCGTAAAGCCGCCTTCCTCGTAGATGGAAACGGTGTCGTCCTGCATGGACTCAAGAAGCTCCGTTTTATATGCCTCGCCCATCCTGCCGAACAGCTCAAGGGCTTCGCCCCTGCTCATTTCCTTCCTCACGAAAGGCGAGTTCCGTTTGATTATCTCCAGCATGCGCGTTTCTATGGCCTCAAGGTCCTCGGGCGTAAAAGCGGCGGGCACATCGAAGTCGTAGTAGAACCCGTCCTCAATGGCAGGGCCGATGGCGAACCTGGCATCGGGGAAAAGCTCTCTGACGGCATGGGCCAGTATGTGGGCGGTGCTGTGCCTGTAGATGTCCCTGCCTTCTTTCGACCCGAACGTGAGCCCTTCGATCTCGCCCTCGGACGGGACCTGATGGACGGAGGAGAGGTCTCTGGGCTGGCCGCCGTACATGATGGCAAAGGCGCCTCTTTGCCTCAGGAGCTTTTCGGCCTCCGCCGGGCTTCCTGCCTCGTACTTTTTGCCTTCTATCAGAACTCTGATTTCAACACCCTCCAACTGTATTCGAACAAAAACGTCCAAGCAAAAAAATGACTAATATATTATATGTTTTCAGCTTTTTTTTTCAATATTTCAATGTTATCCCGGTTTTTTGCATTTATGTTATTCTTTTTTGATGTCTCCTGAACGCAAGGACGTAAAACCCGGAAGCAGAGACGAAAAATACATGGCAATGGCCCTTCGGCTTGCCATAAAGGGCCTTGGAATGACAAGCCCCAACCCCATGGTGGGGGCCGTGCTGGTCAAGGGCGGAAAGGTCATCGCCCATGGGTTTCATGAAAGGGCTGGCTTTCCCCATGCCGAGGCCGTGGCCCTAGAGCGTGCGGGCAAAAATGCCGAAGGGGCCTCGCTGTTTGTCACACTTGAGCCGTGCTGCCACCTGAAAAAGAGGACCCCTCCCTGCACGGAGGCGGTCATCCGCTCCGGGGTAAAAGAGGTGGTCGCCGCCATGGCGGACCCCAACCCCTCCGTCTGCGGCAAAGGGATAGAGACGCTTCGAAAGGCGGGGATAAAGGTAAGGACGGGGGTGCTTGAGCAGAAAGCAAGGCTTTTGAATGAGGCCTACATCAAGCATATCACCACCGGCACTCCCTTTGTGACGCTCAAAGCGGCCATGACACTGGACGGGAAGATAGCGACCTCCACAGGGGAATCCAGGTGGATCACCGGTCCCGAGGCAAGAAAAGAGGTCCACAGGATGAGGTCCCGGTCCGATGTGATACTGACAGCGGTCGGCACCGTTGTAGCGGACAACCCGGAGCTTACCGCAAGGACAGGCTGGAAAAAACAAAAAAAAGAAGAAGAAAAAAACCCGGTGAGGGTGGTGATAGACCCTGAGCTCCGGAGCCCGCTTGGCTCGAAGGTATTCAGTACGCCGCCCAGGACCATCGTTGTTACCAGGAAGGCGCTGCCGCCGGAGCTGGCCTCAGCCGGAGTGGAGGCGATGAACTATGACGGGCAGCTTTCGTTCAAATGGCTCCTTGAAAGGCTCGGGGCCATGGGCATGATATCCGTTATGATCGAAGGGGGTTCATCGCTCAACGCGCACGCGTTTGAAGAGGGTATCGTCGACAAGGCGGTCTTTTTTTATGCCCCGAAGATAATGGGCGGCATGAAGTCATTGCCCGCGATAGGAGGGCAGGGGGCACTGAGGCTCGCGGACGCGTGGAAGCTCGGCAATCTGTCCATAAAAAGAGCGGGTGAGGATTTTTTTGTTACAGGGTACGTCGAACGCTGAAAAAAGCTAAAGGGCATCCTCTTCCGGTAATCTTTCGAAACGGCCGAACCTGAGCGCCAGGGTCGGCATCACAAGCAGGTTAAGCAGGGTCGAGGTAACAAGCCCGCCAAGTATTATCTGGGCCATAGGGCCTTCTATTTCGCGACCCGGCGCCCCGCTTCCAAGGGCAAGGGGCAGAAGGCCAAGCGCCGTCACCGAGGCGGTCATCAGTATCGGGGCAAGCCGCTCCGACGCGCCGCGGACCGCGGTCTGCAATCCCCACTCCATTCCTTCCTCATGCACCAGGTGCTCGTAATGGGATATGAGCATTACCGAATTTCTGAGCGTTATCCCAAAAAGGGTCACAAAACCAACGAGGGAGCCTATTGACAGTGTACCCCCCGTGGCCAGCGCCACAAAAACTCCGCCCGAGAGCGCGAAGGGCAGGTTGAGGAGTATTAGAAGCAGGTTCCTGTAGCTTACAGTCACGATGGAAAGGAGGATGATTATCGCCACAGCGGCTATGGCGGAATGCATAAGCAGATCTCTTTTCGCGCGGGCCTGCTCCTGCGCCGCCCCGGAGAAATCGATGTATGAGCCAGGCGGAAGCTGGATGTGGGAAGACAGCACTTTCCGGGCCTGTGCCACAAAAGAGCTCACGTTCCTGCCCTGGACGCGGCAGGTGACGGTCTGGACGCGTCTTGCTCCCTGATGCAGGATGATGAACCTGGAGGGCATTTCGTGCAGGCTGGCCAGTTGCGAGAGGCCCACGTAAGCGCCTGCCGGGCTCTTGAGGGGAAGATCTCCCACGCCGGAGATGCTCCTCCAGATCG
>JAJYJB010000017.1 GCA_021789735.1 Nitrospirota bacterium
TTATAGGCGCAGGGAGGGCTGTATTTCTCGTTCTCCCATACCGGCTTGTTCCGCCTGTCCGCTCCGGTCGTTATATAGGGGAGAAGGCCTTTTTCATGCGTAAGGAAAGGTGCGAATATGCCGCCCTCGCCCACCTCCTTTTCCCATACGTCCCTGACGAATTCCTCTATCCCGGTCTTCTTCTTTTTGGCCTGCGCCTTTTCCGCCGGGGTGCGGGCCACGAGTTTTTTCCACTCGTCCCTGTCTTTCGCAAGCGTACCAAAATGTTCCTCGCGCTCGATGGCCTTGAGGAAGGGTTTTAGATTGTCCTTGAGCCAGCTCCAGTCATCGTCCGTGAGTTCGGCAAGCCTTACGTCGGCCGCGCTGAAACCCTTTATGGGCCCGCGGAAGTAGATGACGCCCCCGACCATGCCCACGCACGGGCGGTAGCCAAGTACGTTGCCCGGGTCCCTGGGCTCCACGCCGCAGACCACCGAGATGCCGCCAGCCTTGAACTCCGCGAAGGAGTCTCCCACGTTCCTGAAATACCAGGACTGGGGCGGCTCGAACCTGGGGTTATGTTTTGTAAGCGTGTCGGAGCGGGCCCCGGCGCTGCCCTGCACGTAAAGAACGCCCTGGGCGGCCGCGTTATGGGCCCCGTTCGTGACATCTCCAAGGACGGTTATCCTGGCACCGCAGTTTACCCAGCCCACATCGTCGGAAACGCCGCCGTTAACGACGATATGCGTGCCTTCCATGCCCATGCTGCCAAGCCTCTGCCCAACCGGGCCCTCGACGGTGATGCGCACGGGGGCCTCCCTGGGCCAGACGCGGCCGCCTATGCCGTGCTGGCCGTCGGCCACTATATGGAGCTCCCTTGCGCCTTCCCTGACCGCTTCCTGTATGCGCTCCTCAAGGACACGGGAGCTTACCCTCGCGCCGTCGATATTCCCTTTTATCTCAACCATTTTCCCCTGGTCCTTCATCTCCCTTTTAGCAGACATAGCTGATGCCCAGCCTTTCCGCTATGGCCTTGTCGCTGACGCTCAGGCCGTCCGACATCCCTATGGGGAGCTCCGTGCTCCTGCCCATGGGGGCGAATATCTTCTTAAGCTCCGTATCGGCCGCCCTGAACACGTCCACAAGCCGCTCGGCCACCCTGGAGGAATCGAGCCTCCTGTAGAGTTTCGGGTCCTGCGTGGTAATGCCCCTCGGGCACCTCCCCGTGTTGCAGAGGTTGCAGCGGTTGCTCTCGTCTCCCAGGCAGCCCGCTGTCGCCTGCATCAGGTACTTGCCGACGGACACCATCGAGGCCCCGAGCATGATGAGGGCCGCCGCGTTTGCCGCCAGGTTGCCCTTTTTGCCTATGCCGCCGGCCGCAATCAGGGGCAGCTCGTTCTGCTTGCCCTGCTTTACCAGGTCCAGGTAGCACTCCCTGATATTCGAGGCTATCGGGTGGCCCATCTTGTCCATCGAGACGTTATAGGCCGCGCCGGTGCCGCCGTCCTCGCCGTCTATCGAGAGCGCCGCGGCATAGGGGTTCCTGGCCAGGTTGTTGAGCACCGCCTTTGCCGTCCTCGTGCCGGATATCTTCGGATAGACAGGCACCCTGAACCCCCAGGCCATGGACATGGACTGTATCATCTTGGCCACGGCCTCCTCTATGGAGTATTTCGTCTGGTGGGTCGGAGGGGAGGCCAGGTCCACGAACATGGGCACGCCCCTGATGCTCGATATGAGCTTGAGCACCTTGTAGGACATCAGGAGGCCGCCGTCTCCGGGTTTTGCCCCCTGCCCGTATTTTATCTCTATCGCCGCCGGGTCCTCCACCATGTGCGGCAGCGAACGGACTATCTCGTCCCATCCGAAATAGCCTGAAGCTATCTGGAGTATGTAGTACTTTAGGAAACGCGATTTAAGGAGCCTTGGCGGCATGCCGCCCTCGCCCGAGGCCATGACCACCGGCATCCCGAGCTCCTCGTTCAGATACGCCACGCCCATCGCAAGCCCTTCCCACATCGGCGGCGACAGGGCGCCGACGGACATGCTGCCTATCATTATCGGGTAGACTTCCCTTACGGGCGGCACAAATACGCCGCTTGTCTTGTCCACCACCAGCCTGCCGTCTTCCACCTTCAGGGGAAGGCCCTCCGGAGGCAGTATCCTGCCCAGGAACGTCCGCAGGTGGAACTCATGCCGCCCGGCGTCCAGGGCTGGGTCTGTGAGCATGGATATGCGGGTGAATTTGAGCTTGTCCAGCGTGGAGGGGCTTGGGTCGTTCCTTCTGCCGCCACGCTTGTAGGCGTCTCCGCCCCTGTTCTTGAAATGCAGGAACTTGTGCTCCGGGTTGAACTCGGGCTCTATCGCGGCATTTGGGCAGACGAACTGGCACATGGCGCAGCCCGTGCAGTAACGCTCTATGTCGTTTACCTGGCTTACGATGGAGGTCACCTTCCTGGTGACCTTGGGAGTGGGAGACGTCCCTTCGGAGCTGACAACCCGCTCTACCCGGACGCTTGGCACAATGGCCTTCACCGGGCAGACCGCGGTGCACTTGCCGCACCGGGTGCAGCGGTCGTCCCTCCAGTTTATCTTGTATGGGAATTCCTTCAGCGTGGGCTGATGGTTATTTTCCTTCAAATTTGACCTTAAAAACCCTTCAACTGGTTCCAAACCTTTACCTCCGGCGCGTCGCTGGGCACGGTAACGAAGTCGTATTTCATGGGGAACACGTCAAGGGACCTGTCCCTTTGCGGGACCGCCTTGTCAAGCCCGCATTCCTCCGACATGAACGCATACTTTCCCGGGACCCCTCCTACCGCCCCCGGGCGGAGCTTCTTTGAGTCCTGGACCATGAAACAGCTCCCATCGGGCGTAAAGCCTATGACGCAGTTGGGCCCGTCGATGACGAGCATCCTCAGGGACTGCCTCATCAGCATGAGTGCCTCCCTGTCAGGCCTTGCATCCATCTCACCGCGCTTAAGCGGGGTGATTATGTCCTTGTAATAAGGGAGAGGAAATCCAAGCTCCCTGACCGTGTAGTGGAGGATGTGCGTGAACACCTCGCTGTCGCTCTGGTAGCCCGTATAGCCCGGCACGCCCCTGCTCATCAGGTATTCCCTTATCGGCACAAAGGCCGTATTCTCACCATTTGTCATTGAGCCAAACCCCTGGATGAAAAACGGGTGGCACGCATACAGGTTTATGTCGTAATTCGTGTTCTGCCTCCCCTGGGCCAGCACTATCCTGGCCTTGAGCTCTCCGTCCTCAAGCCCGAAGAACTCCCCAAGGGCAAGCGGGTCGCCCACCTCCTTGAGAGTAAGCACGTCCGGGTAAAAGGAAAACACGACTATGGACTCGTCCTTCTGCCCCATCTTCCTCAGGGCCAGCCTCGTCTGAAGCAGGAGAGCTTCCTTCTCCTTGAGCGGGCTGTCCTTGTACCGGGAAGGGTAGTCGTAGAATTTGGCGAAATAGCAGTCTTTCTTCTCAATGCCCTGCACGGGCCTCACCCTGGGGCTCCACATGTGGACCTCTTTAAAACCCCTTGCCTTCATGAAACTGTCCAGCTCCCTGAGGCCATCGGCCGAGCATATGCCGGAGAGCGCCGGGTGATCCTTGAGCGGTTCGGCAAACCCGCCCAGGCGTTTGAGCATAAGGCCCATTCCGGAGCCATCGTGCCCCTCCTTCATGGTCTCCAGGGCATGGATGTTTTCCATGGGCGAAAAGTATTCCGCGGCCGTTATTGCGGCAAGACGGCACATATGTAAAGCCCTCGCTTTTTCCTGAAAATTGTGCTGATTTTTAATATAAAATTTGCCCATTCCCTTTGTCAAACGGACAAGCCGCGCGTGGCGCGGCCGCGTGGGACAGGCGGGATGGGCGGTTTTCTTGACTACTGGTTTTAAACTTATTTATCATAACAGACCATGATCATTGCCATTGGTTCCGACCACGCCGGGGCCGACCTGAAAAGGGAGCTTGCCGCGCTCATTAAGGACAAGGGGATAAGCCTGATAGACGTGGGGCCTGAAGGCCCCGCCACCTCGGTCGATTATCCGGATTTCGGAGAGAAGGTGTCCCTGCTAGTGTCCGGTGGGCAGGCGGACAGGGGGGTCCTCATCTGCGGCACCGGGATAGGCATGAGCATAGTGGCCAACAAATTCCCGGGCATCCGGGCCGCCCTGTGCTCCGAGCCCCTGAGCGCAAGGCTCAGCCGCCAGCACAACGACTCGAACATACTCGTCCTTGGCGGCCGGATCATCGGGCCCGTAATGGCGGGCGAGGTGCTCGGGGTCTGGCTGGAGACCGCGTTCGAGGGAGGAAGGCACGCAGGCAGGCTCATGAAGATAACGAACATAGAGGAGAAAACCTCGAAAGATGAACAGAGACAGTCTTAAAGAGACCGACCCCGAGATATTTGACGCGATAGAGAAGGAAAACGGCAGGGAGAGGGAAAAGCTCCTTCTCATAGCCTCTGAAAACTACGCAAGCCATGCGGTAATGGAGGCCCAGGGCTCCGTTTTCACGAACAAGTACGCGGAGGGATACCCGGGCAAAAGGTACTACGGCGGCTGCGAATATGCGGACATAGTCGAAAGGCTGGCCATCGAGAGGGCAAAGGAGCTGTTCGAGGCGGAGCACGTGAACGTCCAGCCCCATTCCGGCACCCAGGCCAACATGGCCGTGTATTTTGCCTTCGCCAAACCCGGCGACACCATAATGGGCATGAGCCTGAGCCACGGCGGGCACCTGAGCCACGGGGCCACGGCCAACTTCTCCGGGATGCTTTACAAGCGCGTTGCCTACGGGCTGGACCGCGATACCGGGCGCATAGATTACGACGAGGTGCGCAAGCTGGCGCTCGAGCACAAGCCCAGGATCATCCTGGTAGGGGCAAGCGCCTATCCGAGGATAATAGATTTCGAGGCCTTCGGCCGCATAGCGCGGGAGGCCGGCGCCTATCTGGTGGCGGACATAGCCCACATTGCGGGGCTTGTGGCGGCAGGGCTGCACCCTTCGCCCGTGCCCCATGCCGACTTCGTCACCACCACCACGCACAAGACGCTCCGCGGGCCGCGCGGCGGACTCATCATGTGCAAGCAGGAGCACGCAAAGGCGATAGACAAGATGATCTTCCCGGGCATTCAGGGGGGGCCCCTTGTGCACGTGATAGCCGCTAAGGCGGTCGCGCTTAAGGAGGCCTTGCAGGAGGATTTCAGGGCCTACCAGCAAAAAATAATCAAAAACGCAAAGACCCTTGCAGGGGAGCTCATGCTGAGAGGGTTCAACCTGGTGTCCGGCGGCACGGACAACCACCTGATGCTCATCGACCTTAACAACAAGGAAATAACCGGCCAGGAAGCGGAGGCCGCGCTGGACAAGGCGGGCATCTCGCTCAACAAAAACGCCATCCCTTACGACCCGCGTCCGGCAACCATCACGAGCGGCATACGCATAGGCACGCCCTGCGTGACATCAAGGGGGATGGAAGATGCCGAGATGCGCCTGATAGCCCAGTATATAGACGAGGCGCTCCAGAACAGGCAGGACGATTCCAAGCTAAAGGAGATAAGCGGCAAGGTAGGGGAGCTCACAAGGCGGTTTCCCGTCTATTAGTCCCCGCGCCGGGATCTTTATTTAAATGAAACGGCCGGTCCTTTTAACGGTTTTTTTCAGCTTCGGATCTATATGAAATGCCCCTTTTGCGGCCATCTTGAAGATAAGGTAATAGATTCCAGGACGAGCAAGGACGGGGACCTGATACGCCGCCGCAGGGAGTGCCTGGGCTGCGAGCGGCGCTTTACCTCTTACGAGCGCATAGAAGAGGTGATGCCCCTTGTCGCAAAGAAGGACGGCAGGAGAGAGCCCTTCGAGCGCCAGAAGATACTTCACGGGCTCAAGATGGCATGCGGCAAGAGGCCCGTCTCCACCCAGCAGCTTGAGGACGCGGTGAACACCATAGAGAGAAAGGTGCTGGCGCTTGGCGTCAAGGAGGTCCCAAGCTCTCTGGTAGGCGAGGAGGTCATGTCCGCCCTCAAGGGGCTGGACATGGTTGCCTATGTAAGGTTTGCCTCCGTCTACCGCCATTTCAAGGACATAGGCGAGCTCATGCAGGAAGTAAAAAACCTCTTCGAGGGCAAGGGCAAGGCGTAGGTATCCCACCTCTCCTTCCGCCACAAAGCAGCCCCATGATTTTTTGAAAATGCAGCGCCTCCGGCCCCCGCTACTTGACATTTCGCACTTTTTTTAAAATAATAACACCAATGGGAATAACCAGGTTTGGCATCTCGCTTGAGGACGGCCTTTTAAAGAGTTTCGATGAGCTCATAAGCGGCAAGGGATATCCGAGCAGAAGCGAGGCGGTCCGCGACCTTATCAGGGAGGAGCTCGTAAAAAAACAGTGGGAGGAAGGCACGCAGGAGGCCGTTGCCAGTGTGACCCTCGTCTATGACCACCATACGCGGGAGCTTGCCAACACGCTCCAGGACCTGCAGCACAAATTCCACAAGGAGATACTCTCCAGCATGCACGTGCACCTGGACGCGCACAACTGCCTGGAGGTGATAGTCCTCAAGGGGCCCGCCGCGGAACTGCGGGCGGTCTCTGACAGGCTCATAGGCACCAGGGGGGTGAAACACGGCAAGCTCACGATAACGACCACGGGGAAAGGCCTGGAGTAAAAAAGCCCCGGGCGAATTTTTTCCGGTTTTATTTTAATTTTAAGAAAGGACCTTTTTAGAACCTGTCTCAAAATTGGTTTTGAAGCTCAATAGAGATGAAATTGTGGCAAACAGGGAAGAAAGGAGAAACCGCCCGGAGGCGTAGCAGAGCTGCGCCCAAGGACGGTTTTGCCTTGATGACGCAGTATGCCGCGATTGCAGCCGCCTGCGGCCAAAAGCGATTTTGAGACAGGTTCTATCAAAAGCATGCACATACCTGACGGATACCTTGGGCCGGAGACATATGGAAGTTTTTGGGCGGTAACGCTTGCGCTATTGTACGTGGCCGGCAGAAAACTTAAAAAAACGCTCAAGGCCGCAGACGCGCCCCTGCTTGCCCTGGGGGCGGCCGCAAGTTTTGTGGTAATGATGTTCAATGTCCCCATCGCCGGGGGCACATCGGGGCACGCCACCGGGGGAATGCTCCTTGCGGCGGTGCTTGGGCCGTGGGCGGCCTTCGTCTGCATGTCCATAGCCATTGCCGTTCAGGCCCTTGTTTTTGGCGACGGGGGGATCACCTCCTATGGGGCAAACTGCTTTAACATGGCCTTTGCAGGGGTCTTTTCCGCCTGGGCCCTTTACAGGCTGCTGGCCGGCCGGGCGGAGCGCTCCGGAAAAGGAAAAACCAAAAGGACCCTTTTTGCCGCGGGCTGCGGCGCTTACTTTGGAATAAATGTGGCGGCCTTCCTGACCGCCGTGGAACTTGGCATCCAGCCCATTCTGGAAAAAGGGCCCGGAGGCAGGCCGCTTTACAACCCGTTCCCTCTGAAGGTGACCATCCCGGCGCTAATGGCAGGCCACCTTACCCTTTTCGGTTTTGTGGAGGTGGCCTTCACCGTGCTTGGCCTGGCTTACATACTCAAGTCCCACCCGGAGCTTGTATATACAGGAGAGAAGCGTTGAAGAAAAAATGGAAAAGCCTCTGGACCGCGCTTCTCATCCTGGCGCTCCTTACGCCGCTTGGACTATGGGTGCCAAGGTTTTTCGGGGCCGGGGGCGCCTGGGGGGAATGGAGCTGGAGGGAGCTTGAAAGGCTGACGGGTTATGCGCCTGAGGGCCTGAAGAGGATAAACGGCCTGTGGAAGGCCCCGGCAGAAGGCTATGGGAGAGGCTACCTGGGCTATCTTGCCTCTGCCCTGGCAGGTGTCTTGATAGTGGCCGCCCTTGCCTTAGCCGTTGGAAAACTGATATCGGGGCGCAAGGACCGGGATGCGGGAAAACGAAAAAGAAAGAAATAAAAAGCTGAAAACGGGCAAAAAACTTCCGGCATGGCTTTTAGCGGAAGAAAGAAAAGCGGAGGGGCAAACCGGCTTTTCCCTGCGCGAAGGAAACAAAAATTCCGGCATGGCGCTTGAGCGCACGCTGAAGGCGGTGCTTTCCTTCATGGAGGACGCGCTTTTCAACGAAAAGACCGCCTCCCGGGGCGGGCTCCTTCAAAAAGTGGAGCCGAGGACGAAGATGGTTGTCATAGCCCTGCTCCTTATAGGATTGAGCCTTGAGCGGAGCCTGGCCGGCATGTCCCGCTTTATCGTGCTCGGCCTTGTCCTTGCCGCGCTCTCCAGGATACCTGCCGGGATGTATCTGAAAAGGCTTCTTCCCGGGGCGCTTTTTACGGCGGTCATCGCACTGCCCGCAAGCCTTGGGGTGGTCACGCCCGGCCAGCCCGTGTTCACCATCCTTGCCTTCAAGGGCAGTTTTTTCTTTGGCCACCATTCCATTTATATAAGCAGGCAGGGGCTTTTGGCGGCGCTCGGGCTCGTTGCCAGGGTGACAGGCTCCATGATGATCGTGCTTCTTGCCGGCTTTACGACCAGGCCGCCGGAGCTGGTCAAGGCCGTGAGCTTCTTTATCCCCGGTTTTCTGAAGACGGTCTTTTCCATGAGTTACAGGTACATGTTCTTCCTGGTCAGGAGGCTTGAGGAGTTCATATTTGCCCGCAAGGCACGGGGTGCGTACCATCCTCGGGATGGCATGGCCGGGCGGAGCGGGCTGGACAGAAAATGGGTAGGCTCCCGTGCGGCATCGCTTCTTATCATGAGCCTTGAGCTGAGACGGGAGCTTAAATTCGCCATGGAGGCAAGGGGGGCGGCTGAAGAGGTCAGGGAGCCGGGGCTGCCAGCCTTCAGGTTTGGCCTGTACGATGCCGCCTTTGTGCTTCTTGCCGCGGGGGCGGCCTTCATATGAACGCGTTTGAGCTTGAAGGCATATCCTATGAGTACCAGGGGGGGCAAAAGGCGCTGGACACCGTGGACCTTACGGTCCCGCTCGGGGAATCGCTTACGGTACTGGGCACGAACGGCTCCGGCAAGAGCACGCTGCTTTATCTCCTCCAGGGGCTTTTGACCCCCTCCGCGGGCTCCCTGAGGGTGTTCGGTGATAAAACCTACACCCCTTCGAAAAGGGCAAGGATAGGGATGCTGTTTCAAAACTCTCAGGCCCAGCTTTTCTCCCTTACGGTGCTTGACGAGCTCATGTTCGGCCCTCTGCAGCTGGGCCTTGGGCAGAAGGAGGCCAGGGGCAGGGCTGAAGATATCATGGAGCTTCTTGACATAGCGGCTCTGGCCGGCCGTTCCCCGTGGCAGTTAAGCGGGGGGGAGATGAAAAAGGTGGCGCTTGGCACATGCCTGTCAACGAACCCCGATGTCTACCTTCTGGATGAGCCCACCGCCGGGCTGGACCCCAGAAGCCAGGTGGAACTGGTGGAGCTTGTGGTCAGGCTCAAGGAGGCGGGCAAGACGATAATCACCGCCACCCACGACCTCCACATAATCGAGGACATCTCGGAGCGTTCGATAGTCATCGGAGAGGACCACCGTGTGCTGGCCGACGGCCCCTCAGCCGGGATAATCAAAATGAACGATGTCCTTCTAAGGGCAAACCTCATACACGAGCACGCGCACCGGCACGAAGGCTACAGGCACGTGCACAGCCATTTCGGCGTCCATGAGCACGTTTTGGAAGAAGACGCAAGCGGCCTGGAAATGGCGGAGGCGGAACTGAAAACCGGAAAGGAGCTTTTACACCAGATGAGCGAACTTACAGCAAAGTTGAAGATATTGATCGAGCACTGGCAGGAACACAACGCGGAGCACGCAAGGACGTATCTTGAATGGGCCGGAAAAGCGGGAGCGGAAGGCCGGACGGAGCTGGCCGAGACACTCTCCGAGATAGCCAGGGAATCGGGCAGGCTGGATGAGCTTTTCAGGAAGGCCGCAAGCCAGCTCTAGAGGGCTTTTAACTTTTTACCCGTCTTTGCCTTAGCGCCCTGAAAAGTGTTGCGGCTGGCAAGCCTGGCCTCGATGTCCCTGAGGATGCGGTGCCTGTCCCAGCCCCACCTGGGCGCGATGAGGAGCTCATCGGGGGCGGTCGCAAAGAGCCTCTGAATGACCATGTCCGCCCGCAAGCGCTCAAGAAAATCGACGGCAAAATCGATATACTCCTCATATCCGAAGACGGGAAACTCCTTCTCCATATAGGAGCGGGCGAGCTTTGTGCCCTTTACCACCTGGAGCTGGTGCAGCTTCAGAAAGCCCACCTCCAGCTCCGAAAGCCTGCCGGCCATAAGGAGCGTCTCCTCGCGGGTCTCGGCGGGGATGCCCGCTATGATGTGCGCCCCTATGTGGATGCCCCGGCCAGCGGTAAGCTCCACCGCCTCCAGGAAGGCATCGAAGCCATGCCCCCGCTCTATGAACCGGAGTGATTTCTCATGCATGGACTGAAGCCCGTATTCGACCAAGATAAAGTATTTTTTGGCCAGCCCTTCAAGGAGGGCGATCTTCTGCTCGTCCACGCAGTCCGGCCTTGTCCCTATTGCCAGGCCCGCGACCTGCGGATGGGCCAGCGCCTCCAGGTAGAGCCTCTCCAGTTCCTCCACGGGAGCGTAGGTGTTGGTGAATGGCTGGAAATAGGCAAGAAATAGTCCTGCCTTGTACCTGCGCCCAAGGTAGCCTATGCCGTCTGCCACCTGTTTTGAGACCGGCAAAACGGACCGGCAGGAGCCCGGCTTGAAGCTGTTGTTGTTGCAGTAGACGCACCCCCCGTACCCGAGGGTGCCGTCACGGTTGGGGCAGGTAAAGCCCGCGTCGATGTTCACTTTCTGGAGCTTTCTGCCGCCGAATTTTTCTTTGGCATATTCCCCGAAAGAGTTGAAACGCCTGACAGGTGCCATATTCAATTATCCGTTCCGGCGGAAGCCGTTGTCAAATTAAGGCATCCGCAAAAAAGGGGGAAAATGAATTATCCTGCAGCAAGCTAACAGGGAATTTCTTGTCGGTTAAAGTTTTTTATCTTGTCTTCAGGCGCGGGCCTGAAAAAAAGTCCCTGCGCAGCGCCCCGTGCCTCAGGTCCGGCAGGAACGCCGTAAGCATGCCCAGTAGCGGCAGGTACGAACACAGGTGATAGACGAATATTATGCCGTGCCGGTCGGCCAGTTTGCCAAGAACAGCGGCCCCGATGCCGCCCATTCCGAAGGCAAACCCGAAAAAGAACCCCGAGATGGTCCCTACCTTGCCCGGGATGAGCTCCTGGGCGTAAACGATAATGGCCGAAAAAGCGGAGGCCAGTATGAAACCCGTGATAAAGGCCAGTATGCTTGTCCACGTCAGGTCCGCATACGGCAGGGCCAGGGCAAACGGGGCGGCGCCAAGGATGGATATCCATATGACCCGTTTCCTCCCTATGCGGTCGCCTATCGGGCCGCCAAAAAAGGTGCCGGACGCGACCGCGAACAGGAACAAAAAGAGATGGACCTGCGCGGACTGCACTGAAAGGTGGAATTTGTGCATGAGGTAAAAAATGAAATAACTGCTGATGCTGGCCAGGTAGAAGTATTTTGAGAAGACCAGCACCAGGAGAATGACTATGGACAGGGCCACCTTGCGCGCCGGGAGCTCCGGATGGAGCCCGGGGAAAGCGGGGCTGTGGGCGGAAGAAAAAAACCTTTGGTGGCGCCTGTACCAGCCGCCTACCTGCAAAAGCACCAGGATCGCCAGAAAAGCGACCAGCGAGAACCAGGCCACGCTGCCCTGACCGTGGGGGATGACAAGCCATGCCGCGGCCAGCGGACCCATCGCCGTCCCCAGGTTGCCGCCGACCTGAAAAAAAGACTGTGCCAGACCATGCTGCCCGCCGGATGCCATCCGGGCCACCCGCGAGGACTCCGGGTGGAAGACCGAAGAGCCGGTGCCCACCAGGACGGCCGCAAAAAGCACCCACCCGTAGCTTGGCGCCATCCCAAGCGCAAGAAGGCCGGTCAGCGTGCACCCCATGCCGAAGGCAAGTGAATAGGGTTTTGGATGGTGGTCCGTATAAAGCCCCACCAAAGGCTGAAGCAGCGACGCGGTGAGCTGGTAACAAAGGGTTATCAGCCCTATTTGCGCAAAGCTCAGCTCGAACTTGCCCTTGAGCAGGGGGTAGATGGCAAGGATGAGGGACTGCATGGTGTCGTTCAGGAAATGAGAGAAGCTTATCGCCCCGAGCACCCTGAAAGCTGTTTTTTTCTGCCCCGTTTTTTCCTGACCATGATCGCGCCCGGCTGATCCGGCTTTCGCCTCTGAATTCATCCTGAAAATGAAAAAACCTCCTGTGCCGGCATATTTTTCTCCAAGCGGGATTTTTTGCTTTTGGTCCAGTTAGCGGCACAAAAAAACAAAAAAACGCTTTTATAATAACATGCGGCAGCCAGCGCCTTCCTTGGGACCTGTCTCAAAATTGATGATTCTCCTGCCCGTTTTTTGGTGATAAGATTTTTAAAAACGGGGCGTTCCGGAGGGGTGAGGCATGGCGAAAAATGTTAAGGAATATGATGTCCTTGTGATCGGCGCAGGCGTGGGGATGAACGTAGTGTTCAAGGCGGTTGGGTCCGGCCTGAAAGTGGCGCTGGTAAGCAAAGACCAGATGGGCGGCACTTGCCTTAACAACGGGTGCGTGCCCTCAAAGACGCTTATCTACCCGGCTGACAGGATAAGGGAGATCGAAGAGGCCGGCCGCATAGGGGTGAAGGGGCAGGTCTTGGAGGTGGACTTTGCCTCCATCATGGCCAGGATGAACAAGGCCCGAAATCATGGAAAGGATTTTTTAAGGCGGGAGATAGAGAAGGCAGGCAGAAAAAACCTGGACTACTACGATGTGCCTGCGCATTTTACAGGGCCGCATACGCTGGAGCTGGCAGGGCGTTTCGAGGGGCAGATGATAAGAGGGGAAAAGGTCTTCATAGCCTCCGGCTCTAGGCCCCTGATACCCCGGATAGAGGGCATGGAGGATGCCGGATATCTCACGAACGAGTCCGTCCTGGAGCTTGAAAGCCCGCCTGAAAGCATGATCATGATCGGGGGCGGATATATCGCCGTGGAATACGCGCATTTTTTCTCGGCCATGGGAACAAAGGTCACGGTCATAGAGGCCAGGGAAAGCCTCATAGCGCAGGAGGAGCCGGAGATCGTCAGCGTCTTTGAGGCGGAGATGTCCAAATATGCCGGGATCAGCAAGGGTATAAAAGTGACCGGGGCAGGCCGCGACGGGGCTGGGGTTTTTGTTACCGGCGAGGACAGGACCGGGGGAAAAAAGAGGTTCACCGCGGAGCGCCTGATGGTGGCGGTGGGCAGGGTGTCCAATGCGGACCTCATAAGGGCCTCCGAAGCGGGCATGCTGACTGATGAAAAAAATTTCATAAAGGTGGATGACGGCCTTCTCACGAACATCGGGAACACCTGGGCCTTCGGGGACGCCATAGGCAGACAGATGTTCACCCATGCGGGCGACAGAGAGGCCGAAATAGCCTGGCACAATGCAACGCATGATGAAAAGAGGAGGATGGATTTCGATTCGGTCCCCCATGCGATTTTCTCCCATCCGCAGGTGGCCTCGGTGGGGCTTATCGAAATGGAGGCCAGGGCGCGTTACGGAGACGATGTCCTGGTGGGCCGGGCTTCCTACTCGGACGTGGCAAAGGGGATCGCCATGCAGGAGAGTGTGGGCTTTGCCAAGGCCATAGCGCAAAAGAAGACCAGGCGGCTGCTTGGCTTCCATATCCTTGGCCCCCTGGCCCCCATACTTATACAGGAAGCGGCAAACACCATCGCAAACGGCGGCACGGCAGACCACATCATAAACGGCATACACATATTCCCGGAGCTTTCGGAGCTGATCGTAGAAGCGCTGGGCAGGCTTTTTTAGGCCCTTCCCGGGACCCTGTGGGCGCACACGGCCATTTTATTTTAAATGACCTTTTTTGGCGCCTTGAAGGGAAACAAAACCAAAAAGCTTTTTGGGGCCGGGGACTCGATGACCATCCTGCGGCCGGTGACCGGGTGGTTGAAAGAGAGCCGCGCCGCGTGAAGCCCCATCTGCCCCTTTTTATTAAGGCCGCGGGCCGCCTTAGGGGGCAAAACTCCGTATTTTTTGTCTCCAACTACGGGGCACCCGATGTCCCTCAGATGAACGCGTATCTGGTGTTTCCTTCCGGTCTCAAGCCTCACCTCCAGAAGGCTCAGGTTTTGTTCCCTGTTTTCAGCAACCAGCCTGTAGTGGGTAACGGCCTTTTTAGCCGCCGGCCGGTCATGCCCCCGGGACGCGTTTTTTTGTGCCGCGGGCGGAGCGGGACAGGAGCGCACGAGGTTTTCGCCGGTTTCGCAAAGCCACCCGGTTATCGTCCCTTCGTTTCTGGGCGGGCGTCCGTGGACTACGGCGCTATAGACCTTTTCGGCCTTTTCCCAGGAGTCCTGCAGTGCCCTCTTTACTTCCTGGCTTTTTGCAAAAAGCATCACCCCGGAAACCTCCCGGTCCAGCCTGTGGACAATGAATATCTTGCCGCGGCCTTCCGAATTCTCCTTTATGTGGTCTGATACGGCCCTGTAAAAGGTGTTCGTGTTTTCCGTCCTTGTGCTTATGGAGAGCATGCCCGCGGGCTTTTGAGCGGCTATGATATGATCGTCTTCATAAAGGACTTTTAAAAGAGGCCCCTTTTCCGTCCCTTTATGCTCTCTGCCTTTGCCCAGGGGCTTCCTGTCTTTTTTCCCGGTTATCTCGACAACCTGCCCAGGGCTTACCGGCGCATCCGGCCTCAGCACGGCCTTATCATCCACCAGGACAGCGCCTTTTTTTATGAGCGACCGGGCTTTGGTCGCCGAGGCCCCGGTTTTTGCCACCAGAAGCTCAAGCAGGTCTTTTTTGATATCGTCTGCGGCCTTCGCTATAAATCTCATCCCGGCATCTCAAGAAAAAGCTCATCAAGCCCTTCGATGAGCACGAGCTTCTGTTTGGAGGAGCTCCCTTTCAGTATCTTCACCGCTGATTTCCTTACGCCCGCCGTCTCCGAGAGAAGCTCTATCAGCTCCTCGTTTGCCTTGCCTTCCACCGGAGGGCCGGTAAGCTTTACTTTCAAAGCGTCTCCGTGCATGCCCGATATCTGTCTTTTTGAACTGCGGGGCTCCACCTTCACTTTAAATACGATCCCGGCGGGGGTCTTTTGAGCGGGTATCTTTATTTTATTACCTTCTGGCCTTTTTCTTTGCGTTCTTTCAGTTGTCTTCCAGCCCGTCAGACTGCCCATCAGATTGGATGAAAAGGTCTTTCCCCTTTTCTTCTTCATCATCGGGAAACTGCTGTATCTTCCTGAGCTTCACCTGTATCTGCCTGGACCTTACACCCACAAGGGTGTCCAGCTCCTTGCTGGTCTGGCTCAGCTTGTCCTGCGCGCGCTTAAGGACATCGCCGAACCGGTCGAACTCGGTCTTCACCGCACCCAGTATCTTCCAGACCTCGCTTGAGCGTTTCTCAATAGCCAGGGTGCTGAAACCCATCTGGAGGCTGTTCAGGAAGGCAGCCAGTGTGGTGGGCCCCGTTACGGTTATGCGGTAGTCGCGCTGGAGGACCTCGAATAGCCCCGGCCTCCTTACCACCTCCGCATAAAGCCCCTCTATGGGGAGGAACATGATGCCAAAATCCGTTGTGGCTGGCGGGTCCAGGTACTTGTCCCTTATGTCCTTCGCGGACTTCTTTATGGCCTGCTCCAGGAGCTTTGACGCCTCCTCGACCAGGGCGGGATTGCCTTTTTCATAAGCCTCGGCAAGGGAATAATAGACTTCCAGCGGGAATTTGGAGTCTATGGGCAGGTATACCGTGCTGCCTTCCCGGTCCCGGCCGGGAAGTTTTATGGCAAACTCCACGTTCTCCCGCGCGCCCTTCCTGACCGCAACGTTCCTTTCATACTGCTCCGGAGAAAGTATCTGCTCCAGGATATTGCCAAGCTGTATCTCGCCGTGGATGCCGCGGGTCTTTACGTTTGAGAGCATCTTTTTGAGGTCGCCCACGCCCACCGCAAGGTTCTGCATGTCTCCAAGCCCCTTGTGCACCTGCTCCAGGCGCTCGCTTACAAGCCTGAAGGACTCTCCGAGCCTCTGCTCGAGCGTCTTATGGAGCTTCTCGTCCACGGTCTCGCGCATCTTTTCGAGCTTCGCGCTCGTGTCTTCCTGGATGTTCCTCAGCCTGGCCTCGACCGCCTCCCGCACCACTTCGAGCTTTCTCTCCACCGTCTGGATAAGCTCCGTGTGCCTGCCGGTCATCTTTTCGAGCTGCTCGGCGTTAGACCTCGTGAGGGTGACAAGCTGACCGGAAAAGGCATCGAGCTGGTTTTTCTGAAGCTGGGCTATCTCCGCCATCCGCCCGGAGACTGAATCGGCAAATCCGCGGAGCCCGTTGCCCTGCTCCTCCCTGGCCTCTTTCGCGCCCCTTTGAAACTCCTCCCTCATCCGGCCAAGGTCGTCCCTTATACCCTTTTCCATGTAGGAGACCTGGTTTTTAAGCTCTCCGGCGGGGCCGCCGTCATCCCTGCCGCCAGCCTTAAGGGAAAGCCAGATGTTCACGAGCAAAAGGGCGGTTATCAATATGAGGAGCGCGGTGATCACGATATGGAATTTTAGCAATAAGGCCATTTCCAAAGCAAATAAAGGGAGAGTCGTAGTTATTTTATTTTTTTGCCGCGCTTTTCCGGCTAAAAACTAATTCAGCGTTTTACTCAAAAATATTGCCGCCCGGGGCATGCCCCATCCTATAATTGATATGTGAGAAGGTTTGGCGTGCACGTGTCCATAGCGGGGGGGTTCCCGAAGGCGGTAGAGCGTGCAAAGGCGCTGGGCTGCACCGCCTTCCAGATATTTTCCCACAGCCCAAGGAGCTGGCAGTTGGCCGGCATCCCAGAGGAAGAGGCCCGCCTGTTCATGGAGCTAAGAGAGAAGTCCGGCCTGGGCCCGGTCTTCATCCACGCCTGCTACCTGCTGAACCTGTCAAGCCCCCAGACCGCGCTGAGGGAGAAGTCCGTCTGGATGCTTGAGCAGGAGCTCAGGCGGGCCGATATCATAGGGGCCGGCTACGTGGTCGTCCATTCAGGCAGGCAGGAGATGGCCGGGGAAGACGAAGGCGGGGGGCGCACACTTTTTATCGAGTCGGTCAAAAGCGTCCTTGGCAGGGGAAAGAGCAAAAAGTTCAGGGCCGGTCTCCTGCTTGAAAACACGGCGGAGGCGCCCGCGCCGGGCGCGCCCCCATCGTCCATAAAGGCCCTTGCGCGCACGGCGCATGAGGCGGGCGCGGCGGGCATCTGCTTTGACACCTGCCACGGGTTTGCCTCCGGCTACGACATTACAACCGCGGACGGGATGGGGCTTCTTGCCCGGCAGGCGCAGGACGTGAAGGTCTGCCTCATCCACATGAACGACTCCAAGGGGAGGCTGGGCTCCGGCCTGGACAGGCACGAGCACCTGGGGAAAGGCGCCATAGGCCTGGATGGGTTCAGAAACTTCCTTGGCTACGGCCCACCGTTCAGGGGTGTGCCGGTCATCATGGAGACCCCAAAGAAAAAAGAGGGCGACGACCCCATGAACATGAAGACCGCCAGGGCGCTGCTGGGCCTGGAATAAAGGCCTTCCCGCGTGAATACGGCAAACGGTTTTTCGCAGCCGCGCCATATAGTGGGAATGGCCGAATGAATTGGCCGTGGCGGCCACTGCTTTTTTGCCTCATACTATGAGGCCTCTCAAAATAAAATAAAAAACCTCTAAGTGGGGGTAGCGGGTGGGGGCCGGACGGTATTCGCTCCGCTGGGGCCCGTCTCCACGTGTATGCCGGGCAAACCGTATATACCATGCCGGGACTGCCTGTTTGCCGCTGCTCCATGCGGCGCGCCCGCGGTTGCCCACTGCGCTCATACCATCCGCCCCCCGCTGCATTTTTCATGTTTTTGCTTTGCAGCTGTTTTTTTATTTTCAGAGGGGCATGGGCGGAAGCCCCATGCAAAACGGGCGGGTGGGTTTTAAAAAATAAAATGGCTGCACTCCCACAGGACTCCAGAAAAGAAAGAAACCAAAAACGGTCCCTGTCCGTCAACGATCGTTGCCTTAAAGTAATCGTTTCCTTTTAGGCACCGAATGTTCAAAAAATTGATTTTCTTGTTGACATTTGCACAAAAATACTTTTATATAAAACCAGATGCTAAAAGAGCTTTTTTCATCGGCTATAAGGGCGGAGGTCCTCTCGCTGCTGTTAAACAGCCCGGAGGACAAGTTTTACATGAGGGAGATATCGAGGCTCCTCGACAAAAACCCCTCAGCGGTCAAAAGAGAGTTGGACAACCTCGAAAAGATCGGGGTTGTGCGGAGCGAAAAGGTCGCCAATCTGAAATACTTCCAGGCGGACACAGCCTCTCCCCTTTATTCTGAACTTAAAAATCTGATAACGAAATCCCTTGGCCTTGCCGGCAGCCTTAAGACCCTGCTCAGAGGCAGCGCCGTGTACGCTTTCATCTATGGCCCGTACGCGGAGGGCCGGGACGTCAAGACCGTAAACCTAATGGTCGTTGCGGACGGCGAGATCGACGAAAAGGCCATCAGGGAAACTGCCAGGCATTTCGGATGCAGGGTGGTACTCACTCGCATGGGCGAACAGGAGTACCGCCAGAGGAAAAAAGCGCGGGAAAGCGCCCTTCAGAAAATACTTTCTGACAGGAGGATTCCTCTTTTGGGGAGAGGTTAAAAACCGCCGCTCCGGCCAGCCTAAAGAGGGGGCCGGGGCCCACAAGAAAGGAGGTGAAAAAGATGGCGACAGCGAAGAAACCGGCAGCAAAGGCAGCGGCCCCGAAGAAGGCGGCAGCGAAGCCCGCGGCTAAGAAGGCTGCGGCTAAGGCCACGGTTACAAAGAAGGCGGCCGCTCCGAAGAAGGCAGCGGCCCCGAAGAAGGCAGCAGCGAA
The DNA here is from genome assembly GCA_021789735.1 of Nitrospirota bacterium. Next base: position 18,934 of record JAJYJB010000017.1, read on the forward strand.
GCCCGCAGCGAAGAAGGCGGCTGCGAAGCCCGCGGCTAAGAAGACGGCAGCGAAAAAGAAATAAAAAAACGTTTTTGAGGAAAAAAGCTAAGCTGGGAAGATTTTTTAAGCGCAAGGAAAAAACTCTTCCCAGCTTTTTTATTGAGGTCCCGGGCGGCAAAAAAACCGCAGGGGATCTGACCTAGGTGTTTTTCTTTTCCATCATGCCCGCCTGCCCCCGCCGTAAAGCCACAGGGGGGATACGGACCTCCATTAAAAAGATGCGGTGGGCGGCAGTTTTTTTCAGGCGTATCTAAGGCTGGTGGACCGCTGTTCCACGTCGTAGGCGATCTGCCAGCAGTCGGTTGCGGCAAGCAGCGCCTTTGCAAACTTTAGATTGCTGGTGTGCCCGGTCCGGCTGGCCTTCATATGCCCCTGCACCGGGAACCCCATCAGGGACATGTCCCCGATGAAATCAAGGAGCTTGTGGCGCAAGAACTCGTCCTTGAACCTGAGCCCGGAAGAGTTCAGGACCTCGGTGTCATTGAGGATGACCGCGTTTTCAAGCGACCCTCCCTTCGCGAGGCCTATCGTCCTCAGGTACTGGACGTCTTTCAGGAACCCGAATGTCCTGGCGGGAGCTATCTCCGTGATGAAAAGGCCCTCCTCGAACTCGAAGGTCATTTCCTGACGGCCAAGAAGCCTGTGAGGGTAGAATATGCGGTAGGATATCCGCCTTCCCTCGTACGGCATGGCCGCTATCTCCGCTTCACCGTCCTTGAATATGAAAGGTTTCACTATCTTCAGGTAAGGCCTCTTCGACGGCTGGCTGGCAATGCCCGCCGCGATCATGTAATCGACAAACCTTTTGGAGCTGCCATCCAGGATCGGCACTTCGGGGCCGTCGATCTCTATCTGGAGGTTGTCTATGCCAAGTCCGGAAAGGGCAGCAAGCAAATGCTCCACCGTCTTCACCCTGGCGCCGTCCGCGCTCAGAGTCGTGGAAAACGCGGTGTCGCAGACCGCGTTCACGTTGGCGCTTATGGGCGCCCCTCCGTCCTTCATGGTAAAGATTATGCCGGTGTCCTTGGATGCAGGCTTCAGCCATATGGCCGACTGAGCACCGGTATGCAGCCCCACACCCTCTACCATCACTTCTTTCGCCAATGTCCGCTGGTTTCTCATCGCTTCTTTCTCTTGCAATGAGCATGCCAGACGAAGATACTTATAAATTAAGAGTTTTTTCACCGCGGCATGTTGTTAATATTCTTCACACGTTGCAAAAAAGCCACACCACTACATCTAAATGCGAAAATGGGGCCCGCCGCCTGGCATCAGGACGCGCCTCCGACCACAAGCTCAGGCACCCTGATGGTGGGCTGGGCATCAGAGACCGGGACACCCTGGGAGTCCTTACCGCAGGTCCCGATCGAGAATCCGAGGTCCGACCCCACCATATCAATATCCATGAGGACGCGCGGGCCGTTTCCGGCCAGCGTGGCCCCGCGCACCGGAGGGCCTGCCTGCCCGTCCTCTATCAGGTAGCCCTCCTGGACGTCAAAAACAAAATCACCGGTAAGGGTGTTTACCTGGCCGCCACCCATCTTTTTAACCAGGAGCCCTCTTGGCGTGCTCTTAAGTATTTCATCTGCGGGGGTCTTGCCGGGGCTGATCATCGTGTTTGTCATCCGCGGGATGGGCCTGTGCCGGTAAGACTGCCTCCTGCCGTTGCCGGTGGGGCTCGCCCCGGCCTTCATGGCTGAGAGCCTGTCGTACATGAAGCCCGTGAGCACGCCGTCCTTTATCAGGACGGTCTTTTGCGCTGGCGTGCCTTCGTCGTCAAACCTGAAGGAACCCCGCTTGCCGGGCAAGGTGGCGTCATCTACCACGTTTATGATGCCGGCGGCGATCTTCTGACCCATTTTGCCTGAATAGATGGAAAGCCCCTGCTGCGAAAGGTCGGCCTCAAGGCCGTGCCCTACGGCCTCATGTATCATCGTGCCGCCGGCCTGGGAGGATATGACCACAGGCATCCTTCCGCCCGGCGCCCTCCTTGCCTTAAGCATCATTACCGCTTTTTTTGCCGCCTTGAGCGCCACCTCGACAGCGGTGACCTGGTCGAACAGCTCAAAACCCATGGCCCCGCCTACCGCCTCATAGCCGGTCTGAACGACCTCTCCATCCCTGGCGATCACGTTAACCAGAAAAACCGTCTGGATGCGGTCGTCCGCGGCCAGAAAACCTTCGGAGGAAGCTATCTGCACCTTCTGGGACGTCTCCCTGTAGGTAATGCTTACCTGCTTTATGCTGCCGTGACAGGCCCGGGCGGCCCTTTCGGCCTCCTTCAGCATGCCCACTTTTTTTTCAAGCGGCACAAGGTCGGGGTCTATTTTGACCGCGTACTCCGCTTGCGGGGCCCTCCTTGTAAGGTCCAGGTCCTTTCCCGTGCCCGCTTGGGCCGCCGCGGCCTTGAGTTCCGCCGCCATCTGGAGAAAATCCTCCCTGGCCAGCCTGTTCGTATATGCATATGAGGTCTTGCCGTCCCGGATGAGCCTGAGCCCCGCTCCCGAATCGGCCCCTTCAAGCAGCTTTTCAACCTTGCTGTCCTCTATCTGGACGCTTGTGCTGCGGCTGGACTCCACGTACAGGTCCGCATAATCTATTCCCTTTGCGGAAAGCACCGCCTTAAGCGTCTCTTTCATAAGACCGGCATCTGTCATCTCAGTTTTGCCTACCCCGTTTTTCAAAATTTTTTTGATTTTTTCTTTTTCGGCCCGGCCTGTGCGCTCCGGAAGGAAAGAGGGTCTTTTTCATTTTTGTTCGCTGCCTTACTTTTGTTAGTATTATAGCATGGCCAAACTGGGCATTATAGGCGGCAGCGGCCTCTACGCGGTCCCCGGATTCAGGCTCCTGGAAGAGCAGGCCGTAAGCACCCCTTACGGGGAGCCTTCAGGCCAATATATAATGGCCGTTCCGGAGGGCCCCGGAGGGGAAGGCAGGTCCGTGGTCTTTCTTCCTCGCCATGGGGCGAAGCATTCCATCCCGCCTCACAAGGTAAACTACAGGGCCAACGTCTGGGGCATGAGAGCGCTGGGAGCGGAAAGGATATTGGGGGTAAACGCGGTAGGGGCAATAGATACCGGGCTTCCGCCAGGCAGCATAGCGCTGCCGGACCAGGCAATAGACCTCACCCAAGGGGCGCGGGAATCCACTTTCTATGACGGGCAGGACGTTGTCCATATAGATTTTACCGACCCCTATTGCCCGGAAATAAGGTCTGTCCTGATGGAGGCGGCAAAGGCCGAAGGGGTCCCTGTCTTTAACGGCGCCACTTATGTCTGCACGAACGGGCCCAGGCTTGAAAGCCGCGCGGAGATAGAATTTTTCAGGCGCGGCGGCGGTCATATCGTGGGCATGACCGGGATGCCCGAGGCCGCGCTGGCCAGAGAGCTCCAGTTATGCTACGCCTCGGTCTGCGTGGTCACGAACTTTGCGGCAGGCGTGTCCGGGGAAAAGCTGACCACCACGGAGGTGGTGGAGACGATGGCAAAAAGCACCTCCGCGGTGATGGCGCTCATCAAAAGGGCCCTCTCGCTTATGCCTTCCCAAAGAAGCTGCCACTGCAAAGACGCCCTGAGCGGCACGCGCCTGTAGCCTCACCCCGCCGTTACCCCCTCCGGTGTAGCGCTGCAGTGCGTCCGTTTCTTACATTTGCTTCAGGCGTGTTTTTTTTGGCCGTCGTTACCGCGCAGGCGGGAATCCGCAGGCTCTTTGCCTGTGGCGGCGGGGCGCTTTGCGTATCCACCGATCTTAAGGTTTTTCAGCTTCGCCCGGAACGTGTTTCTGTTCATCCCGAGGGCCTTTGCCGCCCTGAGCTTGTTGCCCCCCATTTCGCCCAGGGCCAGCTCTATGAGTGCCTTTTCCACCTCGCTTATGACGGTGTCATAAAGGTTAGAGCGCTCAAGCTGGGCCATCTTCCTCAGATACAGCCTGAGCCTTTCGTCAAGAAATTCTTTGAAGGAGCATTTCCCCAGAAACTCCGAGCCCAGGAGGTCCTTGTCCCCTATCGCGTTTGCCGTGCCAAGGAAAAAGGCCCTGTGCACAAGCTTTTTAAGACCTCCCACCCCTTCCGGGTATTCCCTTTCCGCAAGCGTTTCCCTGGCGCTTTTTGTGAAATATTTCTTCCCGGTCTTAAGGAACGCGGAAAGCTCCTCAAGAAAATGGTTCGCAAGGGGCACTATGTCTTCCTTGCGCTGTTCGATCGGGGGGACTTCGATGCCCATGTAATCCATGCCCTGGAGCAGCTGTGCGTCCTCGGGGCAAAAACACCCCAGCATGACACGTACGTCAACACGAGCCGGGGCGGAGCCATCGGCTGAGTAAAAAAGTTCCTTTTGGGCTATCAGGTGCTTGACAGCGTCCGCCGCCTCTTCTCCAAGCGCCTTCAAGTCCTTTATCTTTATGAAAAGCGTGCCGCCCCTTGCGGCCATTATCGAATCTGCCAGCCCATCGCCGCCCGTCATACTTACAAACGGCATGCCGGACCTGTGGCTCTTTGAATGTATGTGCCTGGCAACAAGCTCCCGCCCGGAGCCGGGCGGCCCGAAAAGGACCACCGGTTTATCGGCATTCGGGAAAGGCAGCGTTGCGGCGTCATCGGCCAGCTTCATGGCAGTCCTCATGGCGGCGCTTTTGGCGACTATTTTTGGCTCCGTGAGTGCCCGTAGCGTCTCCAGTTCCTGCCTGGCCGAAAAGCCTTCGTATATGTGGCGGAGGGTTTCTTTGAGGGTGCCGGGGTCCCCGCCGTTTCTCTCGAATACCGCGTAGGTTGCCCCGGCCCTCAGGGCCTCTTCCATTTTCCTGAAGTTGCCGTTGGACACCGCTATGATGCTCGCCTCCGGATGGTAGGCCCTGAATGACGAAAGTATCTCCACGGAGCGCGGCATCCCGAGGTCTATCATCAACGGGTGGGTCTCATAGCCGGGCCTCCTCAGATTGGCCGGAAGGGCCTCTCTTAATTCAAAGGCATACCCTGACGGCCCGAGGTTTTTCTTTAAAAATTCCGCGTATGCAGTGTCTTTGCTGATTAGAAGAACTGTTCTTTCTGCCATGTTGCCGAGAAAAAAACGCCCCCTCCCCAATGGGGTGCTTCAAAAAGATGACGGAAATTAATACCAGTTACGGATGGCGGTTGTCAAGCCAAAAAAACGACCCGATTTGTCAATGCCTCGTCTTAAAAGGTAAAATTTAGCATGGAGCTGTTCGAGTCAGGCGGCCCGCGTCCGGGCGCAGACGACGGCCAAAAGGACGAAAAACAAAAAAGTCAAAGGAAGCAACCCCCCCTTGCCTTCCGCATGAGCCCCCGCGACCTTGATGAATACCTGGGGCAGGCCCATATACTTGGGGAAGGCAAGCTTTTGAGGCGGGCCATCGAGGCTGACAAGATAACCTCCATAATCCTATACGGGCCGCCGGGCACGGGCAAAACGGCTCTGGCCAGGGTCATAGCCAATCACACCAGGGCCAGGTTCGAATGGCTGAACGCGGCCACCGCCGGGCTCCCCGAAGTAAGAAAGGTGATCACGGAGGCCAGAAGGCAGGCGGGCGCCGGCCGCAAGACCATCCTTTTTCTGGACGAGATACACCGCCTGAACAAGCTGCAACAGGATGCGCTCCTGCCCGATGTGGAGGAGGGAAATGTCACCCTTATCGCCGCAACAGTGGAAAACCCGTTTTTCTATGTCAATGCCGCCCTGCTCTCCAGGAGCCAGGTCTTTGAGCTAAAACCCCTCTCCGAGGAGGACCTGCTTCGGATAATGGAAACCGCCCTTGCCGACGAGCAGAGGGGGCTTGGCCTCATGCGGGTCAAGGCCGATCAGGACGCGCTTGAGCACCTTGCCAGGCTTTCGGAGGGGGACGCAAGGAAGGCGCTTTCGGCGCTTGAGCTTGCGGTCCTGACCACCCGGCCCGGGGCTGATGGCGGAATAAGGCTGACCAGGCAGGTCGCGGAGGAGTCCATCCAGAAAAAGGCGGTCGTTTACGACAAGGCCGGAGACCAGCATTATGACACCATATCCGCTTTTATAAAAAGCATGAGGGGCTCGGACCCGGACGCGGCCATTTATTACCTGGCAAAGATGATCTACGCCGGGGAGGACCCGCGCTTCATCGCTAGAAGGATAATAATCTTTGCGGCAGAGGACATCGGGCTGGCAGACCCGCAGGCCCTGACCGTTGCCGTCTCCGCGCTGCGGGCCGTCGAGTTCGTGGGCATGCCCGAGGGGAGGATACCCCTGGCCCTTGCCGTGGCCTATGCCGCAAAGGCGCCCAAGGGGAACGTCAGCTACATGGCCCTTGAGCGCGCGCTGAAGGACGTTGCCCAGGAGAGGACGCTCGAAGTGCCCGACCATCTGAAGGACGCCCACTACAGGGGCGCCAAAGAGCTGGGCCATGGCGAAGGATACAAATATTCCCACGACTATCCGGGAAGCAAGGTGGAGCAGGAATACCTGAGGGCAAAAAAGAAATACTTCGACTGACCCTTGGTGTGGTGTCCCAAAAATCTTTGGTAAATCATTTATGAAACCGGAACCTATCTCAAAATTGATTTTGAAGCGAAAGAGAGAGGAATTTTGAGATAGGCTCTAGCTCCTGCCCACGGAGCAGTATTTGAACCCCTCTTGGCGCATCCTGGCCGGGTCATAGATGTTCCTGAAATCGAAAAAATAATGGCCTGCCAGGACACTCCGCATCCGCTCTATGTCCAGGTTCCTTAGCTCGTTCCATTCGGTCAGGATAATAAGGCCGTCAGCCCCCCTGGCCGCCTCGTACGGGTCCTTGAAATAGGCAACACCTTCAGGCAGCATCTTTTTGGCGGTTTCGCCGGCCACCGGGTCAAACGCCCTTATCCCGGCCCCCTGCTTCATAAGCTCGCTGATTATGTCTACGGACGGGGCCTCCCGCATGTCGTCGGTGTTAGGCTTGAAGGACAGACCGAGGACCGAGAGCGTCTTTCCGCCGACCTGGCCCATTGCGTCTTTTATCTTGTTCACCATCAGCATCTTCTGCTCTTCGTTTACCAGTACGGAGGATTCGATGAGCTTCAGCTCAAGGCCGTTCTCCCTGGCAAGGTTTATGATGGCCCTGGTGTCTTTCGGGAAGCATGAACCCCCGAAACCCGGGCCTGCATGCAGAAATTTCGGCCCTATCCTCTTATCAAGCCCCATCCCCTTTGCCACCGTGCCCACGTCCGCCCCCACCTTCTCGCATAGCCTGGAAAGCTCGTTTATGAAAGATATCTTCGTGGCCAGAAAGGCGTTCGAGGCATATTTTATGAGCTCGGCCGTCTCTATGTCCGTAAGCACGAATGGAGTGTCCAGGAGATAGAGGGGATTATACAGGTCCTTTAGTATGGCCGCCGCCTGTGGGCTTTCGGTGCCGATCACCACCCGGTTTGGCCGCAAGAAATCCTCAATGGCAGAGCCTTCCCTCAGGAACTCGGGGTTTGAAGCCACGTCAAAATCCCCGCCGTTCTTAAGGTTTTCCCTTATGAGCTTTTTAAGTTTGCTGCCTGTGCCCACCGGGACGGTGCTCTTGGTCACGACCACCTTGTAGCCGTCAAGGTTAAGGGCTATCTCCCTTGCGACCTCCTCCACGAAGCTCAAGTCCGCCGAGCCGTCGCCCCTGGGCGGCGTGCCGACCGCGATAAAAACCACCAGGCTCTGGTCCACCGCATCCGAAAGCCTGCTTGTGAACCGTAAAAAGCCTTTCTTTACATTCTTCTCTACTATCTCCTCGAGACCCGGCTCGTAAAAAGGTATCCTGCCCGCATTCAGAGAGTCTATCTTTTCTTTATCCTTGTCCGCGCACACGACGTTCACGCCGAACTCGGCAAAGCAAGCGCCCGTGACCAGCCCCACATAACCCGTGCCGATTATTCCTATGTGCATCGGAAAAAACTCCTTTTTCAAGAAAGATATTACTAAAATATAACTAAATTCAGGCACTTGTCAAAAAAATCGGCTTTTTCCGGGGCAGCCCTATTAAAATTTCGGGGCGGTTTGATATCCTAAATAGATGCGTCTTCAAAGATTCCTGAAACCCTCCCGGTACGTGGGAAAAGAGATAAACGCTGTGCAAAAGGACGAAAAAACCCCCGTCAAGGTGGCGCTGGCCTTCCCGGACCTCTATGAAGTGGGCATGTCACACCTGGGACTAAAAGTCCTTTACGACATAATCAACCGTCTGCCTTATGCCTCCGCAGAGAGGGTTTTCCACCCCTGGCTGGACCTTGAGGCCTACCTGAGGGAGAACTCTGTGTCCCTGGGCTCACTTGAAAGCGGCAAACCGCTTTCAGGCTTCGACGTTATAGGCTTCAGTCTCCAGTACGAGCTCTCTTACACCTCGGCGCTTAACATGCTGCGGCTTGCCGGGCTGCCGCTTGAAAGCAGGGAAAGAGCGGGCAAAAAAAGCCACCCGCTGGTGATCGCAGGCGGGCCTTCCACCGTAAACCCGGCCCCGGTGGCCCCTTTCTTTGATGCTTTCCTGGTGGGAGACGGCGAAGAAGCTGTCCCGCAGATGCTTGAAGCCGTCTTCAGATGGAAAATGGAGGGTGACGGGAAAAAGGCGTCCATTTTAGAAATCCTCGCTGGCATCGACGGGGTTTTTGTTCCTTCCCTATCACCTGCCGTGTCGGGGGGAAGGACAAGGCGCAGGATCATATCCTCGCTGGAAGACGCCCCTTACCCGGTCCGCCCTGTTGTGCCTTACGCGCAGCTTGTGCACGACCGGGTGAACGTGGAGGTGTCACGGGGCTGCACGATGGGCTGCCGCTTCTGCCAGGCCGGAATGATATACCGGCCGCTCAGGGAACGGACCCCGCAGACCGTAATAAGGCTTGCGGGCCAGGCGCTTGCGGCAACAGGGCACGAGGAGGTATCCTTCACCTCCCTTAGCGCCGGGGACTATAGCGGACTTCTGCCCCTCATCCGGGAGTTCAACAGGCGCTTTTCGGACAGGAATTATGCCGTTTCCCTGCCTTCGCTTCGGGTAAAGGCCGTAAACGCCGATGTGCTGAGGGAGATAAAAACGGTCAGAAAAACGGGTTTTACCATCGCCCCCGAGGCCGCCACCGCCAGGCTGCGCATTGTCATCAACAAGGACTTCGAGGAGGAAGACTATGAGCGGGCGGTGGACACCCTCTTCAGGGAAGGGTGGCTCAACCTGAAACTCTATTACATGATCGGCCTGCCGACCGAGACCGATGAGGACATAGAGGCAATTCCGGCCATGGCAATGAAGGCCCTCCGGGCCGCAAAAAAACACGCAAGCCGGGGAGCCAACATAACCGTCAGCGTCTCCAGCTTCGTTCCAAAGCCCCATACGCCTTTTCAGTGGTGCGGGCAGGAGAGCATGGGCGGGCTTGCCAGGAAAAAGGAGTTTTTAAGGAACTCGTTCCGGGGCGGCAGGACCAATCTTAAAGGACATGACGAGAGACTCAGCCTGCTGGAGGCCGCCTTCGCAAGAGGGGATGAAAGGCTTTCGGCGCTGCTCCTCTCGGCCTACCGTCACGGCGCACGGCTTGACGCCTGGAGCGACGTCTTTAACTACGGCGCCTGGACCGCCGCCCAGGAGGAGACCGGCATAGACATCGCGTCCTGTGCCCAAAGGACATTTGAACCGGGCTGCGCCCTGCCATGGGGGCACATAGACATCGGCGTAAAAGAGTCGTTCCTGTTAAGCGAGTACCGCAAGGCCACGGGAGAAACAACTGAAAAAACGGCCGGCTGCGGCGTCAAATGCGCCGCCTGCGGGCTTGCCTGCGGCCCCGCCCATGGAAAGTCCCAAGCGGAAGCCCCGGCGCAGCGCCGTGATGAAGACGTCCCGGTTGTCTCTAACGACCATGAGTACCCCGTCCGTGAGGACTTGAAAGCAAGGGACACATTCAAACTGAGGCTTGAGTTTTCGAAAGCGGACCCCCTCGGGTGCCTTTCTCACCGGGAGCTCATGACCGCCATGACGCGAGCCATGAGGCGCGCCGGGCTTCCCCTAGAATATTCGGAGGGGTTCCATCCGGCCCCCAAGGTGTCCTTTGGGCCTCCGCTTGGTGTGGGCGTGCAGGGGAAACGGGAATATCTGGACGTTGCACTGTCGCGCCGCATCCCCCCGGACAGGGTTTTGGGGCCCCTTAACGCGGAGCTACCCCGGGGAATAGCGGTTTCGGCCGCCGTTCCTCTACCGGAGGGGGCGCAGTCGCTTCAGAGCTTCATAAGCGTCTATGTTTATGAGATAATAGGCGTTGACTGCTCCCTGGCCGCCCAGTTCATGGCCAAAAGCGAGCATTTTGTGGAACGGGAAGACAGGAAGGAAGACGGAAAAAAAGACAGAAAAAACAAAAAAGGGAAAAAAAGCGCAGACCGGGGAGACAGGCAAGGCAAAAAAGTGGATATCAGGCGCATGGCGGAGCAGGCGGATGTCCTTGACAATAACGGCATCAGGCTCTGGCTCAGGGACGACCCCGAGGGCCCCAAGGCGCGGCTGGATGAGGTGTTGTCGGCGATGTTTGGCGCGGCGGCGGAACATGCCGTGGCGATAAGGACGAAGATGCTTGGCGAAAGGGACGGGGCTTTCATATCGCCAATGGACGTTGCAGCCCAAACGGACTTTACCACTGAAAAGGCCTGCCGGCCGGAAGAGAAAACACAGGGAAAAGGGCATTAAAACAGGTCAATGGCTGGACTGAACAGTATACTTGTGAACGTTACGGGGCATGAGACCCGCCTTGCGCTGCTTGAGGGCGGACAGGTCGTGGAAGTCTATGTGGAGCGCAGGAAGAACGCGAGCCTGGCCGGCAACATCTACAAGGGAAAGGTCCTGCGCATCCTGCCCGGAATGAGGAGCGCCTTCGTGGACATCGGGCTGGAGAAGGCCGCATTCCTGTACGTTGCCGACATACGCACCGACATAGTGGAGGATTACGCCCTGATGTTCGAGGACGAGAACTTCTCCGGCCTCGATTTCCTTCATGGCAAACGGCAGGAACTCCACATAGAGGAGCTCCTGCATGAGGGGCAGGACATCCTGGTGCAGGTCTCCAAAAACCCCATAGGAAGCAAGGGCGCGCGCGTTACCTCCTACGTGACGCTTCCCGGCAGGTACCTGGTGCTGATGCCCAACCTGGAGCACATAGGCCTTTCGCGCAGGATAGAGGACGAGCAGGAGCGCACGCGGCTGCGGGAGATAGTGGAGGCCATGAGGCCAAAGAACTTTGGCCTCATAGTGCGGACGGCAAGCGAGGGGGCATCGAGGGAAGACCTCCAGAAGGACCTCGACTTCCTCAAAAGCCTGTGGGAAAGCGTTGTCCTGAAGAACGAGAAGTGCGGCGCGCCGGCGCTGGTGCACGGCGACCTGGACCTGGTCCTGAGGAGCGTGCGGGACCTCATGGGCAGCGGCGTTGACGAGATGGTCATAGATTCAGAGAAAAAATACCTGGAAGTCAGAAATTTCGTGCAGAGCTATTTCCCCAAACTTCTGGGCAAGATAGACCTCTACGAGGGGGACGAGCCTCTCTTTGAGGGCTATGGAATAGAGGCGGACATATCGAGGGCCCTGGGCAGAAGGATATGGCTTAAGTCCGGGGGCTACATCGTGATAGACCAGACGGAGGCAATGTCCGTAATAGACGTAAACACCGGCAAGTATGTGGGCAAGCAGGACCTTGAGGACACTATCCTGCGCACCAACCTGGAGGCGGTAAAGGAGATAGCCTACCAGATAAGGCTCAGGAACCTGGGCGGGATAATAATCGTCGATTTCATAGACATGGAGCTGGCCGAAAACAGACAGAAGGTTTTTTGCGCTCTACAGGAAGCGATGAAAAAAGACCGCACAAAGAGCACCATCTCCCAGATAACGGAACTCGGACTCATCCAGATGACCAGGAAGCGCGTAAGGGAGAGCCTCGTAAGGACCCTCCTTGAACCCTGCCCGTACTGCGAGGGCAAGGGCACCATAAGGTCCGTCACCACCCTCTGCTACGAGATATTCAGAAAGGCGGAGCGCATGGCAAAGCACGGCCTAAAGCACATTGTCATAACCGCGCATCCGCAAGTGGCAGAGCTGCTACTGGATGAAGAGCGGCAGAAACTGGAGGAGATAGAGAACGCTTACGGGCTTGAGGTGACCATTAACGAGGACCCTGCCCTGCACCAGGAAAACTATGAGATAACGGCGCTCTGACAGAAAAAAAAGGGGCTTTTTGTTTTGTTTTTGGACAGTATTTTTTCAGATCCATATCTGGACCGCCTGACCGGGTCGCTCAAGGCCCTTGAAAGCGCGGTGGTCGCCTTCTCCGGCGGAGTGGACAGCACCTTCCTGTTAAAAGCCGTGAAGCTCTCCGGCATAAGGGCGCTCGCCGTGACCTCGGCCTCGCCCTCGCACCCCAAATGGGACGTGCAGGCCGCCGTGGAGATGGCCTCCGTGACAGGCGTCCCGCACAGGCTCATAAGGACACGCGAGCTTGAAAACCCGGGCTACTACGAAAACCCGCCGGACAGGTGCTATTATTGCAAGTCCGAGCTTTTTAGCGCCCTGGCGGACATTGCGCGAAGGGAAGGATACATGTGCGTGATAGACGGAAGCACGGCGGACGACCTTGAAGATTTCCGCCCGGGAATGAAGGCCGCGCATGAGCTGGGCGTGAGAAGCCCCCTCCTTGAGGCTGGCTTAGGGAAAGAACAGATAAGGCGCCTTTCCAGGGAGCTCGGGCTTTGCACCTGGGACAGGCCGTCTTCGCCATGTCTTGCCTCGAGGGTGCCTTACGGCACGCCTGTGACCGAGGCGGGGCTGCAAAGGATCGCCCTTTGCGAGGAGGCCCTGAGGGAACTCGGGCTCAGGGAGTTCCGCGTAAGGGACCACGGGGACGTTGCAAGGCTGGAGGTAAGCCAGGCGGACTTCGCCCTGGCGCTTTCGGCAAAAGAGAAGATCGTGGCAGCGCTCAAAGGGCATTTCAGGTTCGTTTGCCTGGACCTGGAGGGTTTCAGGAGCGGGAGCCTGAACCGGATGATAAAAAAATAGACGGGAAACACTGAGACACTACCGGAAACAGCAACAGCATCCATAATTTTTTGTTTATTTGGAATATCGATATATGAAAAATTTGAATGAGGCCCTGGACAAAAGGGCCAGGGCGCTTGCCACATCCGCAAAAGGGCTTGGCGAGGGGCTTTTGGGCAAGCTCCTTGAAGGCAATTCCCTGGGCAGGGAACTGGGGCCGGGGGCGGCCGGGCGCTTGATGGAGGCAAACCCGGGGGGGCCGGGCCTAGATGACTGCGCCCGCTGCGGCAGTTGCAAGGCGCGCTGCCCCGAATACGAGCTTACAGGCAACGAGGCCTTTTCCCCAAGAGGAAGGCTCATGCTCCTTCGCGGGCTTGCCGCTGGCGGTACGGAGCCCACGGACGGGTTTTTAGGGCGCATATTTTCCTGCACTCTCTGCGGCCGCTGCGATGTGTCCTGTCCGGTGGGCATCAGGCCCACAACGTTCATCTACAGAGCGCGCGATATCCTGAGAAAGCTGGACTCCAAAAGGCTCCTCACCCGAACGGCGCTCCGGGCAGGCCTGAACAGGCCCGCCCTGGGCATGAGCGCCGCAAGGTTCATAACCGGGCTTAAGCACGACCTGCTTAAAAGGCTGGCCCCCCGCCTTCCGGAGGGGCTAAGATTGCCCGCGCGCCAGCTTAAAAGCGGTCACCAGGTGTTAACACCCAGAAAGGCGGCCGGCAGGGTGGCGGTCTTTGCCGGGTGCTCGGCCAATTACCTGATGCCGGAGACCGGCGAGGACCTGGTAGACATGCTGCTTGCCTCCGGATACGAGGTTGTCCTGCCGGGCGGAGAGGTCTGCTGCGGCATGCCGCTCCGGGGCCTTGGCCTGGAGGACGAGGCAAGAAGGTTCGCGGCCAAAAACCTGGAGACATTCGGAAAGCTGAACGTGGAGGCGGTAGTGAGCCCATGTTCCACCTGCGTGTACATGATAAAAAAGCTCTACCCGGAGCTTGCGGGAGGCGGCGTGGAAAACGCTGTGGACGCGGCCGATTTTCTGCTTTCTCCGGACAGGCTCAAGCTGGAGCCAGCGGCAGCGGAAACGGGCCTCCGCCTTGTCTGGCACGAGCCGTGCCACTTCAAATACGGCCTTGGCTCCAGCGCGGAACCTTTTTTAAGGCTTTTGAATATCGAAAGACCAAAAGAGGATGGCTGCTGCGGCTTCGGGTCCTTCCTGACGGACAGGGACATCTCGCGGGAGCTCCTTTCAGGGCGGATAAAGGCCTATGAAGGTGCGGACGTTGTCGTCACCTCTTGCCCGGGCTGCAGGATACAGCTTGAAAGCGGCGGAATAAAGACGGCGCACATCCTTGAAGTTGTTGAAAAGGCCCTTCACTCCGCGGGCAGCAATGAAAAAATGACCGGATAACTGCCTGCCGGCAAAAAACGGAGTTCCCGGTTTTTTGCTATAATAAGCCCACAAAAAGCAAAAAACCTCACAATAAAAAAGACGCGTTCTGGGGAAGGTGGCTTGAAATGAAGATATTCATCGATACGGCAAACTTGTCCGAGATAAAAGAGGCGTGGAGCATGGGTGTGATTGACGGGGTCACCACCAACCCGAGCCTCATCAGCAAGGAAAACCGCGAGCCCTTCGGACTGCTCAAGGACATCTGCCGGGTGGCAAAGGGGCCGGTGAGCGCGGAGGTCGTAGCGCTCGATGCCGAAGGCATGGTGAAGGAGGCAAAATCGCTTTCGGCCATCGCAAAGAACATCGTGGTCAAGATACCCATGACGGAAGAAGGGCTGAAGGCGGTAAAAAAGCTCTCTGCGCTGGGCATAAAGACGAACGTTACACTGGTCTTCTCCCCAACCCAGGCGCTACTTGCCGCCAAGGCCGGGGCAACCTATATAAGCCCGTTCGTGGGCAGGCTTGACGACATAAGCCAGGCCGGCATGGAGCTCATCTCGGACATAATGATAATCCTCGAAAATTACATGTTCGATACACAGGTGATCGTGGCAAGCATCAGAAACCCGATGCATGTGGTCGAGTCCGCAAGGCTGGGCGCTCATGTGGCCACCATCCCGTTTTCCGTCATCAAACAGCTAGCCAGGCACCCGCTTACGGACGCAGGGATGGACAAGTTCCTGAAGGACTGGCAGAAGGTGCCCAAAAAGAAAAAGGCCATTTAATTTAAAAGAAGGAGACAGGGTGAGCATGGCTTGCTCATTCTCGCTCCGGGGATTTGCCGAATGAGACTTTTATTTTTCTCGTTACCCCGCAGGGTCTCATTCGGGCAAATAAGCAGCCGCCATCCCACCACGCCTCCTTTTTAGCGAGCTTTTTTCAGATTTTTATCAAACTGCCCCATTACTCGATGTACTGTACCCTCTTTTGATTCACCCCATACGCTTTGTGTAAAATAATAGGCTCTACCATGGACAAAATCATCCTGCTGGACAAAACTGAAGGGCTTACCTCGCAGCAGGCGGTAAGCCTTGTAAAAAGACGCATGGGAATCAAAAAGGCGGGCCATACCGGAACGCTTGATCCGCTGGCCACGGGGCTTCTGATCGTCTGCACGGGCGAGGCAACAAAAGTGAGCCGTTTTCTCCTTGACCTGCCTAAAAAATATGAGACCACCATAAAATTTGGCGAAAGGACGGACACCTTCGATTCCTGCGGCGTGGTCACGGAAACGGGCAGCGCGGATATAGACCGCGGGGCCCTTGAGGCGGAGCTCGCGCTTTTTCTTGGCAGGACCAAACAGATGCCACCAATGTATTCCGCACTCAAGAAGGACGGCAAACCGCTTTATGAGCTGGCCAGGCAGGGGATAGAGGTCGTCCGCGAGGAGCGTGAAGTGGAGATAAGCGAATTAACCATTCTTGATTTTGAGCCGCCTTTTGCAAGGCTCATGGTGTCCTGCTCCAAGGGGACCTACATAAGGGCCCTTGCTGACGACATCGGCATAAGAATGGGCACCTTCGCCCATGTGGCAAGCCTGAGGAGGACCGCGATAGGGCCTTTTGACGTAAAAGACTCCGTGCGTCCGGGGGAACTGGGCCCTGAGGGCGCGGGCCCCGCGTCCGCCGCGCTCATTGAGATAGACCGGGCACTGGGCTTTCTTGAAGAGGTGAAGACAGAGGCCCAGGACTTAAAAAAGATACAAAACGGAGCGCCTTTCAGGGCCCGCCTGCCCATTTCCGGAAGCGTAAGGATAAAGGCCCCCGATGGAAAGCTTCTGGGCATCGGCGAGGCCTTCAGGGGCCTTGTAAAGGTGGAGAGGCTCCTGCACCTCTAGCCGGGGTTTTTTCCTCGCGAAAGCAGCCCCGGTTTTTCACCTTCCGGTAAACGCGCCCCGGGCTTTATGACGACAGAAAACGAGAAATAGCCTGTAAAAGGATTCCTGGAAATCCAGGCGGAAGGTTTTACTTTATCTTTTTTGCGACTATGCTCCAATATCCGTCTTTTTCTTCTACCCTGATCAGTTCCTGTCCGGCCTTTGACAGCCATAGCGGGGCGCTCACGCTCGTATCCTTTTCCGAGGAAAGAAGCTCGATAACAGTTCCGATTTCTCCGTTTTTGATGGCCGAAATAAGTTCCATAAGAGGCCCGGGGCATCCCAGGGAGCAACGGGCATCGATTGTCTTATCGATTTTCACGTCTGCCATTTAATACCTCAATTGGCAAGTTGCCATCAGCAAAAAATGTTAGCAATATCCGCGTGTGAAGGTCAACCTCATGCACGGTACAAATATTGCGTACGTCGCAGGGCGTCAGGCATGGCGCTTCATCATCTGCACAACGACTATGCCGATGAAATCCTGCAGGAAATGCATCGTTATCGTAGCCGTAAGGCTTTTGCGCCACAGGTAGACAAGGGCATAGACCAGGCCCACCACAAAGACACCCAGTATTTGCGCCAGGCCCTCATAGCCATGCCCGGCGGTAAAGATCATGGCAGACAGGACCACGGCCGCGGCGGGGCTGGCTGTGACAGCCTCCAGGCGCAGTATAAGGTAACCCCGGAAGATGCTCTCCTCGGCAACCGCCACTACGGCGATCATGATGATGGCTAACACGTATTGCGCCACTCCTTGTATTTTTATGGGAAGCGGGTTTGGAGGGGCAGGCAGTCCGGCCTTATGCAGATAGCTCACCATGACGGAGGTGAGGACAAAGACGGGGATGAACACCGCAACCCCTGTGCCGGCTTCCTTCCACAGGTTTCTGGATGTGAGCCCCAGAGCGACTGAATGCTCGCCGTTGCGCCAGACAAAATACAGCACCAGAAATAAAAGCGCAAGGTCCCGCAGGATTATGGAACCCGCCAGAAAAAGAAAACCGGCGCCGGCGATGCGTCTGGCGATAAAAAAAGAAAGCACGAGCGAGGGCAGGATAAGAAACAGAAAGACAAGCAGCTCCAAAAGCTGCCCCTTGCGCGTCAGCGGCCGGTTTTCCATGGCCATTCAGGACCCCCCGTGGCTGGTTTTATTTTTTTTAAGCCGGTTCTGTGTCATGCCGAAATCCTACTGCAAACAGTCCTGCGGCGCAAGAAGCCCGTTAAGGAAAAATGACGTCCAGTGGATCCCTGGCCGCTTTTTTTGCCCCTGGGCCTCTCTGTCAGAATGCTACCAGGCGGTCTTCTTTCATGAGAGCCCACTGTTTTTCGTATTCCATGATGTGTGCGACCATGTTTACGAAGGCCTCGTCATAATCGAACCGTTCCAGAAGATGGAAGCCCATTTCAAGGCCGGATGTTATGCCCCCCGCGGTCAGTATCCGCCCGGTGTCCACAATGCGGTGTCTGTCTATTGTGCACTTAGGGGCGATCTGCGCCAGCCGGTCTATAGGCACGACCTTTTCTCCAGGGTCCGCGTTTTTCCGGTTCGTGCATTTGAGCCCGTCCAGAAGTCCAGCCTTGCCGAAAACCCAGGAACCTGTGCACACGCTGACCAGAAGTGTCTTTTCGGGAAGCGTTTTGACGAAATCGATAAGGCGGCCGTTGTGCATTTCCGCGCGTGAGCCTATTCCGCCAGGTATAAGGAACGCATCCATATCCGGCTTCTGGTCCAGACTGTACCTGGGCGTGATGGTCAGGTTGCCGGTTGTCATAACGGGGGAAAGCGGGTCTCCCACCAGAAAGACATCCAGCTCCGGGTCCATCCTGCGCGCCACCGCAAACACGCCGGCCGGTCCGGCCCAGTCGATGACCTCGGCCCCATTGTAGATGTAAATTCCAAGCCTTTTCTTCATGCTCCTTGGTCCTCCTTTTGCCACGGGTTTTTGTTTTGCGCCGCAGGGATAAAAAAGAAAACAGGAAGCAGCCGCTCGGGAAAGACTTGTTTTTTAGATTATATCAGGCCGGTTATCATCACCCTTACTCTTCGACTGAATATCCAGACCATTCCGAACATTGATTCCGATCCATTCCGGCCCCCAAAACATGCACTGCAATGCTTTCCTGGACTCCACACCGCTTACATTTTTACTGCGAGGGTATGATTTCTCCCTGTAACACCACACACCGCATTTTTTGCCATAGGGTTATGACTTCACCTGTAAATAAACGCGTATCATGACAGGGGGCCAGCACCAGGTTCCCCTTCGACTCCGCACTTTTCGCTGAATGCTGCGGATGCTAGACTTCACCCTGTACTTTAACAAAAAGGCAGCTCTCATTTTTTGCATGCTTCAAGTGGAAAGTATTATAGCCTTGAAAAAAAGAATGCGGTTCTTCTTCCATCTCAA
>JAJYJB010000097.1 GCA_021789735.1 Nitrospirota bacterium
CAAAGTTATATCGGGAGATTCCTCCCTGAACGCGGTCAGGCCGTCCAGACCCCTTTCGGCCACAACAACCTGATAGCCGTCTTTGGAAAGGTTTTGCTCCAGGGACCACCTGAGGAGTTTTTCGTCATCTATGACAAGAATCTTGGTTTTAGCCATCTTTTTGGGTAGTTATATGACTTTGCATTATAACATGAAAGGTGCTACCCAGGCCGGGCCTGCTCCCGGCCTCTATGCGCCCGCCATGCTGCTCCACTATGTTTTTGCTTATCGCAAGCCCCAGGCCGGAGCCCGCCAGGCCGGGGCCCGCGAGGCCGGCACCCGAACGTTTCGTTGTAAAAAATGGCCTGAATATGTTTTTCAAGTCATCTTCCGGCATCCCCATGCCGGTATCGCTGATCGTGACCCTTACGGCATCTTCGTCATTTTCTCCGCCGCCCTTTTCAATGCTGACCTCCAGCACCCCGCCGCTTGGCATCAGGCCAAGCGAGTTCTGCATAATACTGAAGAAAACCTGCTGCATCTGCTCCGGGTCCGCCTCGACAATGACATCATCACTTGCCGCCGGCATCTTTATTTCCACGTACTGCGCCTCAGCCTGCCTGGCAAGAAGGCCTCTGGCCCTTTCCACCACGGAGGCTATGCCCACCTTGACCGGCCGCATCGTGGGAGGCCTGGCATAGGCAAGCAGGCTTCTGACGGACTGGTCCAGGCGGTCTATTTCGTTTAAAATGTCCTGCATTATCTCTTTCCTCGGATCGCTGTCCGGTATATCTTCGGCGAAGACCTGGATGGCCCCGCTTATGCCAGCCAGCGGGTTTTTTATCTCGTGGGCCACGGCGGCCGCAAGCTCCCCCAGAGACGCCATCTTTTCCATCTTGGACATGGCCTCCAGGTGGCGCTCCTCGAGGGCGGCCCTCATCTGCCTGAACTGCCCGAACGCCTGATTCAGGTCTGTGCATATGCCCGCCAGATCGTCATCTCCGGTGGCCTTGAACCTGACATCGAAACTTCCCCCGGCGGCCTTTTTTGCGGCTTCCTTCAGGCCCCTTACCGGGCCGTCGACAAGGCGCGAATACAGGAAAACAATGGGCGCAAAGATGAGCAGGAAGGCGGCGGCGAAAGAAAAGAGCGTTCCATCTCTAAGCGCCCCGATCCTTTGCGCAAGGCCGCTGTTAAGGAGTTCGACATTAAGGACGGCAAGGGTTTCCCCGTCTGTCCCATGGCAGGTCTGGCAGGGTCTGTCGTTATAGATCGGCGTGAACATGGCCTGGGGTATGCCGTCGGCGCCGGTGATTATTTTTCTCTCAAGGGGCAGGCCCCTGACAACGAAATTATTTTCGGAGGCCATGGTGGAGGAGATGACCTTGCCGTCGGGTGTTATAAGGCGCATGGCCTTCAATTCCGGGGTCATGCTCCTTGCTATGAAAAGGCCCAACTGCCTGTCCTGCCCGCCCAGCATCAGGCTGACAACGCTGTCCTTGGCCATCTCCGTCATTATGGAGAGCTTGACAGAGGTGTCCCTGATCATGTCTTCCTTGCGGGACTTGTAATACATGAGATGCCACAGACCCAGCACGGCCACCAAAAGGCCGGCAACCAACAGCAGATACCTGGCCCTTAACCTGTGAACTGCGGGCAGGCTGCGGGAGGAGGTTCCGTTTCCCCTACCGGCTCCCATAGGAGTGGAGCCCGCTCAGGAGCAAGTTGACCCCCAGATATGTGAATATGACAGCCACGAATCCCAAAACGGCAACCATGGCGATCTTGCGCCCCTTCCAGCCGCGCAAAAAGCGCGCGTGCAGGTAAAAGGCGTAGATGAACCAGGTTATCAGAGACCAGGTCTCCTTCGGGTCCCAGCTCCAGTAAACGCCCCATGCCTGGTTTGCCCAGATGGCGCCGAATATGAGCCCTCCAAGCGTGAATATGGGGAAGCCTACCGCTACGCTCTTGTAGGTTATCTCATCGAGGACCGAGGACTGCAGGTTGAACCCCCCGATTATCTTTTTCAGGGCGTGGCCATATCTCCACACAAGGAAAACGAACACTGCCGTCGACAGGTAACTTATCACCTGCACGGCGGAGGAGCCGCTCTTGTAAGTGCTTTTGAAAAGGTAGTCCTTAACAAAGGAGTTCGAGTTCATGGCCGCATGGAACCTTGCATAATCCAGGCCCATGGCAATGAGCACGGCTGCAAAGATGCCCAGCGCCACCGTCCAGAATATATAGGCGCCCTCCCTGCGGTTGTCCGTGGTCATGACCAGGTACATCAGGCCCGTGCTGAAGGAAAGCGCGAAGGCCGAATAGGAGATGAAGCTCAGGGTCACATGCGCCAGCAGCCAGTTGCTCTGGAGGGCCGGAACCAAGGGCTCTATCTGGGTGGACATGCCGGAAAGGTTAATGAAAAGCAGGGCAAGCGCCGCCACAGGTGTAACAAATGCGCCGAATGACCGGTTCTTGTATCGGAACTCCATTATCAGGTACCCCAGCATGAGACACCATACGAAAAATATTATCGATTCGAAGAGGTTCGTAAGGGGTATGGAGCGCAGGACGCCCATCCCCGAAAGCAGATAAAACTCTCTCCACCTTAGCAGAATGGCCAGGGTCTGGGACACGAAGCCAAAGACCGCAAGCCCCGTCGCGGTGACCCCGACAGCTTTTTTCCTGAAGGCGAAGTGGGTGATATAGACAACCATCGCCAATATGTATGCCATTTCGGAAAAGCCGAAAAAACGCGAGCTCAAATCTGATTACCTCCTTTTAGATGCTTGACCAGTTTTTCAATCTCCCTTTCGTAGGCATGCCTGTTCTTGGGGCATGTCGCGGCCACCGTAAGGAGGGTGCCTTTTTTATCCGGCGCCATCCGGACCCAAATCTTTTTGTGGCTTATGAAGAAGGCCACATAAAGACCAAGGGCAAGCAGGATGCAGCCCAGATAGACGACCCACACCCCGGGGTCTTTCCTCACCTGGAGCCCCGTGGCCTGTACGCCCCAGAAATCGGTCAGGCCCACGCTGCTGCCGTCCGGCAGACTCCACGTCTCAGGGTACCTTTGGACGATCCATTTCGAACTCCGGGCCCCATCGGGACCTGAAATGTCGACCTTTACAGCCGGGTTGGTCATCATCTGCGAATATGTCTCGGCCCTGCCCGCATCGTCAAATGCGAGGGCCGGATTGAATTCGGTCAGTTTCACTGTTTCCTTGGTGCCCGGTATGCTGAAGCTCTGCCCTATCTTCAGTTTCCGGGTCTCTGTTTGCCCGTCAGGCGACCTTATACCCAGTATGGCTACCCCGTTTGAAAGGTCGTGCCTTAACCTGAAGCTGGACTGGTAAAACATGACCCCCTTGTACTTGAGCGGGTGGTTGACCTCTATCCATTTGGAAACGACAGGTTTGCCGTTTTCCAACACGGTAACAAGGCTCCTGTACGCCTTGGGCATATCGGTCTGGCCGTAAAACTGAACCTGGAACTGCTGGCAGAGAACCTGGAAGCCCAGGGGGATGACGCCCACGGACCGCAAGTCCTTTTCAAAGTCAGGGAGACTTTCATTTAACGATTGGGCCGCCGTCTGAAGGTCTCCGTTGCCGGAATAAAGCGCCCCCAGCAGGCTCGCCCTCCGGGCGACCTGGGACGGGTCGGACATGTCCATATTGTTCGAGTAGACGATGTTGGCGTTGAAACCCTCCGGCAGGTCCACATATCCCCTGAACCCAAGGAACACGCCAAGTACGGCGCCAAGCAGTATGACAAGTATGCTTACGTGCGTTACGTAAACTCCCGAACGGCTCCAGGCATTTTTTTGCGCGTATAACTGCACGGACCCATCCGGCCCCTTCTCACTCTTCGCAGTAAAACCTATGGATTTCATGGCGGAGACGGCCTTCTCCAGGACCGAATCAGGACCGCCGGGGACCACAAACTCATCCTTTAAAGGCATCCGCTTCATCTGGTCCGGGGCGATCGGTTTTACCGGGGTGCGCATAATGCGCCAGATGGCCGGGAACCGGTCTATGGAGCAGACAAGCAGGTTAAGGGCAAACAGGGAAAGAAGCGTCAAAAACCACCAGGACCGGTACATGTTCATGAACCCCAGAGCATACAGCACCTTGTATGCCGCAGGCGCCAGACCCTGCCCCACAAGGCTTGAAAGCACCCTCAGGTTTTCCGCATAAGAGGCCTGTTGCTCTATTACCGTACCGACAATCGACGTGAGCGCAACCAGCGCGAATATTACGATAGCGAGTTTTATGGAGGAGAAAAATGACCAGACCTTATCCAAAAAGCTCTTCATTATCTAGGCAAAAACTCCTTTCAAGGGAAAATGATCCCCCCTAAACAGGAGGTGGAATGTTTTTTCTATTTTTTCTTTGCAGGGCATACATTTATATCCATTGATGATAATATTTTTAATTCTGAAATAGCAATCAACTCCTTCTTCCCGCGTTTCCTTATCAAGGGCACCGGCCTGTCGCGGAGGGCATCCACTATGCAGAAAAATCCGAATGGCTCCCCATACGGGTTGGACAGGCGGTGGGGCTCCATAGGCCCTATGTAGGCTACGTCCAGGTATCCAAGCTCGCGTGTCCGCCCGCCAAGCCTCACCCTGCCCTGCCCCTTTATGACCACCACGACGTGCTCATGGTTGTGCATCTCAAGACTTGTATATCCTCCGGGGGAGACCTCAAAATACCTTAAATGGAATTTTGTCTGCTCTCCCGAAAGGCCCGCGATCAGGGAATGCCTTGCCACATGGGTCCAGCCGTCTTCGCCATTTTCCTTATATACGGTTGGCTTTACCCCCTGCCAGGAGCAATTCCCTTTATGCTTATATACCTTGCCCGCTGTTTTGGCCTTTCTCTCCATTTGCCTTCTCCTTTTTCAAAAAAACAAAAAACAAAAAACAAAAAAATCAAAAAACATTTCCGGATCAAAAACTGATCAGGACCTTCAGGGAATCGGCCGCCCGCGCCGCCAGACTGTACGCCTCCTGTGTTTCCCCGATGGGAAAGCGATGGGTCACGACCATGTCCGCACGGACATGCCCGCCGTTTATCATGGCCAAGGCGGCGCGCGTATCTTCGGGGCCAGTGGAATAGCTTGGGATAAGGCTTACCTCCCTGAAATAGATATCGTTGGGGTCTATGCTCAACACCTCTCCGGGCTTGGCCGGAGTAAAGAGCACTACCTTCCCGCCAGGCCCGGCCGTCTCCAGCGCCGTATGCATGGCACGGACGCTGTTTGGCCCGGCTATAACGAGGTCCGCCATCTGCCCGCCCGTTATTTTCTTTACCGCCTGCACGGGATCTTCCCGCGAGACATCGACAACGCGGCCCGCCCCCAGCCGCAGGGCCTTTTCGAGCCGGAAAGGCACCGTATCCGCCCCGATTATGTTCTCCCCCTTCACCCCAAACGCCTTAAGTGCCAGGATGTGGAGGATGCCCATAACTCCCAGGCCGATCACAAAAACAGAAATTGCGTTTTTAGCGGGAAGACCGGCCCTCCTGAGTCCCTTGAGCACGCATCCCAGGGGTTCCACAAGAACACCGTCCTCGAAAGAAAGGGGTTCGGGAAGTTTTAGCGTATCGTGCATCAGGTTCACCGCCGGGATGAGTATGTATTCGGAAATACCCCCTGGTATGAGCGAGGAACTCTTCCAGGTGCTGCAGTGGACGAACTGGCCTTTTTTGCAGAAGGGACAATTTTCCCTGTCCATGCAGGGGGCGTGGTGGTGGACGGACACCCTGTCCCCCTCGGCAAAAAAGTCCTCCACACCGCTGCCGGTCCTCACTATGACCCCGGAGGGTTCATGGCCCAGAACCAGCGGGGCCTTTTTCTCTATGTACCAGGGCATCAGATCCCCGGAGCAGATGCCGGAGGCCATGGTCTTCATGAGCGCCTCCCCAGGGCCGGGAGACGGAACCGGCATGTCCTCTATCCTTATGTCGCCAAAGCTATAAAGCCGTGCGGTCTTCATCTCTTCCCGTCTTTGATTACATATTTGATGCCCTTGCCCGCGGCAAGCTTCTTGAAAGCGCTCTCCGCCCCTGAGAGGCTATAAGTGCCGGAGATAAGAGGGGAGACGTCTATCCTCCTTTCGGCAAGCAGTCTGTATGCCTGCCGGACATCTTCCGGGCAAAAATGGAAGGAAGCCGCCAGGGCAAGCTCATCGTAATGTATCCGGCTTGAAGAAAAAACGACCGGAACGCCTTTTTTCAGTCCGCCAAAAAGCATCACGCTGCCTCCCCGCCTTACGTACTGCGGGGCTGCTTCCCAGACCTCTTTCCGCCCTGTGCACTCTATGACGTAATCCGCTCCAAGCGGAGCGAACCTGGCGAATAACGGGCCTTTAAACCCATCGGGCTTGAAAACCGCCTCCGCGCCAAGCTGTTTTGAGAGCCTGAGCCTTGAGCTCTCCAGGGCGCACACTGCCACCCTTACGCCTCTGGCCTTTAAAAGGAGGAGGTGAAGGAGCCCTATCGGGCCTGCTCCGAAGATAAGCGCGGCCTCATCTGTCTTATTTTTTGAGTTTTTTGTTTTTTTTGAGGACGCTTTCTTTTGAGAGCCAGTGCCCAGCCTTTCAACCCCGTGCACCACACAGCTGAGGGGCTCCAGAAAGGCGGCCTCCTCGAATGAGAGGGCCTCCGGTTTTTTAAAGGTGTTGACCGCCACTATGTGTTCCGGCAAAAGTATGTATTGGCCGAAGGCGCCCAGCACCTTGGCGCCCATTATCTTTTCGCAGAGGTTATAGAGCCCTTTTTCGCAGTACGGGCAGTTGAGGCACGGGGCCGTGTGGACGGCCATGACCGCATCGCCTTCCCTGAATTTTCTTACCCCCGGTCCTGCCGCCGCGACGATACCGGAAAACTCATGCCCGAAAGGCCCGGGCATCGGTATGAGATCGTGCCCCCGCAGGTAAGCCTTCAGATCGGTCCCGCAGGTAAGCGAGGCCTTTACCTTTATGAGAAGCTCGCCGTGGCCGGGCCGGGGCACCGGGACATCCTCCCGGACAAGGATTGTCCCGGGAGCGGCAAGCCACAGCTGTTTTTGTTTTTGTATTGTCATTTTTGCGCTCCAGCAGCTGAAAGTTTTTCAAAAAATCACAAAAAGAAAGATGGAAAAAATGCCCGTCTCACGAACATCCCTTCGGGAACATCCCCTCAAACATCAATGAGCGGCCTAAAAAACGAGCTTCCCGCCGGAGATCTGCCCTATCAGCGCCGCCGCCACGAATATGGGAATATAGCGGTAGTCCAGGTGGGACAGCCTCCGCCCAAGGAAAATGAGCGGGATGGGCAGATGTATATACAGGAACCAGCGGACTGAAAATTTCCTTACCTTGGCACGAAGGAACCCAAAGGGCAGATTAAGGATGAACGTGAAGAGAAAAAGCCCCAGAACAAGCGCGATCGTTGCCTTTAATTCCATCTCTTCAAATTAACCTAAATACAAAAAAGCTGTCAAACCAAATGGGCATTTTTTATTCGATTTTAAGCTCTTTCTCTTCAGAAATTTTTTGTGCGAGGGGCGGATGGTGTGAGCGCAGCGGGTGACGCGGGCCCCTCTGTGCCAATATAGAGAGTCACATGTCGCAGCAGCAACCCGGGAGACCCGGCGCGGGATGCATGGTTGCTGGCAATCAGGGGGAGACGGCACTTAGTGGAGCGAATACCGTCCGCCCCCGCACAAAAAATTCCAGAAGAACGCATTTCCCTTTTTTTGATGAGATTTTTTAAAAGGCCCCGCTGGCAAAAAAGCCGGTTTGGGGTAAGATTTATTCATGGCATACCCGGCCCGTAAGAGATCATGG
>JAJYJB010000018.1 GCA_021789735.1 Nitrospirota bacterium
GGGGCGCGATCTGAACCTGCTTGTAGTGGGCCCGGGCGACCCCCGTTCGGTCGGGATAATGAAAGAGCTCGCCAGGCTGAACGGGCTGGATGAGAAGATCATCACAGTCTGCGGTTTCCAGGAAGACACGGCGCCTTTTTACAAGATCATGGACATTAACGTCCTGCCCTCGCCGAGGGAGGGCCTGGGGCTTGCCCTTGTTGAGGCGATGGCGGCGGGCGTGCCGGTCATCGGGGCCGACGGAGGAGGCATAAGGGAGATCATCACCAGCGGCGTTGACGGTCTTCTGTTCAGGCCGGGGCGCAGTGAGGACCTGGCAGTAAAGATAAAAATGCTCATGGACGATGAGCGTTTGCGGATGGAGCTTTCCCGAAAAGGCAGACAGAAGGTCGGGGAACTTTTCGATGTGGAGAAGAACTCAAGGCGGCTGGAAGAGGTCTTTTACCGGCTGGTCTCTACGCGGTGACGGCGCATCCATGTTTTTTGCCGCCGTGCCGCCCGGCCATTTTTTTATTTCGGCGCTTCAAGAATTTTGCGTGGGGGCGGGGCTCAAATGAATAAGGCAAACGGTTTTGTTGCCGCCGCGCTATGTCGCCCTGGAAATGTCAAATGAATTGGTCGCGGCGGCCACTGCTTTTTTGCCTCACACCACCCGCCTCCCAGCCCGGTATCGGGTGGCTCCTACCCCCGCGCTTGAGAGGGCCGCGCGGGTCCTGGACCGCGCGTGAAATCAGGGTGGGTTTTAAAAAAATAAAATGGCCGTGTCCGCCCACAGGATTCCCGGAAGAACCTTTGTTTTTACTCTTCTTACGGATTGAGATTTTGACCTGTGTTAGGTTATCCTAAACCGAGGGAAGGGATAGATTCCGGATGTGACCGCTGGCGTTTCTTTATGAAATAAAAAAATTTTCTGGTTTCTGTTTTGTTTTTTTTATTTTATTGGTTTTTGCCGGGGTAATGGCCGTCGATGGGAGAAATAAAAAAAATAGGTCAGGAAGAGGCGGTGAAATTTCTACGGGCCTTTACCTGGTGCGCTGCGGACGCGATCGTCCATATGGACAGCGACGGCCGGGTGCTGTTCATGAACAGGGCCGCAGAGAGCCTGTTTGGCTTTACGCTGGAGGAGATATGCGGGAAAGACCTGCATATGCTGCTTGCCGCCCCCGAATACCACGACCTCTACATGGCCGGGATGAAAGCCTTTACGGAGACCGGCGAAGGCCCGGTAGTCGGAAAGACCTTCGAATCGCTCGCGATGAAAAAGGACAAGACCCTGTTCCAGGTCGAGATCTCCACGACGCCGGTAAAGATTGACGGCAAATGGCACGCCGTAGCCATGGTCAGGGACATCTCCCGGAGAAAGGCCATCGAGGAGAGCCTCAGGGAATCCAACTTGCTCCTGATGAGGGAGATAAAGAAAAGGGACGAGACTGAGGAGTTTCTCCGCGAAAGCCAGCGTTTTGTCCAGAGCATAGCGGACCTTAGCCCGAATGTGCTTTATATTTACGACCTGTCGGGGCACCAGGTGGTCTACTCCAACCGCCAGATGCTCAAGATAATGGGGTATGGGCCCGAGCAGATAAAGCATTTCGACAACTGGGACCTTATCAAGCTCATACACCCGGATGACCTTCCGGCCCTCACCGCCATGAAAGAGCGCTTCCTTTCGCTCAAGGACGGCGAAATACTGGAGATCGAATACCGGATGAAGGACTCCCGGGGCCAGTGGCGGTGGCTTATGAGCCGCGACACGGTGTTCACGAGGAACCCGGACGGCTCGCCTTCACAGATACTGGGCGCGGCGCTGGACGTGACCGCCCAGAAGTCGGTCGAAAAGACCCTGATCGAGCGTGAGGAGCGCTTCAGGAAGGTGTTCGAGGAAGGCCCTCTCGGAATGGCCATATCAGAGCTGGACGGCCGCTACATAAAGGTAAACCCGGCGCTGTCCCGCATGCTCGGTTTCACCGAGGAGGAGCTTTGCTCCATGGGCGTTCCGGAAGTCACCCATCCTGACGACCTGCTCCCCAACGAGGAGCTCCGTGAGAGGCTGTTCAGAGACGACGTGCCAACTTTCCAGATGGAAAAACGCTATATAAGAAAAGACGGGTCCTCAATGTGGGCAAACCTGACGGTCTCCATGGTCCGCGATGAGAACGGCTCCCCCCTTTACTACCTGGGCATGGTCGAGGACATCGGCGCCAGGAAGCAGGCCGAGGAGGACAGGACGCTCCTTGCCGCCGCGGTCGAGTCCGCCGCCGACGCCATGACGGTGACCGCCCTGGACGGGACGATACAGTATGTGAACGAAAGCTTCGAAAGGATCACCGGGCTCACGAAAAAAGAGGCGCTGGGATCGAACATAAAGGACATGGACAGGAAAAGCCAGGGACAGGAGCGCCTGAGCTTCGAGAAGCTCTTCGGCGGCACCATCGCAAACGGCAGCCCCTGGACGGGAAGGTTCGCCTTGACCGGCGGAAACGGCGCCCTGCTGCTGGTGGAAGAGACCATCGCTCCTGTAAGGGACCGTTCGGGAAAGGTGACGAACGTGGTGGTCGTGACCAGGGACATAACCGAAAAGCTGCGGCTTGAATCCATTGCCGAGGCCGTCAATACGATGGACAATATCGGATATGTCTTCTCCGGCATAAGGCACGAGATCGGCAATCCGGTGAGCTCCATAAAAATGGCATTAAGCGTGCTTAAGAACAAGCTGGAGAGGGGCTGCAGCAGAGAGGTGATAGACACATACCTGGACAGGGCCATCTCGGAGCTCGCCAGGATGGAATACCTGCTTAAGATGCTGAAGAGCTTCAACGTCCACGAAGCGCCTGAGCTCAAGGACGTGGAGATAATCCCGTTTGCGAACAACTTCAAATCCCTTGTCCACGAGGATTTCAAGAGGAAGGGCATATCCATAGGGGTTTACGTGCAGCCAGAGGCCCAGTTCTGCCGCGCGGACCCCAGGGCGCTGCAGCAGGTCATGCTGAACATCATGACGAACGCGGCCGATGCCCTTATAGACAGGAAGGACCCAAGAATCGACATAAAAATACTGAGGATGGCTGGACGCGTACTTATTCATATCGAGGACAACGGGTGCGGCATGTCGCCCAGCCAGCTCAGGGACGCCTTCAGGCCCTTCTACACCACGAAGCCCGAAGGCACGGGGCTGGGGCTTATGCTGGCCAGAAAAATGGTGACCAGGATGAACGGCACGGTGGAGATATCGAGCGTGCTGGGCGAAGGCACCGCCGTAGACATATTCATTCCGGAGGGCACGCATGGAAATTGACCGCGGAAAGAGCAAGAACGTAAGGAAGCTGCTCATAATCGACGACGACAAGACCTTCTGCCAGAGCCTGAAGGAATACCTCGAGGGCGACTCAATGGAAGTCCGGATTGCCCATACCGGGGCCGACGGCCTGGCCGCAAGCTCCAGGGGAGATACTGACGTGGTGCTCCTGGACCAGCGCCTGCCTGATGTGGAGGGCGACTCGCTCTGCACGTCCATACTCAAATACAATGACCAGACAAAGATCATCTTCATCACCGCCCACGCCAGCTATGACGGGGCCGTGAAGGCGATGAAGTCGGGCGCCTTCAATTACCTGTCAAAACCCTTCGAGCTGGAGGAGATGGACCACGCCATCGAACAGGCGATCAGGACCATCGAGCTCGAAAGGATAGAGCAGCTGCAGAGATACCACAGCGCCAGGGAAAGCGAGGAGGCCGTCCTGATAGGGGAAAGCGGGGGGCTTGCCCCCATCTCAAGGCTCCTTGAGTCGGCGGCCTCCACCGACGCCCCAGTCCTCATCACCGGGGAGACGGGAACGGGGAAAAACGTGCTGGCCAAGGCCATACACTACAAAAGCCACCTGAGGCGGGCACCTTTCATCAGCATAAACTGCGCGGCCCTGCCCGAAAACCTCATAGAGGCGGAGCTTTTCGGCTATGAAAAAGGGGCCTTCACCGGGGCCGTCTCCGCCAAGAAAAGCATATTCGAGATGGCCGAGGGCGGCACCCTCCTGCTGGACGAGATAGGAGAGATGCCGATGCACCTGCAATCAAAACTCCTTGGCGTCCTTGAGGACCACAAGATACGCAGGCTGGGCGGCGAGCAGGTGAAGACGGTCAACGTGCGCGTAATCGCCGCCACCGGCAAGAACCTGGAAAAAATGCTCGACACCGGCTTCAGGAAAGACCTCTATTTCCGATTGAGCGTGATAAGGATACACGTGCCGCCGCTGCGTGAAAGGAAAGAGGACATACCGGAGCTCTGCAAATACTTCCTGGGCAAGATACCGGGAGGCAGGGAGATGGCCTTCCCGGAGACGGAGATACAAAAATGCATGGAATACAGGTGGCCCGGCAATATCCGGGAGCTTAAGAACATCATCGAACGCACGGTGATACTTCAGCGGGGCTCGGAGGTGCTCAAGCCCGCGGAGCTGCTGACGGAGCCAGCCACGGCTCCGGCGCCCTGCCCGGAAAATGCCCTTGCCCCTACCGCCGACGGGCTGCTGCCCCTGGCTGAGCTGGAAAAAAACTATATAAGACATGCCCTGTCCCTTCTGGCCGACAACTATACCAGGACCTCAAAGGCCCTTGGCATCTCCCTTTCAACTCTGAAAAGAAAGGTGAAGGAGTACGGTCTAAAAAGAACCACCAGTTCATAATGAACCATTCATAAGGCCGCTGGCCCCAAGCCATCCGGCCTTCTTTTCTTTCATAAGTCCCCGTATCTAAATAATATTTAAAATAATATCCTGCTTGGCATCCAGATTGCTTACTAAAAAGACATGGACGCGTACACAAAAAATATCCTGCTTGTGGATGACGAGAAGGCGTTCCTGTTAAGCCTATCTGAAGGCCTGAACAGCTGCGAGGAGAACTTCAAGGTCTTCACCGCAGAAAACGGCAGGTGCGCGCTTGACGTGCTAAGGAGCGGACCCAGGATAGACGTCCTGGTCACCGACCTGAAGATGCCGGAGATGGACGGGTTCGAACTCCTGCAGAACATAAGCAGGGATTTTCCAGATGTCAGGGCCATTGTGCTAACCGCGTTCATAACTCCGGACATCGAGGCGCAGATAAGGGCCATCGGCGATTACGCATGCATGGAAAAGCCCCTTGAGTTCGAAGAGCTTAAGGGCAGGATAATGGGGGTGCTGGACCATCCGGGCGGGGCGGGAAGTTTCTTCGGCATCGATTACACACTTGAAAAAGACGGCCTGCTGGCCGGTAGATTTCCAGCGTCCTAAAAAGGCGCACAAACAACAAGGAGGCTCAAGATGAAGGGGACCTATGAAGGAAGTTTTGCTCTTTTAGAGCGCAAGGACGGACACCAGCCGGCGGGAGCGGACTACAAGAAGAGCGTAAAAAGCCTCGCGGAGGCGATAATCCTGCAGTCCATGGAAGATTTCTGGGGCAACGCTTACAGGGAAGAAAGCATCGAATTCTTCAAGGGTGAAGGTTTCAGGGTCTGCGCCGAGATAGCCGGCATGGGCAACGAAGACCAGACCAAGGTGCTAGAGATGCTCTCTTTGAACAGGGAGCAGCCGTTCGCTTACTGACAGGAATATGAAATTTCAAGACGCACTTAATAAATAATACGCCATGGAGGACTAGCGGGACTGATGATCAAGATGAACTGCTGGGATTACAAGAAATGCACCAGGGAGTTGAGGAACGGCTGCCCGGCCTATCCTAACGCGGGACGCGTCTGTTTTGTCGTCGAGGGGACCAGATGTGACGGCGGAATGCAGGGCGCCTATGCGCAAAAGATACAGGATTGCCGGGGATGTGATTTTTACAGGGGCATGGTACTCACGAAGAGCATATGACAGCGGACATGCCCCTGCTCTTCCACCTTTTTTTAAAAAAATTTTTCAACCAGACAAAATAACCGAAAAAATTTACGGACAGGCGCTGCCGGCCTTTTTGCCTCTTTCGCCGGCAGCCGGACCATTAAGGTCAGGCGGGTAAAAACGTCTGTCCTGCCAGGCATGGCAAAAAATTGTGCGGCATGCCCTTGACGGGCATGTACGTTTTAAGTACTCTATATTTTCAAAAGGGCGGGAGGCCTTTTATTTTATTTTTTCCATAATCGAGGAGGCAGGAAATGAGGCGCGTTTTAATGAGGCACATCACATGGTATCTTATTGCAGCAATGTTCGTCATCGGCATCGCCCCAAGGGTTGATGCCAGTTTTTCGCCTTCAGGCGTGGTGGCCTTGCCGCATACGGACAGGGCGCGGGACCTGAACAAGATACAACAGGTCCTTGAAAACAGGCTGGTTGCCAAGAGACTGGCGGACCTCGGGTTCTCGCAAAAAGAGATAAACTCCAGGCTCTCCCGGATGAGCGACCAGCAGATACACCAGTTCGCGCAAAAGCTTGGAAGCCTCAAGGTGGGCGGAGACGGCGCAGGGTTCGTGATCGCCCTGCTCGTGGTCGTGATCCTCGTGATACTTATACTGCAGTTGACAGGGCACAAGGTCATCGTCAGGTAGACGGTCTTTTGTTGTTGAAAGCGGCATTTTCATTTTTCCCGGCTTTTGGTCTTGTTTTTTCGATGCGGTTATTGCGGCGGAAAACCGGCGCCATGACGTCCTCATGGCGCCGGTTTTCCTTTCTGACGCGCCCTTTAGTGCTGGCGTTATTCCTGCTTTCCTCCTGCGCGGTAAACGGCGGGGCCCCAGCCCTGCCCTACGGAGGCCCGACAAGCGAGAAAAACTTCCATACTTGGAATGCTTCAGGGGATGCTTCAGTCCGCGTCCTGCAAAAAGTCCCCTTCTACCCCCAGGCAGACCATCAGTGCGGCCCCGCAGCCATGGCCGAGGTCCTTGATTATTACGGGTCCGGGGTCACACCTGCCTCCATTGCTTCCTCCATATACAGCAAGACCGCAAGGGGCACTCTTGGCATAGACATGCTCTTCTATGCGCAGCAGGCCGGATTCAGCGCAAGACAGTACAGCGGGAGCAAACGTGACATCATGAGGGAGATAGACCGGGGGCGGCCGCTTATAGTCTTTGTGGATTACGGGTTCTGGGTTTATCAGGAAGGGCATTTCATGGTGGTTGCCGGATACGACGCGGGCGGACCCATCGTCCATTCGTTGAATGGACCCTTCGAACATATACCGTGGGATGAGTTCATGGGCCCATGGAAAAAGACCGGCTACTGGACGCTCCTGATAACGAAAAAACAAAAAACTGAAAAAACAAGAGAGAGCGCGGCCAAAAGGATGGATAAATGAAAAAAACAAGCTCCGGACCTGCCTTCGTGGCCTTGCCGCAAGCGCTCAAGGCAGCGCTGCCCTGCATTGTCCTTTGCCTCGTCCTCTCCTCCTGCGGAGCGCTGCCGAGAATAATCATACTGCATGACCCCCTGTCGCCCGCGGAACACCTGGACCTGGGTGTCGCCTATGAGAGAAAGGGGGAGTATGAGGCCGCGATGAAGCAGTACAGGGAGGCCGCAAAAAAGCTCCCTGCCGCATGGGTCTATATGGGCAACGTCAGCTTTGAGAAGGGAGATATGGACGCGGCCCGAAAATACTATAAAAAAGCGATAGATAAAGACAAGGACGACCCGGACGCGTACAACAACCTGGCATGGCTTTATTACACCCGGAAAATGGATCTGGACAAGGCCCAAATGCTGGCCGGCAAGGCCGTCTTGCTTGGCGCGAACGACCCTGCCAAAGATGCCGCCTATAAAGACACGCTGGATAAAATAAAAAAGGCCCTTGAGGCGGCAAACAGGACAAAAGCCCTTAAAGATGCTCCTGGCAAAGAGACAAAGAAGACCGCTTCCGATTAAAAAACAAAAAAAGGGCGGAAAGAGAAAAAGCCGTATTGACTGAAAGCCATACGGGAGCTAACTTTTAATAATAAAGCGGACCACGCAAGAAACAAAAAGTAAAAAACAAAAAAAGAGCGAAGTCCGTGAAAGGAGGTTTTACTGTATGCCTGCGGTCGCAACGAAAATAAAAAAGATCGGGATCATCGGGTCCGGGCACATCGGGGGCAATCTGGGGCTCCTGCTTGGAAAGGCCGGGTATGAGATATTCTATAGTTCAAGACATCCTGAGGCGCTTAAGGACATTGTGAAAAAAACCGGGGCAAAAGCCAGGGCCGGCAGCGCTGCCCAGGCGGCCTCGTTCGGGGACGTGGTCGTGATGTCGCTTCCGCTCAAGGCCTTGCCGGAGCTCGACGATGAAACGAAGCAGGCGCTGAAAGGAAAGATAGTTATCGACACCTCCAACCCCTACCCGGAGAGGGACGGGGCGATCGCCGAAGAGGCATTGAGGGAGCCCGGAGGAATGGGCGTTTTTGTGGCCCGACTCCTGCCCGGGGCGAGGATAGTTAGGGCGTTCAATACAGTCTATTATGTAGACCTCAAAAAGACTGTAACCAGGGCCGGGGAAAAGATCGGCATCCCCATAGCAAGCGACGATGAAGAGGGAATGAACGCCACTGCGGAGCTCGTCAGGCAGGCAGGCCTGGAGCCGGTCCCGGTGGGAGGCCTGAGCAGATCGAAACTGTTCGACGTCGGAACGCCCATTTATGCCACAAGCGCATCGGCGAGGGAGATCAGGGAAAAGCTGGGACTGGCCTGAATTAACAGAAACCCATCTGAAAAAACACACTAAACGTCAACGGATATCTGGCGCAGCCCTCTCAAAAAAATCAAATAAAAAACTTGCAAGACGCTCGGAAATGTGCAATGCTGTTGTTAACCGGCCTCAGAAAGCCCGGAGTTTGATCTTCCCAATAAAAGCAGAGCCGGACCAGAGTGTCTTTTTATTATTTTTGTTTTTTAGTTGGTGAGCTCTTTTTTTCTATCCGGCAGGATGAGGGGGTCCGTCAGGATGAACAAAACCAGAAAAAAGGTGCTTCTAGTAGACGATGAACCGTCCGTGAGCAGCAGTCTTTGTGACCTGCTTGAGCTCTGGGGGTATGAGGTCTGCGATCCGGTCACCACAGGAGAGGCCGCCGTTTCGTCGACCGTGTCGGAAAAACCTGACCTCGTTCTTATGGATATCCAGCTTAAGGGCCCCATGAACGGCATCGAGTCGGCCATGGAAATAAAAAAACATAACAGCGCCCCCATAATTTTCATGACAGGTTATATAAGCGAGCAATTAAGGAGAGAGGCGGAGGCCATCAGCCCTGCCGCGTACCTCACCAAACCCTTTGAACTGGACGAATTGAGATCGGCGCTCTATTCGGCCTGCCAGCCACAATAGTCCTTCCGGCCCTCCTGCAACAGTTTTTTGTTTCCCGGCCCCGATAGTTCAAGTTTTTCGATTTAAATTTAAAAATTTATTATTTCTAAATTTTTAAATTGACATTTGCTCACCTGTATGAAAAGATGACGTTATAAAGCTGGTGTAAAGACCGGTGGCCGTAAACAACAGGAAGCAAAGACCCTCGCTTTATTTCCGACGGCCGTACCTGAGCAGAAACCGGAGAATTTTCATGCGGCTGTATGGTCCCGATCAACAAGGAACCTTGACTACCCAGGGGAAAAAATTCACTCCCGCTTTGGAAGTGGACTCATCAAAGGAGAGAAAAAACCATGATAAAAAACAATTTCAGAGCTATAACCCTGTTGTTTCTTGCAGTTGCGGCCGGGTCCCTTCAGGCCGGCTGCGGAGGAGGCGGCAGCTCCCCCGTTTCATCAACCGGCAGCTCGACGGCCGGAAGCAGTGTCTCGCAGGCCTCTGTGGGGCTCTTCATGACAGACGCACCGTCAGGTTATCCGCAGGTCTCGGCGATAATCAACTCGGTGACCCTTTTGAACTCCGCAAGCGGGCAGAGTTGCGCGGTCATTTCCAATCCGGTCACCATGGACCTTGCAAATCTCTCCGGTGTAATGGAGCTTGTAAGGACCTCCGATTGTCCGTCTGGCTCATATGACACGGTCCGCGTGGTATTCAGTAATGCCGTCGGGCTCACCGATGCCTCAGGCGCAAGCGGTGCCTGCGCATTTACTTCCTTCAGCCCCGGTCAGCCCGCATCAGACACCATATCCTGCAGCGGAGGAAACTGCGTCATGAATTTAAACAGCCAGGTGAGCACCGTGGCCGGGCAGAACAACCGCATGGGGCTCGATTTCGACCTGGCCAATTTCAATGTGACAGGGTTCGGCAGCGGAGCCTGTTCCATGACGATGCGGGTGGACCCGCTTGACGGACCGCAGATTGACGCGAAAGGTTACCCGATTGGGATAATGGGAGCCATCGCAAATGCCACCGGTGGCGGCATTACCCTAAACACAGGGACGAGGTCCTTTTTCATAAATGGGGCTGCTGCGGGACAACCCGATTTTCTGGGGACCATGCAGATTGCGCAGGCAAAGGGCATCCCCGCCTTTGCAGACTGCTCGAACTTCGATTTCAATGCCGGGGCCTGCCAGGCCAGCCAGATCATGGCCATCGCAACCGGGGTGGTTTCAAATGTGGACAGCTCCTACAATACCTTTATGCTTACGCTGAATGATGGCACCCAATTAAACGTGGGTTTCACAAACGCGGGTCTGAAGGGCATGCCTGCGGACGGCCATGTCTCGGTAGTAAGGCTTTTGAGCATCAACTCCTCGGGCGCTCCAAGTAACGCCCAACAGGTGGACGATATCCCGGATGGAATGGGCCCCAGGATCGACCCAGGCTTCAACTCACCAATGTCCGGCGGCAATAGCGGGCCCTCTGGATCGAACACCGGCAGCCCGGGGGCTTCCGGGGGCTCCAGCTACTCAGAAGGAGGAAACACAACCCCGTCCGGCTCGGGAGGCGCCACCGGCGGTGGAAATATGGGACCTTCGGGCGGAGGTGGTTTTTCCGGCGGAAGGATGTAAATGAACCAGGACCGGACCTCCGGCCGGGCGGAAAAAATTCTTCGCCGGGCCGGAGCTTCGTCTCACGGGACCTTGAACCTTATGCGGAATTCCACTCCCCTGCCCTTCAAAAGGACCATCCGGATGTCTCCGCCCAGCTGTCTGGTGGCAAGATTATAGACCAGCTTCAGGCCAAGGGTCTTGATATCCTTCAGCTCGCCAGCCTGGAACCCGGGGCCGTCATCCCTATAAACGATCTCCATCAGGCCCTCACCCAGGTGATGGAAGGATATCCCTATCTCTCCGCCGCGTCCTCTAAAGGCGTATTTCAGGGAATTGGAAATGAGCTCGTTTACGATGAGGCCGCAAGGCATTATTACATCTATTGGCAGCGGGAAGCTGTCGGCCTCCAGTTTCAGGAAGATATCGCCTTCCCCGCGCACATTGCTTTCAAGGAGCGCGCGGGCCAGGTCTCCCAGGTATTCCTTCATGTTTACGCTTGACAGGTCGGTCGATTGATAAAGTTTCTCGTGCACCAGGGCCATGGCCCGTATGCGGTTGCCGGTGTCATGAAACATCTGCAGTATCCGTTCGTCAGAAACAGAGGCGGACTGCATGCTGATGAGGCTTGATATTACTTGCATATTGTTCTTTGTGCGATGGTACAGCTCTCTAAGCAATATCTCCTTCTGCTCAACGGCAGCTTCAAGGCTGTCCCTTATATTTTTCAATTCCGTAGTCCTCTCCTCCACGGCGGCCTCCAGGCTCTCCTGGTGCACCCTAAGTTCGGATTCGGCTTTGCGCCTTGCTTCCACCTCCAGGGACAATGCCTGGTTGAGCTCATCCATTTCCGATTTCGCACGTGTTAAATTTTCAATAACGTCCCTGTTTTCAAACCTCAGAAGAAGACTGTCCAGATTGGTCCTGTAACTGTGAATAAAAGCCCACCAGAGCGCTGCCAAAAAAAATACCATCATAACGCCCATGGCCAAATGAAATTCGCCGGGCATGAGAAAAAACCTTATTGCAATTGGGACCAGAGCGGGGACACTGAAGGCGGCATATCCCAACCGCAACTGAGAGAAAGTGCCAGCCGCCCCCGCTGCCATACCGCCCAGCACGAATGCCAGAAACACCTGGTAAGCCATGGCCTCCGCCGGAAATATTAAAAATGCGCTGCTTCCCCATATGCATCCCGAAAAAAAGAGTACGGCGACAGCCAGCCTTTTCCATTTCCTGGCGGAGGCAGGCTCTATTTTTATATTTCTCAGATGGACCAGGATGATTGCCCTGACGGCTATCATGAGCATGATGGCCGCAAGCCACTCCATAAGTCTTACGTGCGGTACCGCTTCCCTCAGCACAAAGGTAACGACCAGCGAATTCAGGAAGCTCATCAACAGCCCTATTGACTGGACGTGGAATATCCCTCTGACCTGCTCGGCAAGCACCTCATCCCGGTTGGCGCCGCCGTTTTCCGGCAATGTTCTGTTTCTCAAGACAACTCCTTGTTTCGATACTTAAATTATCTCAGAATGAAATCCATATCCAAGCGGAAAAGCCTCTTTTTGGTTTAAAAAAATCAAAAAAAACTGGCAGGGAACGCTGACGGCATTCCGGTCAGCGTTTTTTCCAGAGCAGTATTTGACGGAGCTTTCCGTGAAGGTCCCGTCAGGAACCTATAAAGGCAAGGCCTTCCCGCTTGCCGGATATCAGCGGGGGTGTATCCTCGTGAACTTTGTGCCCTTTATTGACACCCCACCCATCAGGCCCTCCTGGCCGAAGACGAACCCTGCTATGGGATGCTGGCTTCGCAATGTCTCTACCGAGGCTTCCGCGCCCTTGTTTATGAGGGTTATCTCAGCTCCGGCCCCGGCCTCCCAGTTCTCGCTGTGCATGAAATTCTTGAGCGCATCGTCCGTCATGAACAATATGACCAGATCGTATTCCTGGGCGCCCAATTGCCAGCCGACGGAGCCTCCGGCGATGCTGTAATAACGCACTGTCCTGCCGCCCACCAGCAGCGCACCCTGGCCGTATTTGCCTCCAAACACAAAGGCGGCCTTGACAATTTCCGGCATGACGAGCACACCCTTGGCGCCCTTCAAGTATGCCGTGCCCCCTTGTATCTTTCTTTTGAAAAGGGTCATGGCCCCCCTGACACTGGCGTCTATTTCCCCTTTTGTCTTCGCATATGACGTGCCGGCAAAAAGAAAAAGAACAAGACAGGAAAAACATAGATTTAGCGCCAAAGCCCTGAAGCCTCCAAAAAAACGCGTTCTCATGATCTTAATCCTCCTTTTTCATTCCCTTTGCATCTGCTGAAAAAAACTGGCCATCCAAAAGGAGTATATACGATTTTGACTGCGCCTGTCTTTCAAAACGGGATGCGCAGAAAACAGAGTGACACTTGTCACTGACAGTATGCTTGCCCAAAGCTAAAATTTGACAAATGCCCGTATTTTTTGGGGAAAAAATCCGGGGACAAAAAAAGGAGAGACATCATGAAATCGGCTAAAATCCGTATTGCGGCGCTTTGTTGTTTGATCCTGGGAGCGGGAGTCTGGCTGGCCAGTTGCGGAGGAGGCGGCGGAGGGGCCTCTTCGACCCCAACGGGTTCGGTCGGGCTGTTCATGACGGACGCCCCTCAAACCGGAGACGGTTTCACGCAGATATCGGCGCTGGTCAATTCGGTGACCCTGCTTAATACGGGCAGCGGGGCTTCCTGCACGGTTTTTTCAAACGCGGCAAGCCCTCTTGAAGTCAATTTTGCGGACCTGTCGAACGTAGTGGAGCTGGTGAAAACCTCTAACTGCCAGGCCGGGTCCTTTAACAGGATAGAGCTTGGCTTCAGCAACGCTGTGGGAGTCAGCCAGGGCGGGCTGAGCAATGCCTGCGCGTTCATCAGTTCAGGGCAGCCAAATCAGCCAAACACAATGTCATGCAGCGGAAACACCTGCACGATGGACATAAACGGAGCCGTAAATTCGATCCAGGTGCTGGCGAATAAAAATAACCAGGTGGGGCTAGACTTCGACCTCAGACATTCCACCGTGACAGGCTTTGGGACGTCCGCCTGCACCGTAGCGCTGACGGTAAGCCCGCTTGATGCCTCCGGCCTGAACGGCAAGGGATTTCCTTCGTCTGTAAGCGGCACGATATCGGCCGCGGTTGGCAACACGGTCACGATAAACACGGGAACGAGGTATTTCACCATAAACGCCGGGGCCGGCGGACAGACGGGCCTTTCTCAGCTCATGCAGTTCGCCAGGCAAAACGGGTTTCCAGCGCTGGCAAATTGCACGGGCGCC
The DNA here is from genome assembly GCA_021789735.1 of Nitrospirota bacterium. The sequence goes on from JAJYJB010000018.1 coordinate 14,153, forward strand.
GGTTTCGATTTCGATGCCGGGACATGCCAGGCAAGCGAGGCGCTGGCTACAGTCTCGGGGACGGTTTCCGGCCTGAGCAACACGGGCTCCACTTACACTTTCACGCTTACGCCAAAGAGCGGCCCTGCCATAACCGTAAGTGTTCCCACGTCTGCCGTGGAAGGCGCTCTGGGAAACGGCGGACTGGCGGTTGCGAAGGTCTCTTCATTCAACAATACCGGCACCTATTCGGCCTCTCAGGTGGAAAGTTTTGCCGGGATGGGACCGCTTGGTACGCTGGGCGCCTCCGGCATGCCGGACGGCGGAATGCCCATGATGTAAAAAACCCCCTCGGAGGGTCCGCCCATACGGGCGGGCCCTCCTCCCCTTTAGCGACAGGCATGCGGGCCCAAAAACCTGCCGGGAGCACAGGATGCATGCCCCGGAAAAAGCGGCAAGGATTTTTTGTTTTTGTTACTTACCAGTTTTCGGCCAGAAGTTCGAAATGCGCCCTCGGGTGGTCGCAAGCAGGGCATCGCTCGGGAGTGCCCGTGCCCTCGTGGATGTAGCCGCAGTTCCTGCATTTCCATCTCGTGGGGACCTCGCGGCTGAAGACCCGGCCCATTCCGATATTTTCGAGCAGGCCAAGATAGCGCTTTTCATGCTGCCTTTCGGCCACCGCTATGGCCCTGAAGACCGCGGCGATGATGGGAAAGCCCTCATCGCCAGCCACCGCGGCAAATTCCGGGTACATCGCCGTGTGCTCATGGTTTTCTCCGGCCGCTGCCGCCCTGAGGTTTGAGCCCGTATCGCCTATCACCCCTGAAGGGAAAGACGCCTGCACCTCGGCCTCTCCACCTTCAAGGAACCTGAATAGACGTTTGGCGTGCTCCTTCTCGTTGTCCGCGGTCTCAAGAAAAAAGGCCGCTATCTGCTCGTAGCCCTCCTTTTTTGCCTGGGAAGCAAAAAAAGTATAACGGTTCCTGGCCTGGGATTCACCCGCAAAGGCGGTGAGCAGGTTCCTTTCCGTCCTGGTGCCCTTAATGCTTTTCATTTTTCTTTTTCCTTTTCGAGTGTTTTATTTCGCTCTCCTTATGGAGACTTATTTTACAGGTTTTTTGACCGGTTTTTTCATAAAATCTTCGCATTTCACGCGTATAATTTTGGCAATCTTTCATAGTGGTGACTCCGGTTACAGAGGTCATTAAAGAGATTTTTTATTATAAAAGACCAGGCAAATGAAGCAGCTCCGCATTTCAGCTTTTCAGGCCTCTTTGGCTGTTTCTTGATTATTAAAATATTGATCATTACCTGAACAGGAGGCGGTCATGTTTAAAAGTCTGTGGAAGATATTTTTTCATATAATAATAATTATCCTGAGCGCATCCGCCGCGCTCTCCCTTCCTTATGCGGGAAGGTTCATAGCCCAGAATTATCAGAAATACTGGTCCCTCATTGCAAACAAGGAGCTGTTTCTCATTTCAACGGAAATGATTCTGGCGGCGCTCCTGATAGTATTTTTCAACCATATTGTGCGGACCCTGAAGAATTGGCGTCTCTCCAGCATGGCGGCCAGGGCAGGCATGGTTGCCGTAACAAACATGCATAAAGACATCGCCGCTGCCGGGAAGATGAAAAGACGGTCCTTGTTGAAGACCCGGAGGTTCAGGGAAAAACAGGGATTTTTAAAGGACATCATGCTCCTGAGTTCCACGGGCTCTAGTACTTTTGTTGCGCCGGACGGCGAATTCCACAACGTGCTGAAGAACTGCAGGGAGGCCAAGGTGATGCTCCTCAACCCCTTTGGCGAGGGCGCAGCCATCCGGGCGCGGGGAATCCCGGAGCCGGACATAACCCCGGGCAGTTTCACGGACCAGATACTCAACAGCATCGCTTTTCTGAGGGACCTGAACGAGGTCCATCAAAATATAAGGCTCAAGCTTTTAAGTGATGCGCCCCTTCTAAAGCTCGCAATCCTCGGGGACTATATCAGCATGCGGCCCTACCGGGCGGGGCTCGGCACAAAGGAAATGCCTGAATACGTATTCAGGCATTCGAATGGCCAGGGCAGCCTCTACGATATTTTTTATCAGTTCTTTCTTTCCAGGTGGCGCGACTCGAGCATACCCGAGTATGACTTCAATACCGGCGAGCTCGTATACAGGGACGCATCCGGAAGCGAGGTCCGAAGGGAGCAGCTTGCCAATGCATGAAAAAACCAAAAAAATAAAAAAATCTTTGCCGGGTTGCAATTTCGCCCGCAAAACAAAATAATAGGATTATCACGACTTTTGTCGATAAAGAAGGAAATTTTTTAAAAATGGCGTCTTCGATGGAAGTAACCTGTCCCTTCTGCCGCGAGACCGTCCCAGGCGCGGCAAATTTTTGCCCCGCCTGCGGCAGGCAGCTAAGATACAAGCCGCTTGACACGACCATATACAGGCAAGCGATGGTGTACCTTGTCAGTTTTTTTCTGCCGCCTTTCGGTCTTTGGTATGCGTGGAAATATCTGAAGCAGGAAGATGGAAAGTCTAAAAAAATCGGTTGGGTGGCCGTGGTCCTGACCGTGATTTCTCTGGTCCTCACCATTTGGACGGCAAAATTGTTCATGGACGCAGTCAATCAGCAGCTTCAGTCACTTGGCCCCCTGGTCCGTTGAGATACCCTGAAGGCCTAAAAATTAATCCTGTTGCTTTATTGAAAAGGCCGGGGGCTTTATGGCTTCCCAGTGGCAGACCGGGCATTTTCCGGGTTTTCTGAGGCGTTCCCTCTTTTTAAATACAAAACCGCATTTCCTGCATTCCGCAGGCGTAACGGCAAGCAGTCCATGGATGCCGCCCAGGCTCTTCTGTATATGCTCCAGGTGTTCGTAAACCTCCTTTTCGCCGACGCCCACCTCCGAGGATATGTCTTTTGCCGTAAGGACCGCGCCCCTGAGGACATTCATGATCTCATGCCGGACCGTGTCAAACCTTTCAGCCGAAAGCGGAGGCACGGATGACCTTTTTGTTTTTGGTCTGCCGCCCATACCTAAAGCATATCAGACCCTAAAAAAAACAAAAAAATCGGGCACAAAGAAAGGGCAAATGATATGGGTCAGGTGGTCCGGAAGCGGGGCCCGCCCATAAGCAAAAAACCCAGGGCAAGCACCAAAGCGCCCAGGCCAAAGGGCAAAGACGGCCGTACCTGGAAAAGCAGCCCGGCAAAAAAGGGGCCGCATATTGTGGAGACCGACAGGACTGAAGACATCACGCCCAGCACTTCTCCTCTCCTGCGGCCCCCGGCCAGACCGGCGGTCCGGCTCGTCAGGACTACGCGCAGCAGCGATTGGCTGAACACGTTAAGCAGTATTCCTGCCGCGAAGAAATAAATGGATGGGACAAGGAGCAATGAAAACCCGGCCGCGTTGGCCAGGAACGTCCAGACCTCCAGGGCTGTCTCCCTGAAATGCCTCAGCCAGAACCGCCCAAGCAAAAAAGTCTGGTTCAGGAATATGGCTATGCCCATTCCGGTGTAGATGGCCCCCACCATGACGGAATTGAACCCGTATACCCTGCTCATATAAAGGGCAAATACGGACTGCATCCCGGAAAAAGCCACCCCGAAGAAAAACCATGCGCCGTACCTGTTTCGAAGCAGGCTGTCACGGGCCGCGGCAACCAGCGGGCGCAAGGGATTGATGTGTACCCTCTTTTCCTTGTCGAGCTTCTTCAGGGATTCCGGGAGGTAAAAAAGCGCGCCTATTACGTTTAAAGCGGCCATCGCGCCCACGAAATAGAAAGGCAGGGCGTGAGAAACGGCGCTAAGCGCGGCCCCGATAGCGGGCCCGGCTATGAAGGCTATGCCAAAAACGGAGCCGATGATCCCCAGGTTGGTGGTCCTCTCCTTTTCATCGGAGGCTATGTCCACAAGATAACTCTGCGCGATGGGCAGGTTTCCGGCAGCCATGCCGTCTATGATCCGCCCCAGGAACAATATCCACACAGCCTGGGCCGAAGCAAAAACAAGCCATCCTATCGCCGTGCTGGCTATGCTGGCTATTAAAACGGGGCGTCTTCCCACCCTGTCGGAAAGCGCGCCAAGAAATGGCGCGCTTACGAAGGAAAAGAGGGAAAAAACGGAAAAGAGCATTGTGAGCGTGAGGGCTGAAACCCCAAAGCTTTCCACATAGAACGGGAGCACCGGAATGATAATGGCAAGTCCGAGGACGTCTATAAAAACAGTAAGTATGATGACCGCTTTTTCCTTTTGTATCTTCATGCGTTACTATTATAGCCTGTATAGGGCCACCCGATAGCCCCCCGGGCCTTGTCCAGCCGGAGCGTATGCCGTCCCCTGCGCCTTTAAGGGACCTGGAGTGGAAAATGGGCAGAAAAACGGAGGATTCGATGCAGGCGTGAGCGGCCGGCCAATTTTATGTTATCCTGAACCAGGGAGATCCATGAAAATAAATGCTCGCGGCATTTTTGGTTCAGGCATCAGGATAACGGCAGGCATTGTCCTTGCCCTTCTGGCCGCATTTTCAGGAATGGCCACGGACGTCAGGGTCCTTCTTTTTGTGTTTGCTGCAGTCATGCTCTTTACCGGGATATTCGGCTTTTGACGCTTGGGAAGGAAGACGCCATGGCCCAGCGCCTGCAAGGAGAGAGATCGAAGGGCTTTTTTCCTCTGACCATAAGATAACGGACAAGCTTGCTCTTTAGAAGAAAAAAATGAGCGCCGGGCAGATATACGGTACGCTGGCGGACGCGGTGGTTATAGCACACCTGCTCTGGATAGTCTTTCTCTTCGTGGGCGGCCTATGGGGCAGAAAATACCTGTCCATAAGGGTCTTTCACATCTTCGGCCTGGCCCTGGCCTTCGTGGTGCAGGTGTTTGACCTGTATTGCCCGCTTACCTATCTTGAAGTGTATCTCCGGCAAAAGGCCGTGGGCAATCCTTACGGTGTTTACACAGGCTCCTTCCTGGCCCATTATGCTGAAAAGCTGGTTTACATAAACCTCTCCAGGGGTCTGGTAGTCTTTGCGACCGTCCTGCTTTGCGCGGTCAACGCCTTTTTTTACTTCAGGAAATGGAAAAGGGGAAAAGTCCGGCATTTTTCACCCTAACATTCGCCCCAGGGCCCTCAACTGCATGGTCCGGACTTGCACCGGCTTTTTTATCATGCACGGCCGCTTTTGGCTTAAGGTCAAGATTCAAAAGAAATAATTGCAAAGCAGCATGGCAAGTTAAGCTCCCCAAAGGGTAATATATAACGTCTTTTAAACGGGCGGCAATCCATGCCCGGCCACCAAAATGGGATTTAAAGCGAAGATAGAATCCATTCCAGGGTCCATTGACAAGGTCCCGAGGCCCGTCATCGCGGCTTCGGGCACCGTTCTGGCGTTTCTCATCGGAGTGCTGGACCTGACGACGGGCTACGAGATAAACCTTTCATTTTTCTACCTGTTGCCGGTCCTCCTGTTTTCATTGAGGTTCGAAGGGACCGTCCCTGTCGTTCTTATATCAGTCCTGTGCGCGTTAATCCAGTTCATGGCAGACATTATGGCGGGCCATGTCTATTCCAGTATTCTGATCCCGTTCTGGAACGGGATCATGATGTTTGGCATTCTGCTGACGATAGCGTATTCCTTTGTGGCGCTTAAAAAAGTGCTCCGCAGGGAAAGCAGTTTTGCACGCATCGATTATCTGACCGGTGTTTCCAACGCCAGGCACTTTTACGAACTTGCTGAGATAGAGGTAACCAGGTCAGCAAGATATCGCCGTCCTTTTTCAATAGCCGTCATGGACGTGGATAATTTCAAGTACGTCAACGATAATTTTGGCCATCCGGTGGGGGACCAGCTTCTGCAGACGGTGGCCAAAACGGTCCGGAAGACATTGCGGAAGACCGACGTCATCGCCAGAATGGGAGGCGACGAGTTTGCTTTCCTTTTGCCTGAAACGGAGGGCACGGCGGCTGCCGTGGCCATAGGCAAGGTCAGGGACAACCTCCTGGCGGCCATGAAGAAAAAGGAGTGGCCGGTGACATTCAGCATAGGCATTGTAAGCTGCAGCTGCGGGCACCATTTGGATGTTTTGATGAAAACGGCCGACGACCTGATGTACAAGGCCAAAAAAAACGGGAAAAACATGATAGTGACTGGAGGTTGCCAATGAGGATCGACTGTTATTTGTCCGCGGGCTGCGCTTCCGAAGATGCCCTGCGCCGGAACATAGGCCAGGCGTTGGAGCTTGAGGGCGTCATGGCGGAGATAAATTTTCACACTGTGGACAATGAAAAAGCGGCCGCGCTGGGGCTGACCGGCTCTCCGTCCGTGTTCATAGGCGGGCAGCAGTTGCAGCCGCAGGGCGCCGTTGGGTTTTCCTGAAGGATGTTCAGCGACGGGTCTGGAAGACTCACGAACGTTCCATCGGTCGAGACCATCAGGGAAGCGCTCCGGAAGACGAAACCGGTAACAAAAACACCCGAAAACAGTTAGCAGTCCCCAGGGGAAGATATTTTATCTCATTTCAAGGCCTGGCCGCGGCCGGGTCAGCTCTCTATGTATATTCTTGAGTCAACCGCGGCAACGCCTTTGCCCTCTTCGAAGACCAGGAGAGGGTTTATCTCCATCTGTCTTATCTCCGGGAAATCCTCTATCAGCACTGAAAAGCGCAGGATCGCCTCCGACAGTGAGTTGATGTCCCTCGGCGGCCGTCCCCTCCAGCCCTTGAGCAGCGGAATGCTCTTGAGCCTGGCCAGCATGCGCTCCGGATCCAGCGTAGTAAGCGGGTGCAGGGAAAAAGAAACGTCCTTCATCAGCTCCACCTGTATGCCGCCCAGCCCCACCATGACAAGCGGTCCGAAAGTGGGGTCGAACGTCATGCCAAGTATCACCTCCTGGCCTCCATAGAGCATGGGCTGAAGCAAAACCCCTTCCATCCGGTCCGCCAGTCTCTGCTTGAGGTCAATAAAACTCCGTCTCACCTCATCTCCGGAGCGCAGGTCCAGGACCACCCCGCTAACGTCCGTCTTGTGCATGACGGTGGAGGAGCGCAGCTTCATCACCACCGGGAAGCCGATCTCCGCCGCTTTCCCTGCGGCCTCCTCCCCGGTGAAAGCGACCTCCATCCTGGCCGCAGGAATCCCATAGCAGCCAAGCAGGGCGGAACCCTCCTCCGGCAGGAGCCAGCCCCCCGCGGTTTTTTCCGCCCTTTTCACGGCGCCGGAGATAATCCTGCCAGCCTCGTCGTTCCTTATGTCCGTGAACTTGGGCGGCCTCCCCTCCTCGGTGCTTAAAAACCGGGCATAATTATAGGCCCTGGCCAGCGCCTCTACCGCGTCTTCCGGGAATATGTATGAAGGGATATTCCTGCCTGGGGCCAGCTCCAGGTTCACCATCGCCTGTTCGCCCATCGTCATAAAACAGGCGATAACGGGTTTTTTTTGCCCCCTGTATCCCGCCATGGCCTCACGCACGGCTTTTGCCACTTCCTCCGGGCGCGTCACAAGAGGCGGGATGTAGATAACAACCAGCGAATCCACTGCCGGGTCATCCAGCATGGCCACCATCGCCTTTCCGAAGGACTCCGCGGGGGCTGAGGCTATCATGTCCACCGGGTTGCCGAGGGCCGCCGCCTCCGGCAGGAATTCCCTCAACCTGGCAAGCGTGGCGGCCGACAGCGCGGGCACCTTGAGCCCCCAGTCCTCGCATGCGTCGGCGGCAAGCACTCCAGGACCGCCCGCGTTTGTCAGTATGCCCACGTTCGGGCCCCTAGGCAGCGGCTGGCTGGACAGGAACTTGGTGACGTTGAACATCTCTTCTATCTTGTCCACGCGTATGACCCCGGCCTGCCGGAACATTGCCTCCACGGCCACTTCAGCGGCGGCAAGCGCCCCGGTGTGGGAAGTGGCCGCCCTTGCCCCAACCTCCGATTTGCCGCCCTTTACCGCAACTACCGGCTTTTTCCTTGAAACCCTGCGTGCGATACGGCTGAATTTCCTTGGGTTGCCGAAGGACTCCATGTACAGGGCGATGATGTCCGTGCTGTCGTCGTCCTCCCAGAACTCAAGCAGGTCGTTGCTTGAAATGTCCATGCGGTTGCCGATGCTCACGAATGAGTTTATGCCCAGCGACATGCTCTTTGCGTAATCAAGCAGCGCAAGCCCCAGCGCTCCGCTCTGGGAGCCGATGCTTATTGTGCCGCAGGGAGGCATGTTGGGGGAAAACGTGGCATTAAGGCTTACGTCCTTATGGCAATTGAGAATGCCCAGGCAGTTTGGCCCTATCACCCTCATCCCATACGAAAGGACCTTCTCAAGGAGCGATTTCTCCCGGTGTTTGCCCTCGCTGCCGGACTCGCCAAAGCCGGCCGATATGATGACCAGTCCCCATATGCCCTTTTGGCCGCATTCCTCAACGACGTCCAGCACCAGCGGAGCGGGCACCACGATCACGGCAAGGTCGATGTCTCCTGGCACGTCCAGCACCGACGGGTACGAAAGCACCCCGTCGATCGAGGCGGCATTGGGGTTCACCGGAAAGACGGTCCCCTTGAAGGAGCTCCGCAGAAAGTTCCTGAAGATGGCGCCTCCCACGTTCCTGGGGTTCCTGGAGGCCCCGATGACGGCCACGGTGCGCGGGTACAGGAGCTTTCTCACCCCGGCGGAACGCGCTATGTGTTCCCTGTATGCCTGCCTTTTTGAAAATTCCTCCTGCTCCCTCAGGTCTATGGAATACTCGTAGGTGCCCTCGTCAAAGACCTTCTGGAACTTGAACCCGCTTTCCTCGAACACCTCCGTCATGCGGGTGTTCTCCGGTATAACGCGCGCGACGAAGCGGTTTATCTTGTAATGAAGGGCGCTTGAGGCAAGCTGCTCCAGCAGGGCGGTCCCTATGCCCCGCACCTGGATATTGTCTTCCACGACGAAGGCGACCTCCGCGGTCTTTCCTCCGGACATCAGGAACCAGCGCCCTACGGCCACGATGCGCTCCTGCTGCCGCTCTCCCATGGTGGCCACATAGGCGTATTTATGGGGAGGGTCTATTTCCGTGTAATAGGCCAGCTCGGCATCGGTTATCTGCTTCTTCGTGTACCCGAAGCGCAGGTACCTGGTCCATTCGCTGAGCCGGTAGAAAAGCTCCTCTATCTTTTTTTTGTCATCCGGACGTATGGGCCGCACCTTCAGCCTCTGGCCTGTCCTGAGCACCACGTCCACAGCCTCGGAATTGTGGTTGGTCATCTTCATCATGTTAAAAAAATTCTATCAGCTGCCAAGCGGTTTTCAAGGGGCCATCCAAAGCAAAAAAAAGGCCCCGGCGCTGGCCGTGGCCCCTCTGGTATCCGCTTTTTACTTCGACGGGCGAACGCTAATTTTCCCTTTTTCTCCTGGCCGACATACCGAACAGGGCGAGCCCTAAGAGGCCGCTGCCCATGAGCAAAAACGTGGAAGGCTCCGGAACTTTCACGCCCGCAAAACCCGTGGCCGGATTACAGCCATCCAATTTGTCGACAACATAGATATGGGCGGCGGCATAATAGCCTAGGCTATTTGGAGTGAGCACACTCGATGAGTCGCTCCATGTGCCCGACTGGTTTGTCAAAGTGAAGACCAGTTGGCTAACGGCATCTTTTAAACCGTCATTGTCATCGATCTGGAGATTGAGCTTTCCAAACCCGTCCACATTATTAGTAGGCGAAGCTTCGGGACTGAATGCTGTTATTGGATTACTTAAGGTTTGGCCACCTGTCCAGCTAAATCCGTTGGCGGCAAAGGTGGATGCATTCACGTTAAGGTCTGCGGCCTGGGCGCCGCCAATAAGGTATTGATAAGTGGGGTTACTGAGTCCGGTAAAGGTGATAATGGCCGTAGTGTCACTTGTAAGATTGACCAATACGTTGGCATACGGCCCCGGGTAGCCCGAAAGAGCCGAATTACCGCTGCTTAGGACGTAGTTGGTGATCGTGTCCGCCCGGGCGCTGCCGGAAAACACTGCCGCAAATACAAACAGCAACAAGACAGCAATAAGCGCGATAGTCTTTTTCATCTGTCTTCTTTTCCCCTTCCTTTTGGTTTTGTTTTTCAGGACTTTTTTGGCTTTTCAAGACGAGCTACCCATAGGTGATGCAAATACTGTTCCAGCCTGCAACCGATTGTTTTCAAAGGATTTTGCCTTCGACCCGCAACCACCCCACTGTAAAGAATACCAACACCCCGGCTTTGCCGTAACACATTTTATCTTTCATTATCAAATAGTTACATTGATTTACCAAGGTGAAAGATTTACCGACTGCAGTAAGGAAATCCGTCAGATGGTCTTCAAAGAAACAAAAACCTTGAGGAGCGCTTCCCGGAGGAAAAAGCTTGCGGGGCAGGGGGACCGATCTGGCAATGGGGAGCGCGGATGCCGTGCTCATCCGGAACGACCTCATGCTTGTGCCATATTTCATAGGGCTTTCAAGAAAGACCATGAGGACAATAAAGCAAAACCTGTTCTGGGCTTTTCTTTACAACGCCATGGCGCTGCCGCTGGCTGTCTCAGGCGTCCTTCACCCCATTTTTGCCGCGGCAGCGATGGCCACAAGCTCCCTGTTCGTCGTGGTGAACTCGCTCAGAATAAGGAGGTTCGGGATGCAAACAGGTGAAAAGACCACGGCCGTAAAAAAAGAACAGCAGGAAAAAATGCCCGTCAGGTATGGGCCATGTGGACGATAGGCCTTCTGATCCTCATATCGCTCCTGATGGGAGCAGCCGCCTGGCTCTTCTTCATGTGGCCGGTTAAAAACGGTCAGTACGATGACATTGAAGGCCCAAAGTACAGGATGCTGGAAGACAATGATGAGGCCGGCCCAAAGAACGGGTAGAAATATCAGGTGTTTTTTAAATCGTCCGCCGCGATAACAGGCAGGGATATCTCGACCACCAGGCCCCCGTCCGGCGCATTTGACGCTTTCACCACACCTCCGTGCAGATGGACCGCCCTCTCCGTGATGGCAAGCCCCACCCCTGCCCCTCCGCTTGCGCGGTCGCGCGCGTCCTCCACGCGGTAGAAAGGCTTGAACAGGTGTGCAAGCGCCGCCTCGGGAACACCCGGCCCATGGTCACGGACCCTTATAACCGCATGGTGGCCGCCGTCACCGGCGGCGCGCCGCAGGGTTATCTCGACCGCCTGGCCTGCGGGCGTGTAGCGTACGGCATTGCGGACCACGTTTTCTATGGCGCTCCTCAGCATCCGGGGGGAGCCGCTCACTGACGCCCCTTCCAGGGTAATGACAAGGACCTGGCGGCCGGTGCCGGACGCCTCGTAACCGGCGTCATCGGCTATCTCGGCCACAAGCTCCGATAGGTCCACGGGGACCTTTGTTTTCTCCAGGCTTTCGGTCCCGCTCTCAAGGAGCGTCAGGGTGACAAGCTGGGCTATAAGGTCGTTGAGCCTTTCGGCTTCCTTCCCTATCCTGTCCAGCGGGCCCGCGGCGCTGCCGCCCGCGCTGCGCCTGGCCAGCTCTAGCGCCACGTTCAGCCTGGCAAGCGGTGAGCGGAGCTCATGGGAAATATCGCGTATGAGGCGCTGCTGCGCGCCAAGCAGGGATTCCATCCTCTCGGCCATGCTGTCAAAATCCCTGCCCAGGGCGGCTATCTCGTCACCCTTTTTGGCCGCGGAAGCCCCCCGGCCCACCCTGGCCTTCAGGTCCCCGGCTGCAAGCCTCTGGGTTGCCTGTCTGAGCCGCCGTATCGGCGCGGTAAGCTGCCATGCAAGGACATAGCAAATGCCTCCGCCCACGATAAGATAGATCATCTGCCGGAACCCGAAAAGGAACGGGTAAATAGGGCGGGACTTTATGAATATGCGAAACGGCACATAAGGCCACTCCGCCGCGATAACGTATTCATGCCCCGCCTGATTTTCTTTTGTAAACGGCAGGGCGGCCAGGAACCTCCCATGCCAAACCTCCGTCCGCATCCGGGGCGTCGACATCCTGGGCGTCCGCATCCGGCCGTTTGCATGGGAGAGGGAAAAAACCCTTGCCGCCAGGCCGGCAAGGGCCTCCTCTGATTTTTTTTGTTCTTTACCTCCGCCGTAAAGCGCCTTGCCCCCGCCCTCAAAAATATAGAGCCGGATGCCGGAGGACGATTCCACCTTCGCGGCCATGGCGCGCAGAGCGGGACTTCCGCCGCGGCTGTAAGCCTCAATAGCGGACTCTCCATACATAAGCAAGGCTCCGCTCACCAGCCTGTCCCGGTGCGACTCGATCATCTTGTGGAACCTGGCTATCGGGCCTATCTGAGCGGTTACGGTCAGCAGGACGATCACCACGCTTGAGAGCGCCATGGCAAGCCAGAACCAGAGGAATATCTTTAGAAAAAGGGACCTGGCCGCCCCTTTCCCGCCGGTATGTTCAGGAGGGGCTTTTTTCAGGAAAGGAAAAGACACGTCAGTTTTTTCCCTTCCCGGTCCGGCTTTCCCTGCCGGAAGCGTCCTGGGAGCGGGCATAGATGTACCCCATGCCGCGGACGGTCTTTATGCGCTCAGTGCCGCAGGCGTCCCGGCCAAGCTTTTTTCTGAGATTGCTTACGTGCACGTCGATGCTGCGGTCATATGGGGAAAGGCCATGCCCCAGGACCTTCTTGCTGAGGTCCTCCCGGCTCACAAGCTGTCCGGCGGCAATCAGGAGCTCTTCAAGGAGGTTGAACTCCACCGCGGTCAACCCGATGTCCTGGCCGGACCTGAGCACCCTCCGGCTTGCCCTGTCCAGTTCAATATCGCCCACGTTTATCCTGTCGGCGGCCCCCCCGGCAGACCCCGCCTTGGCGGCCTCGGGCGCGGTGCGCCGCTTGATGGCCCGGACGCGCGCAACGAGCTCCCTGGGATTGAAGGGTTTTGGCAGATAATCGTCCGCTCCCATTTCAAGGCCAACGATGCGGTCCACGTCGTCGCCCCTGGCGGTGAGCATCAAAACAGGTATGCCGGAGCGCTCCCTGATGCGCCGCAGGACCTCAAAACCGCTTATGCCCGGCAGCATGACGTCAAGCACCACGAGCGCGTGCTCCCCGGACAGCGCTCTGCCGGCCCCGGCCTCGGCATTTTGGACCGCCTCCACCTCAAAGCCCTCCAGCTTCAGATAGTCCTTCAGCAGGTCGCAGAGCTCGACGTCGTCATCGATCACCAGTATCCGGTTGGAAGAGCTGTCCATCTGGGATTAAAAATATCTTCCTGTTTCTGGAATATGGGCATTATCCGGAATAACTGCCCATTTTTGCGCCTCTTTTATTGTAACCGAACGGCCAGCAGGCATTTTGTAAAGAATTGTAAAGGGCCGGCGGCGCCGTTTACAATTCTTTTCTCTTTTTAACATCCGCTTAACTCATAAAAAACTGCGTTCAAGTTATTATAAAAAAGGCTTTTTGGAAAAAATAAAAATAAAATCTTATTTTGAAGAAGGAGCTTCATCATAAATATGGGCCGCAGAAAAAGAATGTCGTTTTGGGGAAGATATGTCAGTCTGATTTTTTTGTTTCTGGCCTGCGCGGTTGCCGCGTCCGCTCAGCCGATGTATTCCCAGACCCAGGGGCAGGGGCCAATTAAAAAAGGCGCCTTCCTCACACTGCCCCAGTGCCTGGCTATCGCGCAGCAGAAAAACCCCCAGATTGCTGCTGCGCAAAATGGGTTCCTGGCCGCGCAAAGCAGGATCGGGGAAGCGCAGTCAAACTATTATCCGCAGGCCGATTGGCAGACGGACGTAAACCATTTTTCCTCTACCACGCAGAGCCAGCTTATAGGCTCCCGCACGATCACATCCGCAAATTTCGACACCGGGCCCTCCATCACACAGAACTTATATGATTTCGGCAGGACTTCCAGCCAGGTGGGCATCGCAAGGTTCAACAGCGAAGCCTCATACCAAAATTTTGAAAACGTGGACCTTCAAATAGACCTCAGCGTAAAGACAGCCTATTACGGCGTGCTGCAGGCACAGAGGAATGTAAGCGCCGCGCAGGAAGTGGTCAGACAGGCCACGCAGCACCTCACCCAGGCCGAGGGTTTTTTTAAGGTCGGGACCGCGCCCAAAATAGACGTAATAAATGCCGAGGTGACTTTGAGCAACGCCCAGCTGAGCCTGATTCAGGCAAAAAACACGCTCCAGGTCTCCTGGCAGAACCTGAACAACGCCATGGGGGTGCCGGACGCGCCGGAGTACGTGATCGAGGACAACCTCGCTTATGCACCCTATCCGATAACTTTTGAGCATGCCCTTAAGACCGCCTATAAGAACAGGCCGGACCTTAAATCTTTCATAGCCACCGAGAAGTCCCTCGATCAGTCCCTTAGGTTTGCAAAGGCCGGTTATTACCCCACGCTTTCAGGAAACGCCGGCTACAACTGGAGCGGAGAGAGGCTGCCGCTGGACCATGGCTGGAGCGTGGGCGCGTCGCTTGTGGTGCCTATCTTCAACGGGTTTCTTACAAAAAAGCAGATCGATGAGGCAACGGCGAACCTGGACGCCGCCGCTGCGAACGTGCAGACCCTTAAGCAGCAGGTATACCTTCAAAACAAGCAGGCATACCTGAATTTGAAGCAGGCGGAAAGCAGTGTCGCCACCGCGGCGGTAGGGCTGAAGCAGGCCCGGGAGAACCTTGACCTGGCCAACGGGAGATACGCTGCCGGAGTCGGGAGCAATATCGAGGTCACTGACGCGCTGACGTCCTTCAGCAACGCCCAGACGGCCTACATAAATGCGCTTTACAGCCACAAGCTGGCTGAAGCCAACCTTGAAAACGCGATGGGAGTCAGATAGGGATGAAAAAAAACAGGAAAATAGGCAGTCTGCTGGTCATAATCCTGCTTGTGGGCGCGGCCGCTTTCATACTCGTAAGCAGGAAAGGCCATGACCCCTTGTATAAGACGGTCAGGGTCTCGAAAGGCAGGATAGTGTCCTCCATTACCGCAACTGGCACGGTAAACCCCGTGACCACGGTGCTTGTCGGCACCCAGGTCTCCGGCACCATCAAGAGCATTTATGCGGATTACAACTCGGTGGTCAGGAAGGGACAGCTGCTTGCCCTTATCGACCCAACCTCATTCGATGCCCAGCTAAGTGAGGCAAAGGCCAACTACCTTTCGGCCAAGGCCAACCTGGACAAGGCCCTCGCCACTGAGGCTGACGCCATAAGGACCCTGGGCAGGAACAAAAAACTGATCGCCCAAAACCTTATCGCCCAGAGCGATTATGATACCGCGGATACAAATGCTGAAACGGCCAGGGCATCCGTGGAGGCCGCCAGGGCTCAGGTCTCCCAGACGCTGGCTGCGATGAAATTCGCGGAAACAAATTTAAAATACACGCGCATAGTTTCCCCCGTGAACGGCACCGTTGTGGCCAGGAATGTCGATGTGGGCCAGACCGTGGCGGCGAGCTTCCAGACCCCTACTCTTTTTTCCGTCGCTCAGGACCTCAAAAAGATGCAGATAGACACCAGCGTGGACGAGGCCGACATCGGCAATGTCAAGACCGGTCAGAACGTGGAGTTCACGGTAGATGCCTACCCGGAAACGACGTTCAGGGGCAAGGTCACCCAGGTAAGGATTAACCCTACCATAATACAAAACGTCGTGACATACGACGTTGTGGTCTCCGTTGCCAACAAGGACCTGAAGTTAAAACCCGGCATGACCGCAAACGTCAGGATCATTACGGCCATAAAGAATGACATCCTCAGGGTGCCCAATACAGCCTTCCTGTTCCGCCTGCCGGGCTACAAGGCCAAAGGGGAAAAAGGCGGCGCGGGGGTCTGGGTGCTTGAGCAGGGCAAGCCAAAACGCGTGCTTGTCAGGCAAGGGCTTACCGACGGCAATTACACGGAAGTCGTCTCGGGAAATCTCAGGCAGGGTGATGCGGTGATAGTGGAAGCCCTTGGCAAAACGAAGGGCAGGCCCTCCTTCGCCCACGGCCCAAGGATGTTTTAGGTCTTTTTGAAATGGCGCTCATAGAGGTAGACAAGATAACCAAGACGTACATTCTGGGAGACGTGGAGGTAAACGCGCTGCGCGGCGTTTCCCTGGCCATCGAAAAAGGGGAATTCGTTTCGATAATGGGCGCCTCCGGCTCCGGCAAATCCACTTTAATGAACATACTTGGCTGCCTGGACAAGCCCACGGGGGGCACATACCTCCTGGACGGCGTAGATATCTCCGTCCTGGACCGCGACCAGCTCGCGGAGATAAGAAACGGCAAAATAGGTTTTGTCTTTCAGGGTTTCAACCTTCTCCCCAGGACGCAGGCCATCGAGAACGTGGAGCTACCGATGTTCTACAAGGGGGTCCCTTCCGAAAAGAGGACCGAGCGGGCCATGGCCGCCCTGTCCATGGTCGGTCTTGAAAAGAGGGCGCACCACTATCCCAACCAGCTTTCGGGTGGCCAGCAGCAGCGGGTGGCCATCGCCAGGGCGCTTGTAAACGAAGCCCCCATAATTCTTGCCGATGAGCCGACAGGCAACCTGGACACCAAGACCAGCACTGAGATCATGGACCTTTTCAAGCGTTTGAACGAGGAAAACGGCATTACCATCATACTTGTAACTCATGAACCCGACATAGCCGAATGGAGCAGGCGCACGATCAGGTTCATGGACGGACAGCTCATGAGCGATGAAGAGAGGACCGCAAAAAACCATGGTTAACGTCCCCTGGACCGCAAAACTCGCGCTGCGCGCCCTGAAAGCAAACAAGATGCGCACTCTCCTTACCATGCTTGGGATAATTATAGGAGTGGCCGCAGTAATAGTCATGCTCGCGGTGGGCACGGGGGTGACGCAGAAAATCACCGAGCAGATATCCACCATGGGGAGCAACCTGCTTATCGTGCTGCCTGGAAGCACGACATCCGGGGGCATCAGGATGGGAGCGGGCACCCAGCCAACGCTTACCGCAGGAGACGCTCAGGCCATTTCCTCCGAAGCGCCCGCCGTGGATGCCGTTGCCCCCGTTCTCAGCGGCACTGCCCAGGTCGTCTATGGGCACCAGAACTGGTCCACCGGCATCGTCGGCACGACCCCGGCCATACTTACCGTAAGGGACTGGCAGCTTGCGGAAGGAAGGCGATTTACAAGTGCTGATGTCAGGAACGCGACAAAGGTCTGCCTGCTGGGACAGACCGTCGTGGACAACCTGTTTGGGGATGAAGACCCCGTCGGCAAAGAAATCAGGATACAGAACCTGCCGTTTACAGTTATCGGCGTGCTGGCGGTAAAGGGGCAGTCCGTTATGGGCCAGGACCAGGACGACACCATAATGATCCCGCTTACGACCGCGCAGACAAAGCTCTTCGGGACCGCTTTCCCCGGCATGATAAGGATAATGCTCGTCAAGGCCAAAAGCACTGGCGAGCTTGACGACGCCCAGATCCAGATAACTGACATCCTCCGCCAGAGGCACCATATCGGTCCCGGGCAGGAAGATGACTTCACGGTCAGGAACCTGACCCAGATAATGAAGACCGCGGAGCGGTCCACAAAAATAATGACCCTCCTGCTGGGGGCCATAGCTTCGATCTCCCTGCTGGTGGGCGGCATAGGGATAATGAACATAATGCTCGTCTCCATTACCGAGCGCACCAGGGAGATAGGCATAAGGATGGCCATAGGCGCAAAGACATGGGACATCAGGTTCCAGTTCCTGATGGAGGCGTTCATCATGTCCATGATAGGCGGGATAGGAGGCATCCTCATAGGCATGTCCGGCTCGGAGGTCCTGTCAAGGATCGCGGGCTGGCCAGCGGTGGTCTCCGTCTTTTCGATCTTCCTGGCCTTCGGTTTCTCAGGCGCGGTGGGGATATTCTTTGGCTTTTATCCTGCCTACAAGGCTTCCCTCCTGAACCCCATCGACGCGCTCAGGTATGAATAGGACACCGCCTCTGATATACTAACAATCGCTCATGGAAGCGATGGGAGACAGAAGCGGCAAAAGCTGCGCGGCGTGGTGCCGGTGGAGTCCGCAGGGGCTCGAGGTTTTTTATGAAAGATATAACAGGCGCCAGTACGTCCATCCGGACCCGCTGGAATTCCTCTACAGGTATGACGATGCTGCGGACCGGGAGGTCGCGGGTCTGATAGCATCCTCTTTCGCTTATGGCCGGGTCAAACAGATATTGGCCAAGACCGGCCTCGTGCTTGAAAAAATGGGGCCGCCGAGGGATTTTGTCCTCAAAACGCGGACCTCAACCATGGAAAAGCTCTTCGGTGGGTTCAAGCACAGGCTTGTCACAGGCGAGGAGCTCATTTTTTTCCTTGGCAGGATACGCAAGAGCATCGAAGAATACGGCTCCCTCAACGAATGCTTTTTAGCCGGCTTCAAAAAGTCTGACGATACCGTTTTACCCGCGCTCACAGGGTTCGTGGAGGCCCTGTGCCCTTCCCGCATATGCTCAAGGAGCACGCTCCTGTCACGCCCCGGGAAGGGCAGCGCGTGCAAGCGGCTGAACCTGTATCTGCGGTGGATGATAAGAAAGGACGACGTGGACCCCGGGGGATGGAACGGGGTCACTCCGGAAAAACTTATCGTGCCGCTGGACACCCACCTGCACTCCCTCTCAAGGGACCTTGGCCTGACCGGAAGGAAACAGGCGGACATGAAGGCGGCCATAGAGATCACTCACGCGTTCCGGGAGGTTTCCCCCGGTGACCCGGTCAGGTATGATTTCACGCTTACGAGGCCCGGCATCCAGAACGACAGGGAGCTCATGGATTTTCTTTACCAATGCTTGAAACAGGAGCGGGTGCATCATCCGGTTAAAAAAGAAAACCAAAAAGAATAAAACAGAAAATTTATTTAAACCAATATTTTTCAAGGAGGCGGAACATGGCTGATTTCTTCAACGCGTTTGAGATATTTGAAATGGCCGAGCAGATCGAAAGAAACGGCGGAGCATTTTACCGCAGGGCCGCGGCGGAAACGCCGGACGAGGACCTCAAGGGGGTGCTCCTTCAGCTGGCCTCGATGGAAGATGACCACATAAAGGTCTTCTCCGACATGAAAGAGGAGCTGGCGGGACAGGAATGGGCCCAGGGGTTCGAGCAGGAAAACGAGGCCGTGCTTTTTTTGAGGGCGCTGGTTTCAGGAAAGGTATTTGACGCACGGAAGGACCCAGCGGCCCTCATGGATGAAACGAGCATGGCCAGCATACTGAACAAGGCCGTAGCGCTTGAAAAAGATTCCATCGCCTTCTACACGGGCATAAAGGACCTGGTGCCGGCTGAGTTCGGCAAAGGCAGGATCGACGCCATAATAAAAGAGGAAATGAGGCACATAAGGATCCTTTCAGAACGGCTCGCCTCCATGTCCGAGTTCTGAACGAAAAAAAAAGAAAAAAGTCCTTATAAAGATTGCCTGAAAAATAAAAAAATCCTTGCATTCTGCTCCCGGAGGGACAAGAATAATTCCAGGAATGGTCGAAGAAGAAGACGTTCTGTCATATTTCAAGCGGAGGCCCAAGCCACAGGGGTTCAGGGAGCTCTCTGCCGGCTTCAACCTTACAAGGCAGGAGGCCCGCAGATTTAAAAGGCTCCTTCGGGACATGCTGCGCAGCGGAGACCTCGTCCTGACAAGAAAGGGACTTTATGCGCCCTCAGAAGAGGTCGATCTCGTTCGGGGATACTTTGAAGCCCACGGGGACGGCTTCGGGTTTGTCGTTTCCGACCTGCCCGGGCAAAGGGACCTGTTCATACCACCATATGCAACCATGGGGGCGATGGACAATGACAAGGTTATCGCAAGGCCTGAAGGCGGCGCCGGCGGCAGGAAGGGCCGGATCATAAGGGTGCTGGAACGCGCGCCGAGGAGGGTCGCGGGAAGGCTCGACAAATCGAGGACGGCCTGCTTTATCAGGCCTAAATCCAGGGGCATGAAGATGGATGTCTATATCCCGCCGGCAGAATGCGCAGGGCTGAAAAACGGGCAGGAAGTCCTTGCCGAGATCGTGGATTACCCATCTGAAAAAAGGCCCCCCGTGGGAAGGATCATAAAAACCATTGAGCCCCCGGAAAGACCGCTTGACGAGATAGACGGCATTATAGAGGAGTTTTCCCTGCCAGCCAGGTTTCCCAAACAGGTGGCGGAAGAGGCAAGAAGAATAAGGGCCGCCGGAGCGGCCGTGGACACGGCCACGCGAAAAGACCTTACCCGTCTGCCAACGGTCACGATAGATGGGGAACGGGCCAGGGATTTTGATGACGCCGTTTCCATCAGGCTGACCGGCACCGGCTACAGGCTTTGGGTGCATATCGCCGATGTCAGCCATTATGTCCCCTGGGACAGCCCTATAGATAGCGAGGCAAGGAAAAGGGGGACGAGCGTTTACTTCACGGACCGGGTACTGCCCATGCTGCCAAAGGAGCTTTCAGAGGACCTCTGCAGCCTTGTGCCGGGTGAAAGCCGCCGTGCCTTTACCGTCCAAATGGACTTTGACAGAACAGGCAAGCGAAAGGCGGCTTCCTTCTACCAAAGCGTCATTCAAAGCGATGAGCGGATGACTTACACGGATGTGAGCAGGATACTGGTGGAAGGCGACGCAGCTTTGAGGGAACGGTATAGCGGCCTTGTAAAGGATTTTGAGCTTATGGAGGAGCTCGCGGGTGAGCTGAGGGCAAGACGTTTTGAAAGGGGGAGCCTTGATTTTGACTTGCCAGAGCCCGAGGTCCTCATCGATCTTCAGGGCAGGCCTGAGGCCATAGTTAGGTCGGAGCGCAATATTGCCCACGTCCTGATAGAAGAGTTCATGATAGCCGCAAACGAGTCGGTGGCGGAGTACCTCGAGGGCGCCGGCGCGCCTTCCATCTACCGTATACACGAAGAACCCGACCTCGTAAAAATGGAAGAGGTCCTCCGGTTCGCAAAAAACCTGCTTCGCGCAAAGGGCGGGGATTTTCGCTCTGTTCTGGAGGCTGCAAGGGGGACACCCGAGGAAGAAGTGATAAACTTCATGGTGCTAAGGAGTCTCAAACAGGCCCGGTACAGCACGGTCAATGCCGGGCATTTCGGACTGGCTTCGGAATGTTACACCCATTTCACGTCGCCCATCAGGAGGTATCCGGACCTTGTCGTCCACAGGATACTCAAAGAGACGCTTTCCCATAAACAGGCCAGAAGAAAGTTCCCCTCCGAGAGGACAGAATTGCTTGCCGGGGTCCTGCCGGACCTTGCATTCAGCTCCTCCCGTATGGAAAGGAACTCTGACGAGGCGGAAAGGGCAGCCCTGAAGGCCATGAAGGCGTGGTTCATAAAGGACAAAGTGGGCGAGGAATTCCCTGTGAAGGTGATAGAGGTCACAAGCTATGGCATCCGCGTCAGGTTCGAGGATTTTTATGTGGAGTCCTTTATCCATGTGTCGCTCATGGCCGACGATTTTTATACATTCAATGAAAAAAATCTGACTCTGGCGGGGAAGCATACAGGCAGAAAATTCCGGATTGGCGACACTGTCCGGGTGAGGATAGACAGGGTGGACCTGCGGGAAAAGGAGATCATCCTGGGGCTGGCGTGAGAACAATGCTGGCATTTGGACCTTTTTTCTCTTATTTATGCCGAGTATGAAAATAGCCATAGCTTCTGATGCCGAGGGCCTCGCCCTTAAAGCGGCACTTGTGGACCATCTTTTGCAAAAGGGACATGAGGTGATCGACAGAGGCGCCGGACTGGACGCCGGCGCGTGTGCCGCCCTCGTTGCGGCCACGATTGCTTCGGGTGAGGCCAGGGCCGGTATTCTCATAAGCGCCACCGGCGTTGGAGTTACGATAGCCGCAAACATGTTGCCTGGCATAAAGGCATGTGTTTGCCCGGACACGTACGCCGTGGAGCGCGGCGCAAGCCAGGAAGGGATGAACGTCCTTTGCCTGGGGTCCGGTTCTGCCGGGGTGGAGCTTTCAAAAGAGCTGGCAATGAGTTTCATAAAAGCTGTTTCCCGCCCGTAAAAGCCTGCCGGCAACACATGACCCGCCTATAAAGGCCTCCATCAACACACGAATCGATGCGCCCGCACACGCCCGGTCAGGGACAGACTGCCATGGGCCACGGACTTTGCCATAAAAAACCCTTTTTTATAAGGTCTATCAGGGGTGATTTGTCTTGACATGAACAGGCCAATTTTTTTAAATTAGAGGACAAAAAAAGTTGAGTGGAAGGAGGTGAAAATCAGAATGAAGAAGATCGCAGCTATCATGGTATTTGTAATAGCCATTGTCTTCGTAGTAGGCGCCGCGATGGCAGTCCCGCCCGGCAAGACTGTAAAGTTCAATGCCGGAGCTATGGGCACCGTCACTTTTAGCGGCTCTGCTCACGCAAAAGCCGGCTTGAAGTGCAGTGATTGCCACACGAAGATATTCCCGATGAAGGCACCCGGAACCCCTGGCGCAGCCAAGTTCACGATGTCCGACATCAGGGCAGGCAAGTACTGCGGTGTGTGCCACAACGGCAAGAAGGCTTTCGCACCTAATGGCAACTGCACCAAATGCCACAAAATGTAATTTTGATTTAAATAGTAAAAAAAGGAGGGCTTTATAAAGTCCTCCTTTTTTTATTTTTTATTTCATGGTAGTTTTCTTACCGGGAGCCGGGCTCAAAAAAAAAAAAAACAGTTTGGAAGCGAAAAAGAGGAAAGCGGCCTGGCGCCGAAGCATGTTCAGGAAGACGGGGCCCATTAAGGATGCCGCATGAATATCGGCCTCTCGCGGCCGGCAGCGATTT
>JAJYJB010000098.1 GCA_021789735.1 Nitrospirota bacterium
GTTATCAAGAAAAAGTACCGTCTCACGCCTGCCGACCCTCTTGTAAATGTGATCTATGGTCTTCTGGAGCTCCTTTTTGCTGAGGTCCTTGTTTATCATGGCAAAAGGGATGCCTTCGGGCAATATCTCGCTGAAGATGACCCTGCCGCAGGTGGTCTCCACATAGTTGTCATTTCCCCCGTCTGAGGCAGGGGCAAGCGGATGCTGCTGGAACAGGCTGCTGGTTCTTGGCAGCTTTATCCTGGCATGCATCTCTACGATCCCGGCGTCATAAGCGGACCTTACGTCCTCGGGATCGCTGAAATACTTCCCGGACCCGATGGCGTTTGACTTCTCCTTGGTCAGGTAATATATACCAAGGACCATGTCCTGGGTCGGAGTCACTATAGGTCTTCCGTTAGCGGGCGACATGAGGTTGTTCACGCTCATCATGAGGGTCCTGGCCTCTACCTGCGCCTCAATGGACAGAGGCACGTGGACCGCCATCTGGTCGCCGTCAAAGTCCGCGTTAAAGGCGGTGCAGACCAGCGGATGGAGCTTTATGGCCTTGCCTTCCACCAGTATGGGGTCGAACGCCTGGATGCCAAGCCTGTGCAGCGTGGGAGCGCGGTTCAGCAGCACCGGATGCTCGGAGATGACCTCCTCAAGGGCGTCCCACACCTCGGGCACTTCCTTTTCCACGATCTTTTTTGCCTGCTTTATGGTAGTGGCGTACCCTTTTTCCTCAAGCCTGTTGAAGATGAACGGCTTGAAGAGTTCAAGCGCCATCCTCTTTGGAAGCCCGCACTGATGGAGCTTGAGGTCTGGCCCGACAACGATAACGGACCTTCCGGAGTAGTCCACCCTTTTGCCAAGCAGGTTCTGCCTGAAGCGGCCCTGCTTGCCCTTTATCATGTCGCTTAAGGATTTAAGCGGCCTCTTTGTTGCAGCCTTCAGCACACGGGAGCGCCTCCCATTGTCGAAAAGCGCGTCCACGGCCTCCTGGAGCATCCTTTTCTCGTTCCTGATGATGACCGAGGGGGCTTTAAGCTCCATGAGGCGTTTCAGCCTGTTGTTCCTGTTTATCACGCGCCTGTAGAGGTCGTTCAGGTCCGAAGTGGCGAACCTTCCGCCCTCGAGCGGCACAAGCGGCCGCAGGTCCGGAGGAAGCACCGGGATAACGTCCATGACCATCCACTCCGGCAGATTGCCGGACATCCTGAAGGCCTCCACGAGCCTGAGTCTTTTCGTGAGCTTCTTCTTGATGCCCAGGGACTGGGCCTCCTTGATGCCAAGCCGCAGCTCCGCGGCCAGGGTGTTCAAGTCCACCTTCCTGAGGAGTTCCTTTATCGCCTCGGCGCCTATGCCGGCCTTGAACCTGTCGCCATACTCCGAAAGCGACTTTTTATAGTCCTCCTCATTGAGGATCTCTTTTTCTTTAAGCGGCGTATCACCGGACTCTATGACCACGTACCCTTCGAAGTAAAGCACCTTCTCCAGGTGGCGCATGGTCATGTCCAGGAGAGTGCCTATGCGGCTTGGCACGCCCTTTAAAAACCAGATGTGGGCGACAGGGGCCGCAAGTTCTATGTGTCCCATGCGCTCCCGGCGGACCTTGGACTGTATTACCTCCGTGCCGCACTTATCGCAGACCACACCCCTGTGCTTCATCCTCTTGTACTTGCCGCAGAGGCATTCCCAGTCCTTTATGGGGCCGAATATGCGGGTGCAGAAAAGCCCGTCCCTTTCAGGTTTGAAGGTCCTGTAGTTGATGGTCTCCGGCTTCTTTACCTCGCCGTGAGACCACTCCCGGATCCTCTCCGGAGAGGCAAGCCTTATCTTAAGGGCATCGAAATCCGTCGGATTCTTTGGTTTCTGAAACAAGGTGTAAATTTCTTCAGCCATAAAACTAATCACTCCCCCTTGTTCTTGTTTTCAAGAAGCTCCACGTCGAGGCCCAGGGCCTGAAGCTCCTTTATTAATACATGGAACGACTCCGGAACGCCCGGCTCCAGGGTCGCGTCCCCTTTTACAATGGCCTCATACATGCGTGCCCTTCCCGTAACGTCATCGCTTTTGACCGTGAGGAACTCCTGGAGGGTATAGGCCGCCCCGTATGCCTCGAGAGCCCAGACCTCCATCTCTCCCAGCCTCTGGCCGCCGAACTGGGCCTTGCCGCCCAGCGGCTGCTGCGTGACCAGCGAATAGGGCCCGATGGAGCGGGCGTGCATCTTATCATCAACCAGGTGATGGAGCTTGAGCATGTACATCTGCCCCACCGTTACCGGCCGTTCAAAAGGCTCGCCGGTCCTGCCGTCGTGAAGGGTAATCTGTCCGCTCTGAGGCAGCCCGGCCTTCCCAAGCAGGTCCCTTATCTCTTTTTCCTTTGCGCCCTCGAAGACCGGCGTGGCCACATGCAGGCCAAGCGCCTTGGCGGCCCAGCCCAGGTTTGTCTCCAGTATCTGGCCCACGTTCATCCTCGAAGGAACGCCAAGCGGGTTCAGCACTATGTCCACAGGCGTGCCGTCCGGCAGATAAGGGAGGTCTTCCTCAGGAAGCACCATGGCCACGACACCCTTGTTCCCGTGCCGTCCCGCCATCTTGTCACCCACCTGTATCTTCCTCTTCATGGCCACATAGACCTTGACCACCTTATTTACGCCAGGGGGCAGCTCGTCGCCGCGTTTCACCCTGTCCACACGCTCATCATAGAGCTTTTCAAGGGACTTCACATACTGGCTGGCATCGGCGTTCAACTGCGCTATCTGCTCCTTGACGTAAGGGTCATCTATCTTGATCTTAAGGAGCTGGTCGTCCCTTACGGACATCACCATCTTCCGGGTCAGCTTTTTCCCCTTGGCGCAGATGATCTCCTTGCCGCGGGGCTCTTTCACGTCCTCGATCACCTTCTGTCCGGTAAGCAGGTCGCGGACCTTGCGGAACCTTTCATCCTTGACTATGCGTATCTCATCTTCCAGGTCTCTTTGCAGCCGGAGTATGTCCTCCTCTTCCAGACTCTTGGCGCGGACATCCTTTTCAATGCCCTTTCTGGACAGGATGAGCGCGTCTATAACGGTGCCCTCGATGCCCGGCGGGACATAAAGGCAGCTTTCCTTCACCTCTTCAGCCTTCTCGCCGAATATGGCCCGGAGGAGTTTTTCCTCCGCGGTAAGCTGGGTTTCTCCCTTTGGAGTGACCTTCCCGACCAGGATGTCTCCGGCCTTCACCTCGGCCCCTATCCTGATTATGCCGCTTTCATCGAGGTTCCTAAGCGCATCCTCGCCCACATTCGGGATGTCCCTGGTTATCTCCTCCGGGCCAAGCTTCGTGTCCCTGGCCTCGACGGTGAACTCCTCTATGTGTATGGACGTGTAAGCGTCTTCCTTCACGAGTTTTTCACTAAGCAGGATGGCGTCCTCAAAGTTGTAGCCGCCCCATGACATGAAGGCGACAAGGACGTTTTTCCCAAGCGCCAGTTCGCCCAGCTCCGAGGATGAGCCATCGGCCAGTATGTCGCCGGCCTCTACCGTATCGCCCACGGAGACAATCGGCCTCTGGTTTATGAGCGTTGCCTGGTTGGAGCGGCGGAATTTTATGAGATTGTAGATATCCACACCACCGTCCACGGATTTTACGACTATCCTGGCGGCGGTGGCGGATTCCACTTCTCCAGCCCTTTTGGCTATTACCACCGTCCCTGAATCTCTGGCGACGGCGTACTCCATCCCGGTGCCCACCACCGGGGATTCCGGCTCCAGCAGAGGCACAGCCTGCCTCTGCATGTTGGAGCCCATGAGGGCCCTGTTGGCGTCGTCGTTCTCAAGGAACGGGATGAGGCTTGCGGATATGCCCACGATCTGCTTGGGGGATATGCCGATATATTCCACTTCCGCCCCGGACACTATCTTGAAGTCCGCCCCAATGCGCGCAAAGACCGTCTCGCCGGAAAGCCGGCCCTTCTCGTCTACCGGTGTATTGGCCTCGGCAATAACGTATTTCTCTCCCTCCACTGCGGAGAGATACTCTATCTTGTCCGTGACAGACCCGTTCTCAACCTTCCTGTACGGGGACTCTATGAACCCGTACTCGTTTACCTTCGCATAAGACGCAAGGGAGGTTATAAGGCCGATGTTCGAGCCTTCAGGGGTCTCAACAGGGCATATCCTGGCATAATGGGTAGGGTGCACGTCCCTCACCTCGAAGCCCGCCCTCTCCCTGGTAAGACCGCCCGGCCCAAGGGCCGAAAGCCTTCTTTTGTGGGTGATCTCCGAGAGCGGATTGGTCTGGTCCATGAACTGGGAGAGCTGGCTGGAGCCGAAAAACTCCTTCACGGCGGCTATTACCGGCTTCGCGTTTATAAGATCGTGAGGGGTAGCCTCCTCAAGGTCGGTAAGGGTCATCTTTTCCTTGATGGCCTTTTCCATCCTTACAAGCCCGATCCTGAACTGGTTCTCTATGAGCTCGCCTACCGCCCTTATGCGGCGGTTGCCCAAGTGGTCTATGTCATCTATCTCCCCTTTGCCTGCCCTCAACTGGAGGAGGTAGCGCACTATCTCTATGATGTCCTTATCGGTTAGCACCTGGGTTTCAAGAGGCACGGCAATACCCAGCCGCTTGTTTATCTTATGCCTGCCGACGGGAGAAAGGTCATACCTCTTCGGGTCGAAAAAGAGCCCGTTAAAAAGCTCCCTCGCGTCCCGGATGGTCGGCGGCTCTCCGGGTTTCAGTTTCTTGTATATCTCTATCAGAGCGTCTTCCCCGGTGGTGACCTTGTCGGTCAGCAGCGTGTCCCTGAGCGAAGGAAGATAGTGGATGTTGTCGATGAACAGGAGGTCCAGCTCCGGGATGCCCAGCTTGAGTATCCTCTCCAGGGAGTCATCGGTGATCTCCTCGTTGCTCTCCACTATGACCTCGCCGGTCTCCGGGTCAACGATATCTCTGAGGGTGATCCTTCCTTTAAGCTCTTTTTTGTGCAGCGGTATTTCGTTAATTCCGGCGGCATGGAGCTTTTTCATTGCCCCCCTGGTGATCTTTCCGCCTTCTTTTACGACAAGCTCCCCCGTCGCGGGTATCTCGATACTTTCGGGGGACCTCATGCCGATCATGACCTCGCTTACCACGCGGCCCAGTCTGCCCTCGCGGTTCGTGATCTTCTCGACGGGATAGAATATCTTCAGAAGGTCCTCATTGGAATAGCCCAAGGCCTTCAGCACAATGGTTGCCGGCAGTTTCTTCCGTCTGTCTATTCTCACATAGAGCAAGTCTTTTGAATCGAACTCGAAATCCAGCCATGAGCCCCTCGCCGGAATTACCCTGGCGGAGAACAGGAGCCTTCCGCTTGCGTGGGTCTTGCCCTTGTCGTGGCTGAAAAACACCCCGGCTGAACGGTGAAGCTGGCTTACGACCACCCTTTCGGTGCCGTTGATTATGAAGGTCGCCGTGTCAGTCATAAGGGGAATCTCCCCAATGTAGACTTCCTGCTCGCGCGCCTCCTTGAGCCGCTTCTGCTCGCCCATAGTCTCGAATATGTTGAGTTTGACCTTTATCTTGAGGGGCGCGGCATAGGTGATGCCCTTTTGCAGACAGTCCCTGGGGTTGAACTTGGGTTCACCCGCGTTGTAGCCCAGGTACTCGATGGATGCCGTCTCGTTGTAGTCCGTTATCGGAAAGACGCTCTTGAAGGCGGCCTGAAGCCCCAGTTCTCTTCTTTCCTCCGGCGGCACATCATTCTGAAGGAACTCCGCATACGAGGCGATCTGCGCCTCTATCAGGTGAGGGACCTGTATGATGGGCGGAACCTTGCCGAAATTCTGCCTGTCTCGTAAAATCCTTGCCATGCTTCTCCTTAGCTTGCTCTATATTTTCTGAAAAATTTATATGTGAGGGGGGTTTTATATTCCTTCTGAATTAAAGAAAAACCCCCCTCTCCAAAAACTAAAACCGGTTGCCCGTGAAAAAAGATAAAGTTAAATCTATTTCACTTCCACCGAAGCGCCCTGCTCTTCGAGTTTGGCCTTCATGTTGGCCGCCTCTTCCTTGGACACACCGGTCTTGACCGGTTTGGGCGCGGTATCGACAAGCTCTTTCGCTTCCTTAAGGCCAAGCCCGGTAAGCTCTCTTACCACTTTTATGACCTGGATCTTCTTGTCACCAGCGGAGGAAAGCATAACGTCAAAGCTCGTCTTTTCCTCTTCCGCGGGCGCTGCTGCTGCTCCAGCCGGCGCTGCTGCGACCGCCACGGGCGCTGCTGCGGTTACCCCGTAACGCTCCTCGAACTCCTTTATGAACTTGGACATCTCAAGGATCGTCATATTGTCTATAAACCCGAAAACTTCTTCCTTGCTGATCGCCATTTCCCTTAAAATCCTCCTTTATCAATCTTCAATTAAATTTTATTTTTCCTTTTTTCTTTTCAGGCTGCCTGCTCTTTTTCCTTCTTCGCCAAAAGAGCGCTAAACGCGTGTCCCATGCTTGCAACCGTCGCGTTCAGAGCGCCTGCCATCTTTGACGCGGGCGCGGAAAACGCGCCAGCCATCATGGACAGCAGCACCGGCCGCGTTGGAAGAGACGCAATGGACTTGAGCTCCGCAGCGTCCACCAGCTGGCCTTCAACAACCGCCGCCATGGGCTTCAGCTTCTCGTTCTTTGCCGAGTACCTGATTATGCCCTTCGCCACCGCAATCGGGTCTTCATACCCGATAGCCAGGCCTACCGGGCCCTCGAACTTATCCTTGGCGCAGGCCATTGGAGTTCCTTCAGAGGCTATCCGGGCCAAAGTGTTCTTTACGATCTTGAAGCTTACCCCGTCAGCCCTCAGAGCCCCTCTCAGGTCGGTCAACTCCGCCACCGTCATCCCGCTGTACTGGGCGATGACAGCGCCCTTGACCCGGCCGAAATTTTCCTTAAGCTCTTCGAGCGCTTTTTGCTTCTCGCTTTTGTTCATATTCCTCCTTTCCCAGAGACCAGGAGAAAACAAAAAATTAAAGATCTTTTGTTTTTTGTCTCGGCAGGCAGCCGCTTCAGCAAAACCCGCTGAAAGGGCATACCCTTCCCGCGGGAGCGGCCATTAAGAACTTAAAATTCGCTCACCTGCTGTCTCTGACAGATATAAATGACAGGCAAAAGCCCGTCTACTGCTTTCCAACCGCCGATACGTCCACCTTCACCCCAGGCCCCATGGTCGAAGTGATGGCTATCTTCTTCAGGTACTTGCCTTTCGATGTCGATGGTTTGGCCTTTACCAGCGAATCTATGGCGGTCATGGTGTTTTCCGCCAGAGCATCCTCGCTGAAAGACGCCTTTCCGACGATCATATGGATGTTGCCCGCCTTGTCCACCTTGAAATCGGACTTGCCGGTCTTGATGTCCTTCACCGCCTTGGCCACGTCGAAGGTGACCGTTCCCATCTTCGGGTTGGGCATGAGCCCCCTTGGACCGAGCAGTTTTCCAAGCTTGCCTACAAGCCCCATCACATCGGGGGTGGCAACCGCCGTGTCGAACTGGAACCAGCCCTGCTGTATCTTTTCAACCAGGTCTTCGGCCCCGACAACGTCGGCGCCCGCATCGCGGGCCTCCTTCTCCTTTTCACCCTTTGCAAAAACGACCACGCGGACGGTCTTTCCTATCCCGTGGGGCAGGAGGACGGCGCCCCTCACCATCTGATCGCTCTTCTTTGGATCAACCCGGCCCCCACCGAGATCTACACGG
>JAJYJB010000099.1 GCA_021789735.1 Nitrospirota bacterium
TTATCGGGCTTTCCGATGTTTATGGCTCTTATAACTTACGAACCGCCGTATGCCGAACGGCACGTACGGTGGTGTGAGAGGACGGCAGGCGAACTAATCGCCTGCCTCCTACTCGATTTGCGCCAGCTGCCGTGAGACCCACCCTCCAGAACCCCCCGTTTTTTCAGGCGAAGTTTAAAAATTTTTGAAGTTGTGGTAAATTATTAATCAAAATCGCCGCTTGTGGGACAGAAGATACATATGGGGCGGGTTTTTTTTCCAAATCAATTCTACAGGAGGATGAGATGAAAAAGGCGGTCGTAATTCTCGCAACACTGGTGTTTGTTCTCTCTATCATGTCCATGGCGTTTGCCGCGGTCTCTACGTTGCAGGGGACCATCAAAGTGGTAAACCAGAAAACGGGCACGATCACGTTCTGCCCCGCTGGCGGCAAGGACCAGGTCCTGAAGGTGGGCAAATCCTTGAACATAAAAGAGGTGAAGACCGGAAAGGCTGCCGTGACCGTGAACAACGGCGTGGTAACAGGCGTAAAGCCGGCTCCGCAAAGAAGGATGATCGAGGGCTGCTAGTTCCTTAAAAAATATTTTTATAAAAAGGGCCGGGAGAATTTATTCCCCCGGCCCTTTTTATTCGGGTTTTTCAGGATTTCTTTTTTAATGTTGTGCCTTCATGCGTGAAAAACCGGTCAGCAGGAAAATGAAGATAGCGGTTATCTCCATAAGAACAGAAAACACCACCAGCCCGGTAACCGGGACCTTGTCATACAGAAACCCCATGGTTACGCCTCCCACCAGGTACGCAAGCCCGTAAACCATGTTGAAAATGCCGTAGGCAAATCCCCTTTTGGGGACAGGGGTCAGGTCCGCTATGGCGGCGCGCATTATGGTTTCATGGGCGCCTAATACGACTCCCAAAAATGCCACTCCCAGGAGCGCCAGCGCAAATCCCCCCGTAAAGGAAAGCCATGCGACCGGAAGGCACAGGAGAGGAGCTGCCAGCAGAAACCGCAGCCCCGCCTTGTCATACAGTCTGCCCATTATCAGCGCGACCCCTCCGGCAACCGCCATGTCCACTATGTACAGTACGGGTATCAGGGCGTCCGCGGCCAGGCGGCTCGCCTTGATGTGGAACGCTATCAGCTGGAAATGGGCCATCCCCGCGACGCTAAAGAATGTGAACAGGGCATAAAACCAGAAAAGGCGCGGCAAGGTCTTCATCTCCTGCTCCCCGGGGAACTGCCTGTATTTTTCGCTGACCTCCAGGTTCTGCGGGTTTGGCATTTTCCTTGCCGCCCTTGCCAGCATAAGTATCGATAAAACGGCCGGTATCAATAGTATCTTGAAACCCTCGCCGTAGTTTCCCTTGAAGAGCAGGACGGTGGTGAAGATTACCGGGCCCATGACCGCCCCGATCTGGTCCATGAATTCATGGAGCCCGAAGCCCCATCCCCGTCCCACCTCTTTTGAGGCATGGGAGAGGATGGTGTCCCTGGCGGGCGTCCTTATAGCCTTGCCGATCCGTTCGAGGACTATCAGCCCCGCCGCGATCTTCCAGTTGCCGGTCAGGGCAAGGGCGGGTATGGCCAGCATAAGACTGTATCCGGCAAATGTGAGCGCCCAGTATGCCCTGGTACGGTCGGCGATATACCCCGAGACCAGACGCAGGGCATAGCCCAGGAAATCTCCCAGGCCGGAAACAACGCCGACGACAGCGGCCCCCGCCCCAAGTACGGCAAGGTAGGGACCTGTAATGCTTCTGGCCCCCTCGTACGTGATGTCGCCAAAGAGGCTCACGGTCCCCATAAGGACAATAAGCCTGTACGCAGCCGCTTTGGCCGGATTTTTTGGTCTTTCCGGTCCCATTTTTTTCTCCTGTCTAAGAAGACTGCCTTAATACCGGCAGATTGTTAATGATACACGATTATGATATCGCTCATTGCGGGAGCGCTTTTTGACTGCTATAAATTAACTAGACCTAACTGATCTTGAGAAGTTCTAAAGAGGTTGTTTTTTAATAATTTTCCCCAAGGAGGTGGATGAAATGAAGCAGGAGAAGGCGGGGTTCCAGGTGCTTGATCTGAAAGATCTGATAAATTTTCACACTGACAAGATATCGAGGGAGATGCTTGCCGAGACCCCGGAGATGAGGATAGCGCTTATGTGCCTTGAGCCGGGGCAGGAGCTTGCCCCGCATAAAGCGCCAATGAGGCTCCTTATGTATGTGGTGGAGGGAAGCGGCACGTTTATAGTTGGAGATCAGCAGATAGAGGCCGGCGAGAAAAGCGCCATACTCTGCGAGCCGATGGTGGAGCACGGGTTTAAGGCCACAAAGGGGCGGAGGCTTGTGGTCATGGCGGTGGTTGTGGCGGTGGATTAATTGGCATGACGTCTTTAATCAAACCCACATTCATGACGCAGACCCAAAGCGGAGAGCTTCATTTTTAAAATAGCGCCAGACAAGGCGGCCGCGGGGGGGCGGATGGCATTTGCTCCGCTAAGCGCCGTCTCACCTTGTTTGCCAGAATGCCCGTGTATACCGCGCCGGGTCTCCCTGGTTGCCGATACGTTATGTGACGCGTCCGCGGCACTCGCTGCGCACACGTCATCCGCCCCCCGCGCAAAAAAAGAAGGTAGATATTTTTATCTCCTGCTTACCGTTTCTTTTAACCAAAACTTGTCCCGTATTCCTGCATATTGTTAGACTAATAAAATGGGTTTTTTAACCGGGGACGTATTGATAAGGGGCGTGAACTGGGTTGGCGATGCCGTCATGACCATGCCCGCGATACGGGCTTTAAGGGCGGCCATGCCTGGCCGCAGGATGACTCTTCTGGTAAAGCCCTGGGTGGCAGGCCTTTTCGAGAAAGACCCGAACATAGATGAGATAATGCCTTACGACGATCGCTGGGAGGGCATAAAAGGCAAGCTTGCCCTTTCTCTTGCCTTAAGGCGGAAAAGTTTCCAAACTGCCGTGCTTCTTCAAAACGCTTTCGAGGCCGCGCTCCTTGCGGCCCTGGCGGGCATACCCGAGCGCATCGGCTATGGCAGGGACGGCAGAGGGTTTCTGCTGACTGCATCCATTCCTTTTCACGGTGAGGACAGGCAGATGCATCATTCGGAATACTATCTTAACCTTCTTGAAAAAGCGGGGATCACAAAGAATGGGCTGAAGGACACAGCCGCCCCGTGGATATATCTCGATCTTGAAGAGAGGCTCAAGGCAAGGGATTTCATTTCCGGATTTGAAGGGTCCGGATTTGTTGGGGGCGGTCTGAAAAGACCCGTTATCGGGCTTAACCCGGGGGCCGCCTTTGGTCCTTCAAAGAGATGGCCCTCGTCAAAATTTCGCGAATTGGCCATGATGATCACAGGGGAGCTTGGCGGAAGCGTACTGGTTTTCGGCTCCGAAAAGGAAAAAAGCTCCGCGGAAGAGGTGGTCCGGGGGATAGAAGGCGCGGTTTCGCTGGCCGGCAAGACAACTCTCCGTGAGCTTGCCGCTCTCATTTCGGAATGTGACGCGCTTGTCTCAAACGACTCGGGCACCATGCATGTGGGCTATGCCGTGGGCACCCCGCTTGTTGCCCTCTTCGGTTCCACTGCCCCCGCCCTGACAGGCCCTCCCGAGGGTAATATTGTCATTAAAAAAGACGTCCCATGCTCTCCCTGTTTCAAGAGGGAGTGCGCGGTTTCAGACTCAGGAAAATCGGGTCCAAAAATAAAAAAATCCGGTTCGATGCCTCTCACGATACCGTGCATGGACGGGATATCATCCGCCGAGGTCTTCAGCGCGCTGAAAAGATCCGTTATGCCATCGAGAAGGGCGGTTTTCTTTGACAGGGACGGCACCCTTTGCCGGAATGCCGATTACCTGTCCCGCTGGGAGGATTTTGAGCCCTTTGAAGATGGGCTGAGGGAGCTGCCCAGGCTGCGCGAAGCTGGCTTCATGTTGATAGGCGTCACCAACCAGTCCGGCATAGCCAGGGGGCTTGTAAAGGAAGAGTTCGTTAAAGAGATGGGAGAACATTTCATCCAAAAGCACGGTTTCGACGCCTTTTATTACTGCCCCCACCATCCGGATGACTTCTGTCCCTGCAGGAAACCCTCTCCGGGCATGCTTTTCAGCGCAAGGAAGGATTCGGGCATTGACCTCAGGAATTCGTATATGATAGGAGACACCGCCGCCGACATGCTTGCGGCCAGGGCAGCAGGCGCAAAGGCGATTCTCATAAAGACCGGAACGGAAGGGCCATCCGGGGCCCCGGACTATGTGGCCCATTCGCTCAAAGACGCCATAAATCACATATTGGAATCGGAGAAAGCCAGATGAATGAAGAAGCAAAAGACAGGGACGAAAAAACAAAAACAGGGAAAAACGGCTTGCAGCAGTTGAGGGCCAGCCTTTACGCGGAGGTGATCTCGCATATGAGGGTAAAACACCCGGAGATCATAGACGCGGCCTATGAATTTTTCTGGGAGGAGGAGTATCCTGAAGAATTCCTGAGCGGGCTCCCGCTGGAGCTTGGGTTCGTGAACTTCGAGGACTGGTTCATTTGCGACTACAAGAACCCTGATTCCGGTTTTATAACGGACCTCTATCTTGAGGAGACCGGCCAAAAGGAAAACGGGGAAAAAGCGGCCCCCATGCTGGCGGTAAAGAATTCCTTTATAAGCCTTTACGAGGCAAAAAAGATAGTTTCCTCCCCCGAAGGCGAGGCGGAGCTTGAGGACGTTTTGCTGGGAGGCACCCGCCTGGTGAGCGTGCCTGCCAGCGGGATGAAGGCGGGAGACATCTTTGCCACAAGAATAATAGATCTGGCCGGAGGCAGCGTAATGGGCGCATGTCTTTATCCCTTCGGTGCGAAGGTGAAACCGGTGGTCCTTGAATCCGTAAGCCGCCAGTTCGAGCGTTACCGGAAGAACAAGAAGCCGGACGGCGGGCTCCATGATTTTCTGAAAGAGGAAAGCTATATCTTTAATACCATATGGCTGAGCGGTCTTTACAGAACAGCATAAAGAACAAGGTCCTTATAGTAAAGCCTAGCTCGCTTGGAGATATCATCCATTCCCTGCCTTTTCTCTATTCGGTGAAGGAGCAGATGCCGGAGGCCAGGGTCCACTGGGTGATAGCGGAGGGCTTGGCTCCGCTATTGGAAGGGCATCCGCTGATAGACAGGCTCTGGAAGATAAACAAAGACGAATGGAAAAAACCGTCGAAGGCCTTTCAGACCATCGGGCAATTCAGGGCACTCTCCGCGAAGCTCAGAAAGGAAAAATTTGATGCCGTTTTCGACCTCCAGGGCCTTCTGAGGAGCGCCATTATATCGAGGATGGCCGGAGCAAAGGCCGTTGTGGGGTTCAGGGAGGCCAGGGAAGGCGGAAGCCTTTTTTATACGCACAAGGTGAGCGTTTCCTCTCTTGGGAAAATGCATGCGCCCATGCATGCGGTCGAAAGGTACCTGAAAATGGCCCAGTTTGCGGGCATCGAGCCCAGGCTGGGATTCCCCCTTCCGCAGGGCAAAGATTTCGTGTCTCCTTTCAGGTCCGGTGAATATGCGGTTATGGCCCCCGGGGCAAGGTGGCCCTCAAAAAGATGGCCCGCTCCGGGCTGGGGAGAGCTTGCAAGAAAGTTTTCTCCCGTACCCATGGTCATCGTCGGGGCGGTATCGGATGCGGCGCTGGCCGCTGAGATCGCCTCGTGTTCAGGTGGGGCGGCAATCCCTTTTGCAGGCAAAAGCTCCCTTAAAGGACTTGTGGAGATAATAAGAGGCGCGAAGTTCATGGTCACCAATGATTCCGGGCCGATGCACATAGCGGCGGCCCTGGAGGTGCCTGTCTTTGCCGTATTCGGCCCGACAGACCCTGAGCTTACCGGGCCTTACGGCAAGGGGATCCGGGCGGTCATAAAGGGGCAGGCAAAATGTTCGCCCTGCCGGAACAGGACCTGCAAGGACATGAGTTGCATGAATGCCGTAAGCGTGGATATGGTGGAACGGGAGATAAGAAATCTCTTGCCCATGGAGTGATGCTAACACCATCCACCTCCCCATTTGCATACCCCACACGGGAATAAAATGTGGTAGGATTTACATAGTATTATTTAATAAGGGCCGGACATTTTGAACCGATATTTTAAATTTAATCGATATTTGGGGGGCCTGGATGAAGATACTGCTTGCCACTGATGGATCGGAGCAATCGGAAAAGGCCGCCAGCCTTGTTACCAGGTTCGAACTCACCCCGGATGATGAGGTCATAGTTTTCCACGCCATAAGCTGGATACCTTTCCATGAGGACAGGG
Organism: Nitrospirota bacterium; assembly: GCA_021789735.1. The sequence continues at coordinate 6,298 of JAJYJB010000099.1, forward strand.
AATCTTTCTACAAGAACCTATCTTTCCTCAGGCGGGAAGTGGCCGGAAAGATCATAGATTCCACTGTCAACATACTGAAACCCGTTTCAGCCCGGATAAGGACCGCCACAAGAGAAGGGTTCGCGGACAAGGCCATCCTGGAAGAGGCCACCGAATCGGATGTGGACCTGATCGTCATGGGGGCAAGGGGGCTTAAGGGAGTCTCGTCCTTCCTTCTGGGAAGTATTACAAGGAGTGCGGCGATACAGTCGGCAAAGCCGCTGCTGGTTGTGAAGAACATGCGCATCGAGGAGGGCGGGGAAAAACAAAAAAAACCTTTGTTGAATGTCCTGATGGCAACGGACGGGTCAGATTCTTCTTATGCCGCGGCCCGGTTCCTTGCCTCGATGCCTCTGCCTGCCAGGACGCCGGTAAGATTGCTGAACGTAAGCTGGTCCGCCGTTTCCGACATCCCGGACAGATATATCATCGAGGTGGACGACCTGGTTAAACAGGAGATAGAACGCGCAAGGGAAAACGAATATGCCGCCTCCGGGGGTCTGGTCCGCCGGGCCAGGGCTGAGCTTGAAAAGAAGTTCAGCGACATAAGCGAGACCATCAGACTTGGCGATCCCGCCGAGGAGATAATTGCCGAGGCCCGCGCCTGGGAAGCGGACATGGTTGTCGTCGGCTGCAGGGGCCTGAGAGGGATAAGGGGCATGATAGGTTCGGTCTCCAGGAAAGTCCTGGGCCACGCTGATTACTCTGTCCTTATGGGCAGGATGTGCGTAGATAAAAATAAAAAATAAGAAATCATAAAAAAGTGACCGCTGTTCTTCAAAAGAGGGGCAAAAAACCTTGGAACTGTCCCGCAACGCCAGGAAAGTCCTCAGAGCGAGATATCTTTTAAAGGACGAGCACGGCGAGCCAACTGAGACACCTGGGGAGATGATGAGGAGGGTGGCCCACCACATCGCCCAGGCGGAGGCGGACTATGGCGGGGACGCGGGCCTATGGGAAGAACTTTTTTACGGGCTTCTTACCAGCCTTAAATTCCTGCCTAATTCCCCAGCCCTTATGAACGCCGGCAAGGCCATGGGGCAGCTTGCCGCCTGTTTCGTTCTTCCCGTCGAGGACTCGATGGCAAGCATATTCGGCACGCTTAAAAACGCCGCCGGCATCCTTCAAAGCGGGGGCGGCACCGGATTTTCCTTCTCCCACCTGAGGCCCAGGTCGGACCTGGTCCGCTCCACCATGGGGGTGGCCAGCGGGCCCGTCTCTTTCATGAAGATCTATAACACCGCGACCGACGTCATAAAACAGGG
>JAJYJB010000100.1 GCA_021789735.1 Nitrospirota bacterium
TTAACGAATCAGGGGGTCAGGCGAGACGCTGGCCTGCGGCACAGGGGCCTCCGCCTCTGTGGTGGCTTCCGTTCTGAAGGGACTTACCTCCAGGAGCGTGGAGGTGGAGCTTTCCGGCGGGCGGCTTGACATAGAATGGGCCGGGAACGGGCATGTTTACATGACAGGCCCGGCAGAGGAGGTCTTCCAAGGGGAGATCTTTTTAGAAGAAAAGGAGGAGACACATGTTTGAAGGCTCCATGGTGGCCTTGGTGACCCCGTTCAAGAAAGGCAGGCTGGATGAAAGGGCCTTTGTGAACCTGGTCAAATGGCAGATAGAAGAAGGGACCGATGCGATAATACCCTGCGGCACAACGGGCGAGTCCGCAACGCTGGATTATGACGAGCACTACCGCGTGATAGAGCTTGCGGTGAAGGCGGCCCGCGGGCGGGTGCCGGTAATAGCCGGCACCGGGGCCAACTCCACCGAGGAAGCCATACTGATCACGAAGAAGGCGATGCGCCTGAAGGCCGACGGGGCCCTCCTTGTGTCCCCTTACTACAACAAGCCCACCCAGGCGGGCATATATCTGCACTACAAGGCCGTTGCCGATTCGGTGAAGGGTTTTCCCATCATACTCTATAACGTGCCCGGCAGGACGTCTTCGAACATCCTGCCCTCAACGGTGGCGAGACTTGCCGAGATCAAAAACATAGTGGGCATCAAAGAGGCAACCGGGGACATGAAGCAGGCAAGCGAGATCATCGGCCTCTGCGGAAGCGGTTTCACGGTCCTCTCCGGCGATGACTTCACCAACCTGGCCCTTTATGCGCTGGGCGGGAAAGGGTGCATATCGGTCAGCGCCAATGTCGCCCCGGGCCTTCAGGCCGGGATGTGGAAAGCATGGAAGGCCGGCGACCTGCAGGAGGCAAGAAAGCTGCACTACCGGCTTGAGCCCATAAACAAGGCGATGTTCATCGAGACCAACCCAATCCCTGTCAAGACAGCTCTTGCGATGATGGGAAAGGTAAGGGAAGAGTTCAGGCTTCCCCTTTGTGCGATTTCCGAGGAAAACAGGAAGAGCCTGGCCAAAACGATGGCCGCAAGCAAGCTGGTCTAGAACGCGGGACCCAAAAACAAAGGGCCGCCCGGCCGGGCGGCCCTTTGTTTTTTTGCAGCCCGCAGAATGAAAAGCCGGACCGGAGGATAAATTCAGTCCCTCGCCCTTCATTATTGCGCGCATGAGTGGCGGGCCTGCAAACCCCTGTCTCCACTTGTTGTCATCCGTGCGGTCACGCCAAGCCGGACAATGCCACCCTTTCCATGAGGAAAGGTGTATTTCAGGCAGGATTCATTTCTGGCATCCGTTAGCGTGTCCATCTAAAAACGTCGAATATTTGCTTGGCCGCAAAAAATTCGGAATGTGCATGATATGTGTATGATACCGGGCCCCGGGACCTGCGGTAGTTGCAAACCGTCCCTTGACGATGTAAATTTTAAATGAGTCCAAAAAGGACCAGGGAGAAGTTGTCTTTCCCCCTGGGAATGCCAGAGCCGGTTTCCCGGTGAACATACAGCCTGCAATTTCCTGAAAATTTTTTCAGGGCGAAGCCGCAGTCAAAAAAAACCCTGTCTTTTGTAAAAAAGGAGGGAAATCTTGTGCGCAAAAACAAAAAACTCCATCCCCTTTTTTTATTTGTCCTTTCACTGATCGGATGTGTAACAGCAGCGCCGGTCAGGAATGTGAAAAGTCCGGGTATTACGGCGGACAGGCCTTGCAGAGCTGTTAATCTGCGCAAACAATATCCCGATATCAATTTTGACAGACCGGCGCCAATTGCGGCGATTTACCGGCAAAGTCCTGAAACGATCTGGAATTCAACGGTGCGCGCCCTTTTGGAAATGCATGAAGGCATTTATATGATGGACAAAAATGCCGGCCTCATAAGGACCATTAAAAAGAGCTTAAATGATGTTTCATTGACTGGCGGAGGGCCAGGCGGCGCAAACTTTTATTATGCGCTGGATGTTTCAATTGAAAAAGTGAATGAGGGGACCCAGGTGAAGACGATTGTCCATTTTTGGCAGGAAAATTTCTTTGGCTTCCCGGAGAAGAAAGACCTGCCGAAGGGGGCCGGCGTGATACGTCAAATTTTTTATCGGCGCCTTGACAGGAGAATGCAGCCATCGTTTGTAAGATTGGCCAACGATCCTTCCCGAGAAATCATTTATGTGAAATATGCGGCAATGATCTACAAGCCCGTGTCCGGCGAACATAAAGGCCAAAGGCCCCGGAAGAAGGCCGGTCCGGTAACGAAGCGCAAAATTGCCATGGCAATAGTGCCGGTCACCAGGATAAAACGGCAATATGGGAGGAAAGTCAGTGTCATGTTGTCGCCCTCCGCGCGCAGCCTGTTAATAGCGACTTTAAAAGGCGAGGCCCAAGTCAAAATCTTGGGGAAAAATCATGAATGGGTCAAAATAGAATTCATAGGCGCGGGGGGCAGATGGAAAAAAGGCTGGATCATGGACCGGTTCATTGAAAAAGGAGCCCTTCAGGGGTTCGTATGGCATAGAGATTTGAAATGACAGGCTGATCTTGTGAAATGAGGATTTTTTACTTTTTTATTTTTTATCCGGCGGTTTTTCCGCGGCCAATCTTTCCCTTGACCTGTTCCACAAGCAGCAATATCATATCCTGCGCCGCCACGAAACCGGCCCTTTCAGTATTAATGGACAGGTGGTAGTTTCTCAGGTCCGTCCAGTCCTCTCCGGTCATGGCCTGGATGAACCTTGCCCTGTCGTGGTCCGACTTGTCCACGAGCTTTCCAGCCTCCTCAGGGCCGGAAAGACCGTACAGTTTCATTATCCTTTCCACCCTGAAGTCCCTGGGGGCATGAATGAATATGTTCACAAGCCCGGGCTGTCCGGCAAGCACATGCCGGGCGGCCCGGCCCATGATGACGCAATCATATTGCCAGCCTGCCTTTCCGATGATCTTTGACTCTGTCTCGAAGAGGTCACGGTCATAGACGGCGTGCATCGGGGGAGGCACGTAGGCCGCCTCCGGCGAGCCCACGATAAAAGGCCTTATCACATTTTCAAGAAAACCGGAGAGGGTCTCTTCACGCTCCGAAAGGGCGCTCTCCTCTGCCCCGAGTATTCCCGCCGCCTGCCTGAGTATCTCCCTGTCAAAGTACCTGAACCCGAGCCTTTCGGCCAGCGTCTTCCCGATAAATGAGCCCCCGCTTCCAAACTGCCTGGCTATGGTTATAAGGACCTTTGCCATGTCCTTCCCTCCAAAGATATTTTTTAAAAAATTAAAAGCTGCCGGGGAGCCAGTCAAACTGTTATTTTTTGCCTCCCGGCCATGCATCCCGCTCCGGAGGCGTGACTGCATGAGGGATGATGCCGGAAAGTAAAAAGTGGTTTTCCCGTCTACCCCCTCTATCCAATGTCCCCGAACAGGAACTGGGCCAGCCCCACCGCCATTATGGCCGCGGTCTCGGCCCTCAGGATGCGCGGCCCGAGACTTGTCAGGTAAAATCCCTTCTCTACCGCCATGGAGACCTCCTCCCTGGAAAAACCGCCCTCAGGCCCAACGGCAACCCAGATGTTTTTGGCCCCTCCGGGAATTCCCTCATGTCCTGGCCCACCTCTGGAAGTAGAAAAATGCGCAAAATCAAAAAGCTCTTTAAGCCCGGAGCCGCCCTCTTCCCAGAAAAGCATGCCCGTCTCGTCTTTGAAGGCGCTGTGCAGGCCGAAAAAACCGGCAAAGGTGGCAGGCTCCCTTATAACCGGGGCGACCGGCCGGCCGCACTGCCTTGCGGCCTCCACCGCTATTTTCCGCCACCTCTCAATCTTCCTGGTCTCGTTCACCTGGGTGCGGGCGGTCACCAGCGGCCAGATCTCCGTCACCCCCAGTTCCACGGTCTTCTGTATGACGAGGTCCATCTTCTGCCCCTTCAGCATACCCTGAAGCAGCCTCAATGCCAGGGCGGATTCCTTCCCCCGGTCTTTGAAAACCTCCTCGATGCGGATGGAAACCCGGTCATGATCCATGCCCGTGATCACACCCCTGGCCTCCTTGCCCTTGCCGTCGAAAAGCAAAAGACCGTCCATGGGCCTGGCCCGAAGGACGTTTCTAGCGTAATTCAACTCTTCCGTTTTGAGCTCGATGGTGCCCGAGTCTGGGAGGTCCGGACAGAAAAGGCGCATTAACTGCCGGCCGCGAATATGCCCCGCAGTTTGTCTTTCAAGGTCCCCTTGGGGGCAAAGGACTCGCCGGCGTGTTTGGCAAGCTCTTCGAGCAGTTCCCTTTGCCTTTCGTCAAGCTTGCGGGGGATAAGCACCTTTGCTATCACGACATGGTCGCCTTTTGATTTTTTGCCGAGGTGGGGCATGCCTTTGCCATGGAGCCTGAACACTTGTCCGGGCTGCGTGCCTGCGGGCAGGTGGAGCTTTTCAGGCCCCCAGAGGGTGTTTATCTCCAGGTCCACGCCAAGGGCGGCCTGGGCAAAGGAGACGGTCTGCTCGCTCAAAATGTCGTCGCCGTCACGCCTGAACTGGGGGTGCTCCCTGATGCCCACTACCACATAAAGGTCTCCGGGGGGCCCGCCGTTTGCGCCCATCTCCCCCTCGCCCGAGACCCTGAACCTCATGCCGTTTTCCACGCCGGCCGGGATGTTTATCGAAAGGTCCCTTTCCACTCTCACGCGTCCCGTGCCCCGACATTTCTCGCACGGCCTCTGGATTATCCTGCCCATCCCGCGGCACCTCCCGCAGGCGCGGCTTACGGAAAAGAAACCCTGCTGAAATCTTACGTGGCCCGATCCGCCGCATTCCGGACACACGGCTGTCTGCCCGGTGGCGGAGCCCGTCCCGCTGCACTCCGCGCAGTTTACGTTCCTGGGGACTTTTATGGATATCTTTCGCCCGGCGGCGGCCTCCTCCAGGTCTATGTCGGCGTCGTACCTGAGGTCCTGGCCCCTTTCAGGCCTGGGGCCCCGTCTGCCACCGCCGAAAGCCGCCCCGAAGAACTCTCCAAAGATGTCCTCGAAGATGTCCCCGAAACCGGTTGCCCCGAAGCCGCCAGCCCCGAAACCTCCGAAATTGGGACCGTTCCCGCATTGGCCGGTGCTGTCGTACTGGCTCCTTTTCCCGGGGTCGCTGAGGCAGCTGTAGGCCTCGTTTATCTCCTTGAACTTGTCCTCAGCCTCCTTGTTGCCGTGGTTTCTGTCCGGGTGATATTTGAGCGCAAGCTGCCTGAACGCCTTTTTTATCTCCTCCTGCGAGGCGTTCCGGGCAACACCAAGGGTATCGTAGTAATCTTTCATCTTTATATTATTTTATTTGACTCCAAGTAATTTCAAGTTTTGCGTGTTTTTTTATTAAAAAGGCCACGGTTTTAATTGTCTCCTTTTATTTTAACCCACCCCGCCCGCCCTTTAAAGGTGCGGGGTAAAAGGCAGGTGGTTTTTTAGCGTCTATAAAACAAGGGGGGCGCGGCAAGCCGCGCCCCCCTGTTTTTCCCGGGACCTTTACTTCTTGTCTTCTTCTTCGAATTCGGCCTCGACTACTTTCTCCTCGCCTTCGGCCCCGCGTCCATCGGCCTGACCCGCACCTGCCTGGCCGGCCTGCGCCCCGGCCCCGGCCTCCGCGTGGCTGGCGGCATGCTTGTAGACATGCTCGGCTATCTTGTGGGAAGCCTGCGTGAGCCGTTCTGTCGCCCTTTTCAGGGTGTCCGCGTCCGTTGCCGTTTCCTTTTCCTTTTTGCACTCTTCAAGGGCCTTCTCTATGTCCGCCTTCTCGGAGGCCTCAAGCTTGTCGCCAAGCTCCCTTACGCTCTTTTCGACCGAATAGACGAGCGTGTCCGCCTCGTTTTTGGCCTCGGCAAGCGCACGCCTCTTCTTGTCTTCTCCGGCGTGGGACTCCGCGTCGCGCGTCATTTTCTTAATTTCTTCTTCGGAGAGCCCGCTAGAGGCGGTGATCCTTATGGACTGCTCCTTGCCGGTGCCAAGGTCCTTGGCCGAAACGTGCAGAATGCCGTTTGCATCTATGTCGAAGGTCACTTCTATCTGCGGCACACCCCTCGGGGCCGGCGGTATGCCCACAAGCTCGAAGACCCCGAGCATCTTGTTGTCCGAGGCCATCTCCCTTTCGCCCTGCGCCACCTTTATGGTGACCGCGGGCTGGCTGTCCGAGGCGGTGGAGAAGATCTGGCTCTTCTTGGTCGGAATGGTCGTGTTGCGATCTATCATCTTCGTGAATATGCCTCCCAGCGTCTCGATGCCCAGGGAAAGGGGCGTAACGTCAAGCAGGAGCACCTCTTTGACCTCGCCCTTCAGGACCGCCCCCTGTATGGCCGCGCCAACAGCGACGACCTCATCCGGGTTCACGGTCTTGTTGGGTTCCTTTCCGAAAAAGCCCTGGACCGTCTGCTGTACCTTTGGCGTCCTTATCTGTCCGCCCACCAGGATGACCTCGTCCATCTGGTTGGCAGAGAGCCCCGAGTCCTTGAGCGCCTGCTTGCAGGGCACAATCGTCCTTTCGACAAGGTCGGCCGTAAGCTGCTCGAACCTGGCCCTTGAGAGCTTCATCAGAAGGTGCTTGGGCCCGGTCGCGTCGGCCGTGATGAAGGGCAGGTTTATCTCCGTCTCCATCGCGGTGGAAAGCTCTATCTTGGCCCTTTCAGCGGCCTCCTTCAGCCTCTGGAGCGCCATCCTGTCCTTTTTCAGGTCTATCCCGCTTTCCTTTTTGAACTCCTCGACCATCCAATCCATTATCCTCATGTCGAAGTCGTCGCCGCCCAGGTAGGTGTCCCCATTGGTGGACTTGACCTCTATTACGCCCTCGCCTATCTCCAGGATGGAGATATCGAAAGTGCCGCCGCCAAGGTCGTAGACCGCGATCTTCTCTTCCTTCTTCTTGTCCAGGCCGTAGGCAAGGGCCGCGGCCGTGGGCTCGTTTATTATCCTGAGCACGTTCAGGCCCGCTATCCTGCCTGCGTCCTTTGTGGCCTGCCGCTGGCTATCGTCAAAGTAGGCCGGCACGGTGATGACCGCGTCCGTCACCGGCTCGCCCAGATAGTCCTCCGCGGCCTGCTTGAGCTTCTGAAGTATCATGGCGGATATCTCAGGCGGGGAATACTTCTTCCCCCTTGCCTCCACGTGCGCATCCCCGTTTGACGCCTCCTCTATCTTATAGGGGAGCCTCTCCATCGCGTGCCTGGCCTCGGGCGAGTTGAACTTCCTGCCCATCAGCCTCTTTATGGAAAAAATGGTGTTCTCCGGGTTCGTGATGGCCTGCCTCTTGGCGATCTGCCCCACCAGCCTCTCGCCTTTATCAGTAAAGGCGACCACCGAGGGGGTAGTCCTGCTGCCCTCCTGATTGGGGATAACTATCGGCTCCCCGCCCATGACCACCGCTACGACCGAGTTGGTCGTACCCAGGTCTATGCCTATGGCCTTGCCCATTCTATTAAGTCCTCCTTCATACTTTTGATTTTTTAAAAGTTTTAATTCAAAAATCTAAAAAAATAAATATCTAAAGCAGGCAACAAAAAAATAAAAACAAAAAATTACTTTT
>JAJYJB010000019.1 GCA_021789735.1 Nitrospirota bacterium
AGATGATGAAATATGCCGAGGGTGAGGCGGCAAAGGACCGGAACGCCCTGGAAAAAACGATTGCCCAGGTAATAGGCCTTGAGGCCCGGAAGCGCTGCCTCATTCAGCAGATGATCGTCGAGAGCGTTAGGAAAGAGGCGGCCCACCTGGACCCGGAAGAGCTGGAGAGCCTTAACAGCCTCATCAACCGCCTTGTGGAAAACGAAGAGAAGGAACTGCCCATGGCGGAGGCGGCGCTCCAGAAAAGCGAGCTGTTCATCCCAAGATACCTGCTGTCGTATCTTATCGCGGACCTCAAAAATGGAAACGGGCTTCTCCGGCAGTTTGCCGATGAGCTGAAAGCCGCCACCATCTCCACCTCCGTGACATCCAAGATTTACGGGCCGCAATAGGAGGAGAAGCCAAAAGCTTGGCAGGCATGAGATACGAGGCCCTTTCCCTTTCGGTGCCTTACAACAAGCTGCTCGCCCTTAAGGAGCAGCTTGGCCTGACAGTTGACGCCCTTGCGGTGCTGGCCCCTTACAGGAAGGTTTTCATCGAAAAAAGCAGGGCATTTTCCGGCTATTTTACCGAGGTCTTCATGGGTATATCAGACACCCGGAAGATCATTGAGGGGCTTGAGGACCCGCAGACGCTTAAGGACGCATGGGCCAACTGGTTCAGGACGGTTTTCATGATGGAGCTGGACGAAAACTTCCTTGCCTACCTCTGGAAGATCGGATTAAGGCACGTGGAGGTGAACCTGGACCAGAGGTACACGAACCTGGGCTTTTCAGTCGTAAGACAGTTCTGCCAGGAAGTGATCCGTTCGGAAGTTCCGCTCTCCGACGCCGCGCAGGTTGCGTTCGTTATAGACAAGATACTGGATCTGTGCCTTCTCACGGAGACAAGCGCGTTCATAGAGGCGTCGAGCCGCTGCGACATAGAGATAATAAAGGGCATAGCAGACAGGATAAGGAACCCCATAACCGTCATCGGGGGCAACCTTAAGCGCATCCAGAAGATGCTGGACCTTAAAGACCCTTCCTACTGCGTTGTGGAGGACATCATATCCCAGAGCTCCAGATGCGAGTCCATGGTGGCGGACATCAAGACCTACGTGGATATGTTCCAGAAGGAATCCTACCCGGTAAAAATATCGCTTCCGGACCTTGTGAGGCTCGTCCTTGACGAGCTCCGGGCAAAACCCGAGGCGCAAAAAGTGAGAATAGAGACCGTCCTGGACCCGATGGCGGGCTCCATCGAGGCGGACCCTCCGGACATAAAGGCCGCCTTCTACCAGGTGCTTGAAAACGCCATGGAGGCGGCGGCCACCTCTCCGAATGGGCTGGTCAGGGTAGATTCCGGGCCTTACAGGGCGCCTTTCAATGCCGTAAAGATAACCATATTCAATACGGGCATCCCGCCAAGAGCCGAAGACATGGAAAGGCTTTTTTCCCTGTTTTATTCCACAAAACCCGGCGGCTCGGGCTTTGGCCTGCCGATAGCGCGCCTCGCGGTAAGAAAAAACCTTGGTAGGATAACGCTCGAACCGGTCCCGGGCGAAGGGACCAGGGTTACCATGGTGCTGCCCAAGGGGTAAAAAGGGAGAGGGGCAAGGGGTGAGGGACAAATAAAAAAACGGTGCGGGTTAAATGAAGATGATGCGGTTAAAATAAAAAAGGCAGCAGCCGGAAGCAATTTTCAGACAGGTTCTATTTGCGTTTGAACATCCTTTTAAGCTCTTCCAGCCCTAGGCTTATCCTTGTGGGCCTGCCATGAGGGCAGTGCCCGGGGTCTTCGCAGCCCTCAAGAGCATCCAGGAGCTCTTCCAGCTCCGGCGGGGTCAGAACATCGCTGCCACGGACGGATGAGTGGCAGGCCAGCCTTGCCGCGATCTTTTTTTTAAGGGCCTCTTTTTGAAGGCCGCCGCCCTTCTCTTCCATCAGCTCAAGAGCCATGTCGGCAATAAGCCCGGTAAAATCCAAATCCCCTTTTTTAAGGAACTCCTGGGGAGCCCCCCTTAAAATAAGTCCCTCTCCAAAATCATCTATCTCAAACCCCAGCTCCAAAAGCAGCTCCCTGTGCGCAAGTACCGCCTGCCGCCAGGCTGGAGCAAGCTCCAGTGGCCGGGGGAAGAGGAACTGGCCAGGGTCCAGCCCCACGTTGCGCAGGAGCCTTTCAAACATCACGCGCTCGTGCGCGGCGTGCTGGTCCAGAAGCGTCACGCCTGCTCCGTCGGTGTATGCGTAGAACATCTCGCCAAGCCTGATAAAGGGTCGCGCTATCCTGCGGGGCTGCTCAAAGGGCAGCCCGTCCGGCCCTCCCTCCGAGACAATGAACATGGGCGGCACAGAGGTCCCTTCAACCGGGTACTTTGAAGCCGGAACAGGCACGCCCCTGCCGCTGCCGTCATTCGGCCAGGAAGGCGCCGTAATATCAGGGCCATCCGTCATATGGCCCTGTTCAGCCACGTGGCTCAAACAGGCCTCCCTTACCGCGGACCTTATCAGCCTGTAGACCTGCTCTTTGTCCTCAAAGCGGACCTCCTCTTTTTGAGGATGCACATTCACATCGACGGCATCCGGGGCCGGCTCAAGAAAGATGAAAAAAACCGGGTGCCTTCCCTGCGGCAGTCCTGAAATGGCCCCGTAGACCGCGTGCCCCAGTGAGGCGTCCCTGACCGGCCTTCCACTAACGAAGATGAACTGGTGGCTGCGGGAGCCCCTCCAGTTTCCCTCCTTCGAAAAAAACACCTTGAGTTTTAGCCCCTGCTCCTCGCTGTTCTGCTCTATGAGCCCCTCTAGAAACCGGGATCCGTATATCTGCAAAATCCTCTCCCTGATGTCAGCCGCCCTGTCCAGTTCCATGCACATCCTGCCGTCCAAATGGAGCGTAAAACCGGTTCCCGGATGGGCAAGGGCCTGCTTTGTGAGGACGTTCATAATCTGGAAGTTCTCCGCCTGGCCGGATTTGAGAAATTTCTTTCTGGCAGGGGTATTGAAAAAAAGCTCCCTTACCTCCACCCTGGTCCCGGAGGCCGGGGCAGGCCTGCTATCCGTTACCTTTCCGGCCTTCGCTTCTATCCGCACGCCTTCGGAGGCGCCCCTTGGGGCCGTGGTAATGGCAAGCTCAGAGACAGAGGATATCGATGGCAGCGCCTCCCCCCTGAAGCCCAGTGTCCTTATGCCAGAGATGTCCAGGGAGCCCTCTGGATCACCCTCCAGTTTGCTTGTCGAGTGGCGGTCCAGGCATAAAAGGGCGTCCGCGGGGTCCATACCCTCCCCGTCGTCCATTACCGATATAAGCCTTTTGCCGCCCTTTTTTACCTCCACCCGTATATGGGAAGCCCCTGCGTCCACGGAGTTTTCAATAAGCTCTTTCAAGGCGGAGGCGGGCCTTTCGACCACTTCCCCGGCCCTTAGCTTGTCGATGACTTCAGGCGGAAGGACCTTTATCTTTCCCATGGACCTTTCATTCTAAATCACCCGCGGTGTCTTTTGGCAAGTGTCCTTAGAAGCCCGTCAACCAGGCGGGCGGACTCCTTGACACCCGTGCGGTCCGTCTCTATCACCAGCTCCGGGTTTTGGGGCTCCTCATAGGGCGCTGAGATCCCAGGCACCGGCCACCCCTCTTTTGCCCTGGCATATATGCCGGCCGGCGCCCCCCGTCTTTTCAGCCTCTTTTTCTCCCTCCGCATGGCGACTTCCAGCGGGCATTTGAGATACACCTCCGCGAAGCGGCCGATCTCCCTTCTGGCCAGCTCACGCCATCTGCGCAGGTTTCCGGTTGCGTCAATGGCGGCGTCATGGCCGAGGCCAGAGAGCGTCTTTGCCATATATACAAGTGCCCGGTAGAGCATCTCCCTTTCCGCTTCGGAATAGTACGGATCCGGAGTGGCCAGTTTTCTTAGCTCATCCATCTGAAGCACGGCCATTTTCGGCCGTTTTTTTTTAAGGGCCATCGCGATGGCGCTTTTGCCGCTTCCGGGAAGCCCGGTTATCCAAACGACCCTGCCTTTTTTCATGCCACAAAAAAGTTTATATCATGCTATCCGGGGTTGCAACCACCAAAATGAATCACCCTGCAGAAAACTACAGAGGATTGTAAGTTAAACGGGGCATTGATGCGTACCGGCTCCCAAAATGGATTCCTTTAGCCACGGAATTTATGGCTTCAAAGCGGGATCATAAGGCAAAATGATCTTTACCTCCGTACCTTCCCCGGGCCAGCTCTCTACCTCTATTTCACCCTTATGCTCTTCGATAACTTTTTTGACGATGGGCATCCCCAAGCCCGTCCCGCTCTTTTTTCTTGTATAAAAGGGGACAAAGACGTTATCAAGGGTCTCTTTGTCCATGCCGGCGCCCTCGTCTTTTATCCTTACAATAAGACGGCCCTTTCGAAGCGTTGCGCTGATCACAATGCTTTGCCCGGCCACTGAGGCCTCGATGGAATTGTTGACAAGGTTCACTATGGCTCTTTCCATTAGAAATGCATCCACGCGCATATATACCGGCACAGGAGGCAGCTCCATCAGCAGTTTTACGCCTTCCTTCACCGCCCTTACCTTGCACAGCCCGTATGCCCTTGAGATGACCTGGCAGATGTCCTCCACCTTCAGGTCCAGCTGCATTGGTTTAGCGAAATCAAGCACATTGTCCACTATCCTTTGCATGCTCAAGGCGGCTCCCGCTATCTCCTGCAGGGCTTCATCCGTATCTCCCTTGCACTCCCGGAGGCGTTTGGAGAAACCCAGGATCGTTATGAGGGGGTTTTTCAGGTCATGGACGATGGTCGTGGACACCTGGCCCAGGCCGGCCAGATACCTTAGCTTCTGTGCCCTGTCCCTTATCCTTTTCTCCCTCTGGGAAACAAGGCCCACGAAAACGGCAAACGCCCCCTGCAACATGAGGTTGTACAGCCTGACCACTTCCGGGATAAATTTGCCCGACCATCCAAAGATAATAAAAGGGCTGTCAAAGATCAGGACCATGAGGTAGATAAAAAGGGCCCCCTTCAGCCCCCACATCAGCCCGCCCAGAAACAGCGGTACGTAATACAGCTCCGAGTAAAAATTATGCAGCGGATACAGCGTGGGGATGGTGGTGTAATGCAGAAATGTGATGAACAAGACAACTGTTACAATTATTGCCGTCCTGTATCTTTTAAACATCCCACACCATTTTATTTTTTCTTTTTGCAGAGATTATGAAGGCCCCTTCGGGATACGCCCGCTTACTCAGTAATCTTAGCACCATATCCGGCAGGCTCAAGCAGAATTGTCCGCATGCCCTGCGTCATGGCAGCCTTCAGAAAAGGAGAAAATCGCTGGGTTCGCGAAACAAAAAGTGATAATATTAGAAAACGCTATCGAAAAGGAGAAAAAATGAACTCTGTCTCGCTGAATCAGGACATTCACTGGGTAGGCGTCATAGACTGGGCCATAAGGGATTTCCACGGCTACATCACCCCAAAGGGTTCAACATACAACAACTATCTGATCCTGGACGAAGAGCCCACACTTATAGACGGCGTGAAGCTTGAGTTCGTGGACCAGTCGATACAGAACATCCAGGCCCACATAGACCCGGCAAAGATAAAGCACCTGGTCGTAAACCATATAGAGCCGGACCACGGGGGAGGGCTTTCAAGGCTGATGGAGCTCATGCCGGGCGTTCCCGTCTATTGCACGCAGAAAGGCAGGGAAGGACTTGCCCGGTACCACGACACGGGCAGGTGGAATTTCAAGGTGGTAAAATCCGGAGACAGGCTGAAGATAGGCAGGCGCACTTTGATCTTCATAGAAACACCCATGATCCACTGGCCGGACTCCATGATGACCCTGTGCGCCGAAGACGGGATACTTTTTTCACAGGACGGCTTCGGGCAGCACCTGGCAAGCTCTCAGCGGTTCGATGACGAGTTTGTGGCCTGCGCCTCCGAGGCGGAGCTTGAGGATTCGGTATGGGATTATTACGCCAACATCCTCATGCCCTTTGGCGGGCTCATAAAAAACAAGGTGGAGGAGATAACGAGGCTCGGGGTGCCAATAAACATGATAGCCCCGGACCACGGCGTGATCTGGAGGAAAAGACCCGGAAAGGTCCTGGACATGTACCGGGACATGGCTAACGGCAAAACGGACGAGAGGGTCGTCATCATCTATGACACGATGTGGGGTGGCACCGGGCAGATGGCGCAGCCCATAATGCACGGGCTTAAGGAAGAGGGAATGGACTGCAGGGTGATAAAGCTCCGGGCCACCCCGCTTTCGGTGGCGATAAAGGAATTCTGGAGGGCCAGGGGGTGTCTGCTCGGCTCTCCGACTCTGAACAATAACCTTTTCCCTTATGTGGCCGAGTTCCTTGTATATCTTAAGGGCTTGAGGCCCAAAGACCGGATAGTGAGTGCCTTTGGCAGCTACGGCTGGGCCGGGGGAGCGGTAAAACTGGCCCTTGAGGAGTTCAGGGGCATGAAGCTGGAGGTCTTCGGAGAGATGCTTTCCACCAACTACAGGCCTTCCGCCGCGGAACAAAAAGACGGGTTTGAATTCGGCAGAAAGTTCGCCGCTGCCACCCGTGAGTTCCATAAGAGGTACGCGTGAAGACGGCGGTTTTCATGGGCAGCCCCAGGATCAGGGGCAACACGCATATGCTCCTGGAAGAGGCAATGCGCGGGGCCATGGAGAAAGGGGCGCAGATCACCTTTTTTGAGCTCAACGCAATGAAGATAAAGGGCTGCCAGGACTGCGGCAGCTGCGTAGAATCTGGCCTATGCGTCATGAAGGACGATATGGAGAAGATATATCCCGTCCTGAGGGAGTCAAGCAGGTTCATCCTGGCCTCGCCCATTTTTTTTGTGGGGGTAAGCGCACAGACAAAGGCCATGATAGACAGGTGCCAGTGCTTCTGGTATGAGAAATATATTCTTAAAAAGCCCCTGCCGCAGGGGCCGGAAGGGCGGACGGGACTTTTCCTGTCAGTAGGCGGCATGGGCGGCGTTGATGGGAAAGTCTGTTCAGAGGCCACCGCAAAGGCATTTTTCAGGACGATAAGTGTTCTGGACCACCGGGCGCTGTGTTATCTGGGTGTGGACGCCAGGGGCGATATACTGAAAAAGCCCCAGGCCCTTAAAGAGGCTTACGAGGCCGGCCGGAAGCTCATGGAAATCCCCCAAGAAACAAAAACAACCGCATAAGGAGAGATGTGAAGATGGAAATGAAAGATCTGCCCGGACATTATAAGGAGCTCAGGGACGAGTTCCCCGATTTTTTTCAGGCCCTGGAGGGGCTGGGCCAGAAGGCCAGAAGCGCGGGCCCTCTTGATGCAAAAACGGTGGAGCTTCTTCAGCTTGCAGCCGCAGCCGCCGTGCGTTCGGAGGGGGCGGTCCACTCCCACGCAAGACGGGCGCTTGCGGCGGGGGCAACCAGGGAGGAACTCTGCCACACGCTTTTGGCTGTCACCAGCACCATCGGGTTTCCAACCGTGGCGGCCGCCCTTTCATGGGTTCGGGATGTAACGGGGGTGCGGGAAGTGACCGCGAACACAAAAAAATAAAATACTTTCCCCCCATTTTTTAAAAGACAAAATCATGGTTTTGTGAGACACTATTTTAAGGGAAAAATGCTTTATTCTTTTCCCCATCGCCGCAGCGCTGAAATGACTTATCTTGCTTAAATTATTTATCTTCCCGGGCGGCAAAACAATTTTTCCGGGTACTTTAAACTGCTTTTTTAAATAGGGGGCATCCGATGAAAATTAGGGCCCTGGCCGAAGCGGTTATTCTTCAGTCGTTTGCAGACCTCTGGGACAAGGAGCACAGGCAGGAAAGCCTTGAATTCTTTTCAGGCGGAGGGTTTGACCACTTCGCGGACATCGCAGGACTGGGCACAGGTGAAAAGACGCAACTTCTTTTGATGTTCGAAAAACAAATGGAGGCCGCCGGACAAACGGGGCCCAAAAACAAAAAAATCGGGGCGTTCCGGGGAGGCTTCAAATAATATGCATTTTTTAAGGAAGGGACTGGTCTTGAAGCACACCGGCAAACAGGGAAAAGGCGTTGTCATAGACTGGGGCATAACCGGAGCCAAATACAGCGAATATATCCTTTCAAAAAAGGAACGCGCGGATTCAGTGAGGGTGTGGACGGGGAACAAGATAGAGGTCTGGCCTCTGGCCCAGGTTTTTTTAGAAGAAGCCTGATCTGTTTTCCAGGAAACAATTAAAGCAGATTGAACGAAACTAAAAACTTCTTAAAAGGCAGCAATCAGACCAGCGCTTATGCCTCTCAGGCCCCCAAAGACTTCAGCCCTTCGAGCGTTTTTTGAAGCGATGTCCTGTCTTCCACATTGAATAAGACCGCATCGGGCAGGATCCTTTTAAGGAGCCCCGAGAGCACTTTTCCGGGTCCCACCTCCACGAAGACCTGCGCCCCTTCAGCCTGCATGACCCTCATGGACTCCTCCCATCTCACCGGGTTTGAAAGCTGTCTTACAAGGGCGGCGCGCAGCCCGTCCGGCGCACTGAGGACTATGGCGTCGGCATTGCCTATGACAGGCACAGGAAAAGGTTTTATCGAGGCCTCAAGGAACAGATATTCAGCAAGCTTTTTTGCCGGTCCCTCCATGAGCCTGGAATGGGAAGGCACACTCACCTGAAGCGCGATCGCCCGCTTGGCCCCGCGTTCTTTTGCGATCTCCATGCACTCCAGGACTGCGGCTGTCTCTCCTGAGACGACTATCTGCCCCGGACAGTTATAGTTTGCGGCCTGGGCATAGCCGCTTTTGAGTGCACGGCATATATCATCCACCACATCGCCCGAAAGCCCCAGGATGGCCGCCATCATCCCCATTCCCTCGGGCACCGCCTCCTGCATGAGCTTCGCTCTCAGCCTGGTTGCGCGGAGGGCAGAGGAAAAAGAGAGTGCGCCCGCGGCGACCGCCGCAGTGTATTCGCCAAGGCTGTGGCCGGCAAGCAGGGCGGGCTCAACACCCTCTCCGGTCAACACCCTGTAAGCCGCATATTCGGCGGCAAGGAGGCAAGGCTGCGTATTTATGGTACTGTCCAGTTCCTCCTTGGGGCCCTCAAAAGAGAGTTTTGCCACATCAAACCCAAGGACGGCGGAGGCCTCCTCATATGCCTCCCTGGCCTGGGAAAAACCGCGAAAAAGGTCTGCCCCCATGCCGACCGCTTGCGAGCCCTGGCCCGGAAAGATGAAGGCTATCTTCATTGAGCGCCCTTGCGCTCCCTGAGCTTTTTCACCAGAAGAGGGATGACCTCGTTTAAGTCTCCGACTATGCCGTAGGTGGCGGCGGTGAATATTGGCGCTTCAGGATTTTTATTTATGGCCACGATCACATCGGAAGACTGCATGCCCACCAGGTGCTGAACCGCCCCCGATATGCCGCACGCTATATAAAGCTTGGGGCAGACGGTCTTTCCCGTCTGGCCGACCTGGTGGCAATATGGTATCCAGCCCTCATCCACGGCGGCCCTAGACGCCCCGATGGTGCCGTTCAGCAGTTGGGCCAGCTCATTGAGCATCCCGAAACCCTCTTTGCCCTTGAGCCCCCGGCCGCCGGAGATTATAACGTCCGCCTCCTGCAGGTTCACATTGACCCCTGTGCCAGCGGCCTTTATGGTCTCAAGCACCCTGGTCCTGGCCCTGATGCCCGCCGCATCCACATCTATGATCTCCCCCTGCCTGTCCGGCTCATACCGGCCTGCCTTCATGACCTTTGGCCTTACGGTAGCCATTTGCGGACGGGTCCTTGGAGAAAGGATACTGGCCATAATGTTGCCTCCGTAAGCGGGGCGGGTCTGAATGAGGTTGCCCGTGTCCGCCTCTATCTCCAGCGATGTGCAGTCCGCGGTGAGCCCCGTTTTAAGCCTGGCCGCCACCCTGGGCAAAAAAGACCTCCCGATGGCCGTGGCCCCGGCCAGCACCACCTCCGGCTTGTGCATGCTTATGAGCCTTGAGAGGAGTTCCGCGTTCGGCTCATCCGTAAATTCACGGAAGATATCGTCCCCACAATAATAGACCTTGTCCGCACCCCATTTTATAAGTTCCTGGGCGTCGCTCCTTGCGGCCCCGAACAATACGGCGCAAAGCCCTGCGCCCCTGGCGGCGGCCAGTTTCCTTCCCTCCCCCAAAAGCTCAAAGGCGACCGGGGCGACCTTGCCGCCCCTCTGCTCGGCAAACACCCACACGCCGCTCCATGCGGCCAGGTCTTCCGTTGGGATGGAGGCATAATCCGCCTTGCTCTCCATGATGGCGCCTTCCTGGCAGCTTGAAAGGCATGCCTGGCAAAGCTGGCAGTACTCCCCGATCCGCGCCACACCGTCTTCTATCACTATTGCATCATAAGGGCAGACGGTAATGCATGCCCCGCAGCCCATGCATTTTGTCTTATCTATCTTTAAAGGCATTTTTTCTCCACAAGTTCATTTACGAGGGCGTCTATCTGCTCTTCCAGCGAGCCCTCCAGTTTTTTTCTGCCGCCCCTCGGCCCGGGAGTGAATATCTTTTTCACCTGCGTGGGAGAGCCGTTAAAGCCGACAACCTCAACCGGCAATTCCAGCTCCGCCGCCCCCATTTTTTTGATCTCCGCCTTCTTTGCGTTCATCTTGCCCTTGAGCGACGGGAGCCTTGGGGTGTTCAGCTCCCTCACAACGGTAATAAGGGCTGGCAGCGAGGCCTCCACTATGTCCGATCCCTCGTCCATCATCCGCTCCACCTTTATGGACGCCGCGCCGGCCTCTATTATCTTTTTCACATAGGAGACGTGCGGGATGTCCAGGAACTCCGCCACCTCTGGACCCACCTGGGCGGTGTCCCCGTCTATGGCCTGCTTGCCGCAGATTATAAGGTCTGCCCCTATCTTTTTGATCACGCCTGAAAGGGCGCAGGCGGTGGCAAGCGTGTCGGCCCCCGCAAACTCCCTGCCGGTCACCAGGAACGCCTCATCCACGCCAAGAGAGATGGCCTCCCGGAGGGACGCCTCCGCCTGGGGCGGCCCCATCGTTACTGCGCATACGGTGCCGCCAAGCTGTTCCTTTATGGAAAGCGCGGCCTCGATGGCATGGGTGTCATACGGGTTTATGATGGAGGGTACCCCTTCCCTTACCAGTGTGCCTGTCTCCCGGTTTATCTTCACCTCCGCGGTGTCCGGGACCTGTTTTATGCAGACGGCTATCCTCATCGAGCTTTTGCCGCTTCCTTTATGATATTTTGCGCGATGACGTTTCTTTGTATCTGGTTCGTGCCCTCGTATATCTGGAGTATCTTTGCGTCCCGCATCATCTTTTCAACCGGGTATTCCCTCATATATCCGGAACCGCCCATGACCTGCAAAGCATTGGTGGTCACACGCATGGCAACATCGGTGGCGAAGAGCTTGGCCATAGAGGACACCTTTGTGACGTCCTTGGCGCCACTGTCTGCGTATCTGGCGGCGGCGTAGACAAGCGCCCTGGCCGCCTCTATATCCGTGGCCATGTCCGCGATCATGTGCTGGATGGCCTGGAACCCTATTACCGGGTGGCCGAACTGCACCCTTTGCCTTGCGAACTTCACGGCTTCGTCGAGAGCCCCCTGCGCAACGCCTAAACCCTGGGCGCCCACCCCAACGCGGGAGCTGTCCAGCGTCTTCATAGCCACCAGAAAGCCCATGCCCTCCCTGGCTATAATGTTTTCTTTAGGAACGCGGCAGTCCTCAAAGACAAGCTCCCTCGTGGCCGAGGCCCTTATGCCCATCTTCTTTTCCTTCTTGCCGAAGCTGAAGCCGGGCGTCCCTTTTTCCACGATGAAGGCGGAAGCGCCCCTGGGGCCCTTTGACCTGTCGGTGATGGCGATAACCGTATATATCTCGGCCTCTCCACCGTTCGTTATCCATTGCTTTGTGCCGTTTATTACGTAGTGGTCCCCTTCAAGCCTAGCGGTGGTCTGGGTGCCTCCGGCGTCGCTGCCGGCGTTTGCCTCCGTAAGACCGAATGCCACAAGCCTTTTGCCTGCCGCTATGTCCGGCAGGTACTTTTTCTTTTGCTCATCGGTGCCGAAAAGCAGTATCGGGTAGGTGCCAAGCGCGTTTGCCGCGTATGTGGTAGACACGCCCAGGCAGGCCTTTGAAAGCTCTTCGACCGCGATGGTCAGCTCGAAGCTCCCCTTGCCAAGCCCCCCATACTCTTCCGGTATGAACAGGCCAAAAAGGTCCGAGGCCGCCATCACCTTCATTATCTCCCATGGGAACTCCTCTTTCTCATCGAGCTCCGCCCTCACAGGGACGACCTTCTCCTGCGCTATCTGGGCGCAAAGCTCTTTTATCATCAATTGCTCTTCGGAAAGGAAATAATCCATCTTTTTCTAACTCCTCCCCCGTCACTGTTTTTTTTATTCTAAATCAAGGGCGAATTTTTTCGCCAAGCCCAAATGCAAGTTTACCCCAAATGCGTCCGGTTTACGCCAATTTTTCCAGCTCTTAATGTATTTCTATTTCAGGGAAAAAAAACGGTATCTCATAGCTTGCGGACTTCTCGCTGTCCGACCCGTGCACCGCGTTCCTCTCGATGTTCTCCGCGTATGCCGCCCTTATGGTCCCGGGGGCCGCGTCCTTGGGGTTCGTGGCGCCCATGATCTGCCTCACGCGGGCAATGGCGTCTTCTCCTTCAATTACCAGCACCACCACGGGCCCTTCGGACATGAAGCTGGCCAGGTCGTTATAGAACGGCCTTTCCTTATGGACTATATAAAAGCGTTTCGCCTCCTCCATGGAAAGATGTATCTTCTTAAGTGCCGCAACCCTCAACCCCGCATCCTCGAAATATTTAAGCACGCCGCCGATCGCGTTCTTTTTGACCGCATCCGGCTTGATTATGGAAAGAGTCCTCTGAACCATTTTTTTCTATCCTCCTGGCAGCCTGATTTTTAATTTTTTGTTTGTCCCGTTTTATTTTAAGAAAGGCCCAATACTGAAACCAGCTGTCCCACCGCGCTTACGGAACGGTCAAAGGCGGCCTTCTCACCGCTGGTGAGCGGGACCTCCAGTATCTTTTCCACCCCGCCCTTGCCAAGCAAGACCGGCACCCCGGCATATACTCCCTTTGCGCCGTACTGCCCGTCCAGGTAGGCCGCGCAGGGCATGAGCCTTTTTTCATCGAACAATATTGCCTTCACCATCTCGCAGGCCGAGGCCGCGGGCGCATAATATGCGCTGCCGGTCTTTAAGAGAGCGACTATCTCCGCGCCGCCGTTTCTTGTCCTTTCTACGATATGCTCTATTTTTTCATCCGGAAGGAGGGAATCGATGCCCACCCCTTTCACCGATATGAGGCTCCTCACCGGCACCATCTGGTCCCCATGCCCTCCAAGCACCATGGCATCCACGTCTTTTGGAGAGACGTCCAGCTGCCAGGCGATGAATGCGCGAAGCCTTGCGGAATCGAGCACACCGCCCATACCCAACACCCGTTCCGGCGGGAACTTTGAAGACTTCCATGCCAGATGGGCCATCACATCCATGGGGTTCGTTATCATTATGATGACCGATTTGGGCGAATGCGCAGCCGCCTCACCCGCGACCACCCCGATAATGGACGCGTTTGCCTGAAGAAGGTCGTCCCTGGACATACCGGGCTTTCTGGCAAGCCCCGCGGTTATGACAACCACGTCCGAACCGGCCGTCTCCTCGATAGTGTTGGTCCCCTTGATGGAAACCGAAGAGCCCCAAAGCGGGCAGGCCTCCCCAAGGTCAAGCGCCTTACCCTGCGGCACGCCGGGGGCGATGTCGTACAGGACCACATCGGATATCCCTCCCATTACAAGGTGCTGGGCAAGCGAGGCCCCAACGTTGCCGGCCCCCAAAACTGAAACTTTTTTCCTTTTCATCTTTTTATGATGGCCTTTCCTGCTTATCGATACGAAAAATAAATGTTAATTATAAAGAAGCCCCGCCAATAATCTCAAGCCCGCCAGGGGCCTGCGTCAGATTTGTGGGTTTCTAAAGTCGTCATGCCCGAGGACTCGATCGAGCGGGTTTCACGGGGTTCCGCGAAGCCCTTGGGCGGGCATCCACTTTCCGAAAGTCATTAAAGATTTTCTGCCCCCGCCGGAACAGCTTGTTCCGAAGGAGGAAGAAAACGTGAAAGTGACAATCGCCTTGAAAAAGTCTAGCATTGAATTTTTCAAGAAAAAGGCAAAAGAGCGGCATACATCCTATCAAAAAATGATCCGCGAGCTTATAGACTGGTATGCCACGCATTTTAAAAAAAGTGCGTGATAATTTATGGGCAAGGATATGGCGGTCCCCTGCCATTTCGTGACGCTCAGGCGATTTTACGCAGTCAGTTTTTCCCGGGGGTAAGGGGGCAGAGCCCCCATACCTATAAAGGGCGGGCAGCTGGGTAAGATATTATTTTTTTTGCAACCCTCAGCGCCTGCTCCCTATTTTTTATCTCTCCCCTAAGCCATTTTATCTCCACCGCGTTCAACACATCTTTGAACAGGGGCGATGGTTTAAGCAAAAACTCCTTTTTAAGGTCCTCCCCGGTTATTGGCCTCCTGCCAAGCCTTGGCCTTACCCTCTTAATGTAGTGGGCGAGTATCCTCTTTGAAAATTCCAGGAACAGCTGCCCCTTCCGCTCATCCTCCGCCTCCAAAAAGACATGGCAGAAAAGCATGTGCGCATATATCTCGTCCCCCAGGTCCCTGAACATCTCAGTAAAAGCGGCCGGGCCTTTTGAAAGAGAAAAAAGCCTCCTGATCTTTCCCCTGCAGGCGAAGACCCTCTCCAAAAACATCTTCTCTTTTTTTGAGAGCACAAGTCTCTCCGTGGCCTTCCCGACGGCGCCGGCCACAAGCACCGCCAATCCCAGCGGGAACCTGAACTCCTGTTCCGCATGGGCCGGTTTTTTATGAAAGGCAAAAAACCGTGCCCACTGCCTCTCAAGCGCCCTGAAGGCGTTTAAGTTGGCGCTCCTGAAACCGGGAAGTATCACCCTCAGCGCCCCGTCCTTGAACATGCGGTCCAGAACCCTTCCCGCGCCCTGGGCGGACAGTATCTTTTTAAGCTCCTCCGTTGTCCTCTCCGGTGCTGGTCCCTTAAGAAGCGGCGCCAGTTTTTTTAACACCGCGGCCGAGCCCCTTTCTATTCTGAAGCCGTGTGTCGCGGAAAACCGGTAGCACCTCAATATCCTCAAAGGGTCCTGAACAAGATTTTCTTCAGAGACTATCCGCACGATCCCTTTCATCAGGTCTGCCGAGCCGCCGAACGGGTCAATCAGCCTCCTTGATGAAAGGGGGAAGGCCATGGCGTTTATGGTAATGTCCCGGCCTGCAAGGTCCTCCTCTATGTTTGCCCCCCTCATCCTCGATATGTCTATATGCTCGCCGTCCCTGACCACCCTTGCCATCCCGAACCGGGCATCAAGCAAAATGAAGGTACCCCCCGCCTGCGCGGCAAAGCTCCGCGCAGCCCTCACCGCCCTGCCCTTCATGGCGATGTCGACGTCCTTGGGCTTTTTGATGCCGGCCAGGATGTCCCTGACGGTGCCGCCCACAATGAAACAGGAGCCGTTCATCCCTCTTTCCCGGACAAACCTCCTGAAATCCGTCAAAAGTCCGTTCATCCTCTTATGAGAGACCAAATCAAATGAAAAATCAAGAAATTTTGTAATATAATAGTTCAATTCACAAAAGGAGGAGCGGAGAATACCATGGTTACTGTCTATTACGAGAAGGACGTAAAGCTTGATATCTTGAAGAAGAAAAAGATAGTGGTCATAGGCTACGGCAGCCAGGGGCACGCCCACGCCAACAACTTGAGGGAAAGCGGCATGAATGTAACCATAGGTGTGAGGCAGGGGGCAAGCTGGGACAAGGCGAAAAAAGCCGGTTTCACCGTGAAGACCCCCGCGGAGGCCGCAAAGGGGGCCGATGTCGTAATGATGCTCCTTCCCGATGAGACCATGGCCAAGACCTATAACGCCGAGGTCGCACCGAACCTGAAAAAGGGCGCTTACCTTGCCTTTGCGCACGGTTTCAATGTCCATTTTGGGCAGATAGTGCCGGCGGAGGGGATAAACGTATTCATGGCCGCTCCAAAAGGACCGGGGCACCTTGTGCGCTCCGAATATGAAAAGGGCAGCGGCGTGCCCTGCCTCATCGCGGTGCACCAGGACCCTTCGGGAGACACTAAAAAAGTGGCCCTGGCTTACGCCTCTTCCATCGGCGGCGGCAGGGCCGGGATACTTGAGACCAGTTTCAGGGAAGAGACCGAGACGGACCTTTTCGGAGAACAGGTCGTGCTGTGCGGCGGCCTCACATCCCTCATTCAGGCCGGGTTCGAGACGCTGGTGGAGGCGGGATACAGCCCGGAGATGGCCTATTTCGAATGCCTCCACGAGGTAAAGCTCATAGTGGACCTCATATACGAAGGCGGCATAAGCAACATGCGCTATTCCATAAGCAACACCGCCCAGTACGGCGATCTCACAAGGGGGCCCAGGATCGTAAACGAGGATACGAAGGATGAGATGAGGCAGATACTGGATGAGATACAGTCCGGAGAGTTTGCCCGCGAGTGGCTCCTTGAGTGCAGCGTGAACAAGCCGGTATTCAACGCCCTCACCAGGCGCGGCGAAGAGCACCCGATCGAGGAAGTGGGCAAGAGGCTGCGCGAAATGATGCCCTGGATGAAAAAGAAAAAACTCGTTGACAGGTCGAAGGCCTGAAAAATAAAAAAATGCGTTTTGCTCCTGAAGGATATCCGTATTTCGCGTTTTTCGGGGCCCTTACCGCTTTGGTATGGGCGGCATGGGGATGGCCTGCGGTCTTCCCGGGGCTTTTACTTTTGTTCATGTTCTATTTCTTCAGGGACCCCGAGAGGCACACTCCCTCCGAGGAAGGCTATATCTGCCCGGCCGACGGAAAGATCATAGTGTCCGAAAACCTGTTCGAGGACAAATACCTGAACAAGGACGCTATGCTCATAAGCATATTCATGTCGCCCCTGAACGTCCACGTGAACAGGGCGCCGTGCGACTGCACCGTGAGACTGGTAAAATACAACAAGGGTTCGTTCAAGTCCGCGTGGAGCGATCACGCCTTCCACAAAAACGAGCATATCTCCATAGTCATGGAGGAAGAAGGCGGGGGAAACATCCTGGTAAGGCAGGTGGCGGGTTCCATAGCGCAGAAGGCCGTGTGCAGGAAAAAGCCCGGCGACCGGCTGAAAAGGGGCGAACGCTTCGGCATGATAAAGTTCAGCTCAAGGGTGGACGTCTACCTGCCGCCTGACGTGACCCTGCTTGTGGCAAACGGCGATATGGTAAGGGCGGGGGAGACGATCATCGCAAGGAAGGCGAAATAAAAAACCATGAAGGCCATGAAGGCGGACGGGGCTAACAAGGCACAATGAAAAAAGGCATCTACATCCTGCCCAATGCCCTGACGCTGACCGGCATGTTCGGGGGGTTTTTTGCTATCCTGGTGGCGTTCAAGGGGGATTACGCCCTGGCATCCTGGGCGGTACTTGCCGCGATGATCTTTGACGGGCTGGACGGTTTTGTGGCAAGGCTCACGGGCAGCGCCTCCCGTTTTGGCATTGAGCTTGATTCCCTTTCGGACCTGGTGGCGTTCGGGGTTGCCCCCGCGGTCATAATCTTTCTGGCCTCCATACGGCCTTACGGAAGGGTCGGCTGGATGGTGGCCTTCCTTTATGTGGCCTGCGGGGCCATGCGCCTGGCCAGATACAATGTGCAGATGGTCACGGCTGAGCGCAAGTCCTTCACCGGCGTACCCATACCGGCCGGGGCCGTCATCCTTACAACCTTGGTCATCTTCGCAAGAAAGATGGACATAGACCTTATGGGAAGCCCGCTTGTGCTCCTGCTGACCTTTGTGGTCTCCCTTTTGATGGTGAGCACGCTCAGGTTCCATGGGATGAAGGAGATAAATTTCAGCAAGAGAAAACCATTCTGGTTCCTGGTGCTGGCGGTGACCGTGGTGGTTGTGGTCGCGATGCACCCGGAGATCGCGCTTTTTATCTGCGCCATGCTGTACCTGACCATAGGGCTGATAGAAAACACTTATCTTTTTGCCATGAAAAGAAAGAGGAGTAAGCCAAATGAGGCGCATTAGGATTTTCGACACGACACTGAGGGACGGGGAGCAGTCCCCCGGCGCAAGCATGAACGTTGATGAGAAAGTGCAGGTTGCGCGCCAGCTTGCGCGTCTTGGTGTGGATGTCATAGAAGCGGGCTTTGCCATTAGCAGCGAGGGGGATTTCGAGTCCATAAAAAGGATCGGCGCGGAAGTGGACGGCCCGGTTATAGCCAGCCTTGCCAGGGCAAAGGAGGCGGATATTAAAAAGGCCTGGGAGGCCCTGCGCGATATAAAAGAGAGCAAACGAAGGATACACACCTTCCACTCGACCTCCGATATCCATCTTAAGCACCAGTTCAGGATAAGCCGGGAGGAGGCACTGAAGAGGTCCGTCCAGATGGTGGGGCTTGCCAGAAGCCTTGTAAACGACGTGGAGTTTTCCCCTATGGACGCCACCCGCACCGAACTGCCGTATCTGGCAGAGGTCGTGGGGGCGGTAATAGCAGCCGGGGCATCCACAGTGAACATCCCGGACACGGTGGGCTACACGGTGCCGGCGGAGTTTTTTGAGATCATAAAGTACCTGTTCGACCATGTTCCCAATATCGCGGATGCCGTAATATCCGTCCACTGCCACAATGACCTGGGGCTTGCCGTTGCAAACAGCCTTGCGGCCGTCTCCGCGGGTGCGGGACAGGTGGAGTGCACGATAAACGGCATAGGCGAGCGCGCGGGCAACTGCTCCATGGAGGAGATAGTGATGGCGCTCAGGACACGCAAGGATTTCTTCCAGGCGGACACCAGCGTGCACTCGGAGGAGATTATGCGCTCCAGCAGACTTATCACAAAGATAACGGGCATCTCCGTGCAGCCCAACAAGGCCATTGTCGGGGCCAACGCGTTTGCCCATGAATCCGGCATCCACCAGGACGGGCTCCTCAAGGAAAAAGCCACTTATGAGATAATGCGCCCGGAGAGCGTGGGGCTTGGCAGCACCAGGCTTGTCCTGGGCAAGCACTCGGGAAGGCACGCCTTCAGGACCAGGCTGCAGGAGCTTGGATACAGCCTGCCGGAAGAGGGGATGGAGAGCGCCTTCCAGAGGTTCAAGCGCCTGGCCGACCAGAAAAAAGACATCTATGACGAGGACCTGGAGGTCCTTGTCTCGGAGACGGAGCTGTCCAAAACCCCGGAGATATATTCGGTACTGGAGCTCCACATATCAAGCGGGACCTCCGAGGCCCCCACCGCCAGGCTGAAAATGAAGATAGGTGGAGCTGCCGCCGAGCACACCTCCGGCGGAGACGGCCCCGTGGACGCCACCTACAAGGCCATTGCCGCGCTTACAAGAACAGGCAGCACGCTCCAGAAATTCGAGGTAAAAAGCATCACCGGCGGCATGGACGCGATAGGAGAGGTCTTCGTGACCCTCGAGGAGGACGGCCGGACCGTGCGCGGCCAGGGCGCGGACACGGACATCATAGTCGCCGCCGCCAAGGCCTATGTGAACGCGCTCAATAAACTGGCCGCAAAAAAGGCGCAGGGCAACCAGCTTAGATCAGAATTGTGAGACCATGCGGTCTTAAACGCGGCCAAGATCAATAATTAAATTAGGAGGCGTTGATGGCTGACGAGCATTCTTTCGATATAGTATGCGAAGTGGATATGCAGGAAGTGACCAATGCCGTGATGCAGGCTGTGAAGGAGATCAGCCAGCGATTCGACTTCAAGGGGAGCAAGAGCTCCATAGAACTTGACAAGGGCAAAGGCGCCATCACACTCGTGTCCGACGATGAGCAGAAGATGAAGAGCGTTGTCGATATCCTGCAGTCAAAAATAATCAAGCGCGGGATCGCGCTCAAGGCGCTCAGTTACGGCAAACTGGAACAGGCCGCCGGAAGCACGGTGAGACAGGTGATCACTCTCCAGCAGGGCATACCGCAGGAAAAAGCAAAAGAGATCGTCAAGATCATCAAGGATCTGAAGCTGAAGGTAAACTCCGAGATCCAGCAGGACCAGGTGCGCGTCAGGGCAAAGAAGATCGACGATCTGCAGGCCATAATGGCCCTTTTGAAAGAAAAAGACCTGGGAATCCACCTGCAATTTTCAAATTACCGTTAAGCGCACCGGGAACTTTCATTTTTTTAACCATAAACTTTATAATATACGGAGATGCTATCTCTTAAAAAGCCGTATACCATCACACGCAACAAAGTAATCATGGATTACGCCCGGGTGTATTGCGACACGCCGGAGAAACTTTTAAAAAGTCCCCTGTTTTTCGACCTCATGGACCGTTTCATTGAAAAGACGGCGGCTAAAGGCAGCTCGCTCTTTGCATTCCTTCTGGAGGCCCTGCCAAAGACAAAAAGGGACGATCTTACCGGTTACCTGGTAAGCCTTTTCAGGCTGCTTGCAAGTTACTCCCCGGAGGAGATCGTCTCCATGAACCGTGATTTTGAGCCGGTGCTTGCCCGCCGGGAGGAACTGCACGAGCTTGTGGAGGAGCTTTATAACTTCTGGCGGCGCTTCGAGCGTTTTTTGTACCTGGAAGCCCCAAAGCGGCAGGAGGCCACCAACAGCGAGCTTCACGGCGTGCAGTTCATAAAGTCCAACGAGGAATTTAAAAACCTGGTGCTGTACGTTTACAGGCGGGTAGCGGAGAACATTACAGGAAACAGCCCCAGGGTTTACAGGCAGCTTCCTTCCGGGGCCAATATGGGAATGCTCATAGAGCAGGTGGACTGGCTGTGCCCCGCCCTTTACCAAAGCCTTTCCCAGGTGCCGTTCATCAGGCTTTCTCTTGTGAACCCGCCCGTTATCCTTTACCCGCATTCAAACAAAAGAAAGGGGGCCTTCGAGGAGATCGCCAGCCTGACGCCTGAAATGCTGTGCATTGATCCCTCGCAATGGTTCTGCTATCCCGTCAAGGCCGGGGAGCTCACCGCCTTTATCTTTTTCCACCAGGATTTCATATCTCTTGCCCTTTCGTTGTCGAACCTCTTCGAGACGGCAAGATATGAGGATATACGCGGCCAGAAACCCGATCTGATCATGGTGTTCGGGCTTTCCGGGCAGGACCTGACATCCGAGACCCTGTTCTACGAGGACAGGGAAAACGACATTATGACAGGCCTTGTGCGCTATTCGGAAGAAGTGGACTATTTCGGCTATTTCAAGAAAATGGCGCTCACCCTTCACAACATAGCTATGCTTAAGAGGGGGCGGCTGCCCGTCCATGGCGCGATGGTCCATATAAAGCTAAAGGACGGCACCGAGTCCAATATAGTCATCGTGGGCGACAGCGGCGCGGGGAAATCGGAAACCATTGAGGCCTTCCGCACGCTTAACACGGAGGACATCTGCGAGCTTAAGATAATATTCGACGATATGGGCTCACTTGGCGTAAACAATGATGGAAGGGTCGCGGGATACGGCACGGAAACAGGCGCATTCGTGAGGCTTGACGACCTGGAGTCCGGATACGCTTACGAGGAAATAGACAGATCGATCTTCATGAACCCGGACAAGACGAACGCAAGGCTCATAATCCCGATAACCAGGTATAACCATATTATCAAGGGATATCCTGTTGACCTCCTGCTTTATGCGAACAATTACGAACAGATAGACGACGGCCATCCGGCGGTGGAGTTCTTCAGTACCCCCGGAGAAGCGCTTGATGTTTTTAGAAGCGGAGCGAGGCTTGCCAAGGGCACAACCGATGAAAACGGCCTGGTGCATACCTATTTCGCCAACCCGTTTGGTGCGCCCCAGCGAAAGGGCATCCACGAGAAACATGCGGAACTCTATTTTGACCGCATGTTCAAAGCGGGTGTCAGGGTCGGGCAGATACGCACAAGGCTCGGGATCCGGGGCTTCGAGCATACGGGGCCAAGGACCGCTTCCGAAGGACTGCTGCGGATAGTCCGCAATCTGAAAAACTGAAACCAACCCTCAGCAGTCTGCTAAGGCCTTATCCGGCAGCCTGGACCTAAAATATTCCCGCGATGGGCATCCCGAAGGTCCTGGTGATGCCCACGGTGCATGTCTTCCCGGCAAGCATCCCCCCCATGTCCGGCTCCTCGTTCATGGTTGCGCCGAAAGCGGCATTGAGGACGTATTTGCCCCATCTCCAGGCGTATGCGAGCGTTAAGTTCTCGTGGATGAAATGGTACAGGTCCTGGCTGAAATCCGAGTTAAAGGAAAGGCGCCCGGAAGACATGAGATTCCTCTGATACCCGGTGAACAACTCGTAACTTTGGCCGGGCCCCGAGTCCATAAGTTTTACGCTGCTGGCGATCATGTCCGCAGCCGAAGGCCGCCAGTTCACCCCACCCTGGTAGATATGTCCATCGTTTGGGATGAAATCGCTCACCATATATGTGACCTCTCCTGTAACGTCCACCCGGGGGGTGAGTTTATAGCCCAGGTTCCCGCTGAATTGGTGTACAACCGGGCTCATGCTGTCAAAATCCATGGAGCTTGTGTTCATCCCATAGCTTCCTGAAATGGTGGCTTTTTGGATGCCAGCGCGCGCCGCAAGCTGGAAGCCAATGGGCATCATGTTGCCCGGAAGGTACGCGTCCGTGGCCTGCGCATCCATGACGACGGGAGCCAGCCTGGTGGTCTCATATTTCCAGCTCGTGTTAAAGCCGTAGGTCTCCGTGCCTTCGTCCATCCTCCTTCCGTAGGGAAAATTGTAGTTGCCGGCCAGGCTGTAGAAAACCGTGTCCTCATCGGACGGCTTCCACATCTTTTGGCTCGCCCCTCCGCCGCTGTCCGGCCCGGCGGCGCCGGCAACATAGCCGCCCGCCCCATGGTCATAATCGGGCGGAGTTCCCGGAGAGCCGTTTGTGGCGTCCTTCTCCAGCCACAAAGACGTCCGGTCAGGGAACGCCTTTTTTTGCCCTCCAGGCCATGAAAATTTTTGCCTTCCTGGAACCCCGGGCTGCCTTTCCGGACCGTTGGAGCCGGAAAGGACCGCGGAAACAGAATTTCCGTACCCGTACGCATTTATGTAAGGGGCGGCGGCATTTTGCGCGGCCGGAGATGCCTCCAGCGGGCCTTTTATGTCGGCGCCGAAGACTTCTCCCTCGAAATCGAGCTGGGGCCTCCTGAAAGGGTCTGCAAGCCGTGCGGGGGCCTGTAATATCCAGTCGTCCGGGACCGGGAAGTCATAAAACGCCTGGAAAGGGACGAAGGCCCCGCTGGACTTCCCAGGAGAAAAAAAGAGCACAAGGGGTAAAATGGCGGATACGGCCATCATGGTCCAGAATTTTTTTATATGACTTGCCATATTTTTATTTTTTATTGCCTTGGGACGCCGTTTGGGTATCATGGGATCTTTTAGGTTATTACTTGGTTGCCACTGGCTGCGCAAAAAAACCCGCGGGGAACAAAAAACAAAAAACACACCTGGAAAAAAACCAAACCGGACGTCTGTTCAGTCGTTATTTTCTCATATGAAACCCATCGCTTCCATGATTCGAATCACAAAAAAACAAAAAATAAAAAGCATTTATTGTCTTGGCCGGGTCTTCTTTGTATAATGGGCAATGGGGACATATCTAGCCATGACCATAGCGGGTTCCGACCCGAGCGGCGGGGCGGGCCTGCAGGCGGACCTGAAGGTCTTCAAGATGCTGGGGGTCCATGGGCTCTCTGTTGCCGCCGCATTGACCGCCCAGAACACAAAGGCGGTGGATGGCATTTTCGCGGTCGAGCCGGATTTCCTGGGACGGCAGCTTGAGTCCATCCTTGCTGACATGACGCCCGGCGCCCTCAAAACGGGAATGCTTCTGAGCGTGGAAAATATAAGGGTGGTCGCGGAAAAAGTTAAGGCCCACTCCCTTCAAAATCTCGTTGTGGACCCCGTATCGATCTCTTCCTCGGGCACGGCCCTGCTGGAGGAAGGCGGGCTTGACCTGCTTAAAGACCTCCTTTTTCCCCTTGCGGCGGTGATCACGCCTAACATTTACGAGGCCTCCGTGCTTTCTGGCCTGCCTGTGGAAAACCTGGAGCAAATGGAAGAGGCGGCGCAGAAACTGCTGCAAATGGGCCCAAAGGCCATTGTAATTACCGGAGGGCATCTCGAGGATGAGGCCGTGGATATTTTTCATGATGGAAAGGTTACAATAAGACTCGAAGGCAGGAAACTCCAGGGCTCCTTCCATGGGACCGGCTGTGTTTTTTCCTCCGCCCTCACCGCTTGCCTTGCCAGGGGCGAAACGGCGGAGCGCGCCAGTGTGGAGGCAAAGAAGTTCGTGGAAGATGCCATCGCAGGAGCGTTTTACCCCGGAGGGGGAATGGGCATTCTTGTCTGAATTTTTTTAAAAGTAATGTGAATGGGAAAAGCTGAAAAGGCAAAAAGCATCTACCGCTGCCAGGGCTGCGGCTTTGCAAGCCCTAAGTGGCTCGGCAGGTGTCCCGATTGCGGCCAATGGAACACGCTCGTTGAGGAGCGGGAGGACCCTAAAACGGCTTTTTCAAAATCCTCCCCCGTCTTCTCCGTTCCGGAACCCCTTTCCCAGGTAAAGGGAGCTGATGTAGGGCGCACCTCCACAAGGATACCCGAGTTTGACAGGGTCCTTGGGGGCGGGCTGGTGGCTGGCTCGGTGGTCCTGGTGGGTGGGGACCCCGGCATAGGGAAATCCACCATCCTGCTGCAGGCAGCCTCCAGGATGCCAGGCATAACGCTTTACGTCTCGGCTGAAGAGTCCGCGTTCCAGATAAAGGACCGGGCGGACCGCCTTGGCATCTACCAGGACTCCATAATGGTGCTGCCGGAGATATCCCTTGAGCATGTACTTACCGAGGCAAAAAGAGCCAACCCGCTTGCCCTTGTGATCGATTCCATACAAACGGTCTACACGGAGGAGCTTGGCAGCGCGCCCGGCTCCGTCGGCCAGGTAAGGGAAAGCGCGGCCAAACTGATGCGGTTCGCAAAAAGCACCGGCACACCCGTATTTATCGTGGGCCATGTGACGAAGGAAGGGACAATAGCCGGGCCGCGGGTGCTGGAGCATATCGTGGACACGGTGCTTTATTTCGAAGGGCAAAGGGGCCATTCCTTCCGGATCCTGCGGGCGGTAAAAAACCGTTTCGGCTCTACCAACGAGATAGGCGTGTTCGAGATGACGGACTCTGGGCTTCACGAGATAGCAAACCCGTCGGAGCTCTTTCTGGCGGAGAGGCCGTTGAACGTTTCGGGCTCGGTGGTGGCAGCCTGCATGGAGGGGACAAGGCCCCTCCTGGTAGAGTTGCAGGCCCTTGTCACTCCAGTCACCTTTTCTGTTTCGAGGAGGTCTTCTCTGGGGCTGGACTCACAGCGGGTGAACCTTATACTTGCGGTACTGGAAAAAGTGGCCGGTGTACACCTCGCCGCAAACGATGTCTTTTTGAACGTCGTGGGCGGCCTGAAACTTGAGGAGCCCGCTGCCGACCTGGCGATCGCGGCGGCGGTAGTTTCCTCCCTGCGGGAAAAACCGGTGCCTTCCGACACTTTCATCTTCGGGGAGATAGGCCTTTCAGGGGAAGTAAGATCGGTAAACCACGCGGAGTCCAGGGTGAAAGAGGCTGCCAAGATCGGGCTTAAAAATGCGGTGATCCCGTGGGGGAACTGCGGCAAACTGAAAGACAAGGCCTGCGGCCTTAAGATAACGGGGGTCCGGAACATAGATGAGGCCATCGAAGCTCTTTTTTCTTAGCCTTCTGCTGCTCATAGCTTACTCCTGCGCTCCCGTGCCGCGCGAGAGGGTACCCGCGTATCACGGCAGTGTACAGACTTTTATTGAAGCGGCCTCAAGCAAGTTCGATTCAATGGACTCCACGCTCTCCATCCGCTTCGAAAAAAAGAACGGCCGGAAGATGTCCGCGGACGCCGTTGCGCACATGGGCCCCGGGGGGATCAGTGTGAGGTTCTACCAGATGGGCATGCTCGTTGGAGACCTGGACACGCTGGCGGGAAGGAGCACCGGGTATGAGGTCTATGAGGACGTGCTTAAAAAGGCCTTCATGTGGTGGCGTATCTCCGGGTATGAGGCGGAAGATCTGCCGGGCGAGGTCATGCTCTCGGCCGGCAACCGGATGCTCATACTGGCTGCGCGGACCTATG
Organism: Nitrospirota bacterium; assembly: GCA_021789735.1. Next base: position 26,192 of record JAJYJB010000019.1, read on the forward strand.
TGCCCATAAGGCAGACCATAAGCCTGCCGGACTCCGACGCCATCGTCACATATTCCGGTTACAGGAGAGTGGAGGGTTCTTTCTGGTACCCTTATAGCATAAGGGTGGTATACAGGGGGAATTCACTGGAGCTCACGATCGGCAAGGTCTCTCTCACGCACAGTTAAGGCCAAGGTCCGTGGCCACGGCCCTTATGACCTGCTCGTCTATGACATCCGATTTAAAAAGAAAGCCGTCCAGAAGCGCATTGTCGCATATTGTATTTATGAGCCTGGGAAGCCCTTTCGAACAGTTATATACGGCGTGAAACGCAGCCGGGGTGAAAAGCCCGTTTCTGGCCCCGGCCACTTCCAGCCTGTGGAGCATGTAACTTTTTGCTTCCTCCTCGGACAGCGCGGAAAGCCTTATGCGCATTGAGACCCTCTGTTTCAGCGGCTCATCGAGGCTCAGGATATCCTCCATGTCGGTAAGGCCGAAAAGGACCAGGTTCACCATCTTGCCCTCAGCGAACTCCATGTTCAGAAGGCCACGGAATTCCTCCATTATCTCCCTGGACTTGAGCATCTGGACCTCATCCATCAGGACCACCGCTATCCTGCCCTGCTCGTATATCTCCGCGAGCCTTCCGTATATCTGGCCCAGCACCTCCACCTTGGACTCCTTTACTTCCTTTACGCCAAGTTGAAGGGCAAGTTTTTTGAGCAGCCACTCCGAGCTTACGGAGGAGTGTATTATTACCAGAAGGGCGGCCTCGTAACTGTTTTCGTCCAGTTCCTCAAGGAGCTTTCTTGCAAGGGTGGTCTTTCCGGCCCCTATGTCGCCTACCACAACAGACAACCCCCTTCTTGCGTCTATGGCATGCTTCAGTTTCACTACGGCCTGCGAATGCTGGCGGCTGTTGTAATAGAACCGGCTGTCCACGATATTTGAGAACGGATGTTCCCTGAGCTTGTAAAATTCGAGATAGTCCATCAGATGTATGATATCCTGTCTTTTCTGGAGGGCGCCTTCCTGCCGTTTCCTCCGGGTACGGCGCCGCCCAGCGCCGCTATGCGCGCGGCAACCTCCCTGAACCCGCTGTTCCAACGGCATACTTCCAGGTACAGCTCCAACGCATCCTTTGACTCGGCGTTTTTCTCCCGCGCCTGCGCAAGATCATATTTAAGGCCCCAGTACGCATCCTGGGCCGGATCCGATTTCTGGATAGCACCCAGAAGCACCTCCACCGCTTTAGGATAATGGCCTTTTTCCATATAGCAGCCCGCCAGGACCGAAGCTGACTTTACGCCAAAGGCCGGGGCGGCAAGAATTGTCTCAAATTCCCTTATCGCGTCATCCAGAAGACCCATTTCCTTGTACGCGATGCCAAGATTATAACGCGTTTCCGCATCCCCGGGGTCTATCTGCTTTTCCACGCCTTTTTTAAACTCATCAAAAATTCTCCCCACTTCGCTGTCAAGCCCGCCCCCAGGAGCGTCTCCGCCATCCGGGGCCTGCTCGGGGGGCAGCCCGCCTGCAGGCCATGCGTCCTGCTGCCCCTTGAGGGACTCTATCTCCTCCAGCTTTTCCCTTATGGTTTCATCATCCGGGAAGTGCAGTCTTAATTCCCTGTATATCTTTTCCGACTCTTCATAAAGCCCCTGGTCCAGGTAAAAGGCGGCCTCGGAGAGCTTTTCGGCCAGTTCAGCCCGGTTGGCAGCCTTTCCGGCGGGATCCATTTGCGCATCGGTACCATCAGAGGCAGGCTCCGGGCTGCGGAGGCGGCTGCCGAAGCGCTCGGGGAGACGCTCGTCCGAGGGGTCGATGGCAAAGGCCTCCTCTATTACCTCGTTTCTTTTTAGCTCGTCGCCGGCCCTACGGTAAAGCTCCGCCAGGATTATGCACTCCGTGACGGCCTGTTGCCTGTCGTTTGCCGAAAGGTAAACCGATTTCAGCTTCATATGAAGAAGAAAGCTTCCGGGGGCCTTCAGTTTAAAAGATTCAAGAAGCTCCCTTGCTTCATTTGCAAGACCGCCTGACAGCATCCCGTCCGCCCTGGAGATAACCTGCTGGACGGATCTTTCTTCCTCCGTCACTTCCTCTTTTTCCGCTTTCTCTTCCGCTTCCGGTTTTTCTTCCTCCCCGCCGTCCGCTTCCTGTCCGAGTTCGCGCAGCTTTCCCGCGATCTGCTCGTCGCCTGGAGAAATGGCGCTGGCCTCATTAAAGCAGTCCGCCGCACCGCCGGCGTCGCCCGACGCCTGCAACAGTTCCCCAAGCTCTTTAAGCTCTTTTAAAACCCCTTCGCTGTCGTTTTTCTGTTTCAGCAGAGGGATGAGCATCCTTTTTGCCTGAAGGGGCTCCGCTTCCATGAATATGTCTAATATGCCGATGGCTTCATCAAACTGCGTCCTTGAAGCAAGCTCTTCGATCACCGGGACGTATTGGGCCAATGCCCCTTTCATATCTCCATCTTTCAGATACGCTTCAGCCATTGCACGCATCGCGGACAGATTGGAGGGGTCCGTCTGCAGGACCTCCCCGGCATATTTCCTTGATTCCTCTGTTTTCCCCAGCCCCAGGCAAAGCTTCGCCAGCCACAGGAGAAACTCATCGCTTTTGCCCGTGCGCGAGATGGCAGTTTTCAGGAATTCGACCGCTTTTTCCGCATTGCCCAGTTTTTCGTAAAGCGAAGCAGTCGCGGTGAGGGCCGCCCTGTTTGAAGGTTTTATCTCCACTGCCCGTTCCAGGTAACCCAGGGCCTCCTGGTCCTCCCCCTTTCCTTCAAGCAGGCGGGCAACCTCCACATACTCGTATGAGGCCTCCTCAACGAAACCTTCTTTCGAATAGACCTCAGCGATCTGTTTTCTAAGGGGCAGATTTTCAGAATTTATCCGCACCATCCTTGCGTATGTCCGCACCGCCTCGGCCTTCCGGCCATCCTTCATATAGATACCGGCGGCTGAAAGATAATATTTCACGGCGTCAGCCGCGATGTTTTTCTCCTCGGAAAGCTCGCCAAGGGCATACAGGCTCCTCGCGTCCGCGGGCGCGATATTAAGTATTTTTTTGTACAGGGCAAGTGCCTTCAGTGAAAAACCCTCTTTCCGGAATATCTCCGCCGCGCGATGGAACTTTTCAGTGGCGGCCTGCTGATCGTTTTTTTTCAGGTAGAGGTCGCCAAGAGTATTAAAGCAGTTGGCGTCCGGGGAGGACTGGAGGAAGTTTTCCCATTCGGAAATGGCCTTGTCTATTTGCCCCTTCGCAAGATATTTCTGTGTTTCCTTGATGATCAGGGCCTTGTCAGCCATGGCATTTATGGTATCAAAGTCGTCAAAATACTGTCAAACATACAGGACACAAAAGTGCATAAAAAAAGGGGCGGCTTATTTCGCCGCCCCTTTTTTCTTGTAGTCCTCTATCGCCAACCTCAAGGCATCGGCACCTAAATTGGAGCAGTGCATCTTCTGCGGTGGAAGGCCGCCAAGGGCGTCCGCCACAGCCTCTTTTGTTATGGACATGGCCTCTTCCAGGGTCTTGCCCTTGACCATCTCGGTCACCATGCTTGAGACGGCTATCGCCGCGCCGCAGCCGAAGGTCCTGAACTTGGCGTCCGCAATGCGCCCGTTCTCCACCTTTATGGTTATCTTCATTACGTCGCCGCAAGTGGGATTGCCTTCCTCCCCTACTCCGTCGGCCTCCGGTATCTCCCCAACGTTCCTGGGGTTTGTAAAATGGTCCATCAGTTTTTCGGAATACATTGGTCTGTCTCCTTTGCTTTGCCCCAGCCTCCGGCATAGGGTGATATTTCTCTCAGTCTCCTGACCGCCGCCGGGAATTCCCCCAGGGCGTACTCAACGTCCTCCATAGTGTTTTCCATGCCCAGGCTGAAGACTATGGAGCCCTGGGCAAGCTGCGATGAGACCCCCATGGACAAAAGCACCGGGGAAGCCTTCAGGGCCTTGGAGGAGCAGGCGGAACCGCTTGCCGCGTAAATGCCTTTGGCCGCAAGCATCAGTAGCATCGCCTCTCCCTCGATGAATTCCACGCAGAAGCTGGCAAGCCCGGGCAACCTGAGCTCCCCCTGCTCCGCGGATGGACCCGTAAGATAGACGTTCTCTATCTTTCCAAGTACCCCGTTTATAAGCCGGTCCCGCATCTGCGCAAGCTTGCGCACCCTTTCGGGCAGTTCAGCTTTTGTAAGCTCAGCGGCCTTTCCCATTCCCACTATCGCGGGGATGTTCTCCGTGCCGGCCCTCCTGCCGTTTTCCTGGATGCCACCGTATATAAGCGGAAGTATCCTTGTCCCTCCCTTAAGATAAAGGGCTCCGGCACCCTTGGGGCCGTAAAATTCATGGGCCGAGATGCTCATGGCGTCCACCCCCAGGGCCTCAACATCAATGGGGAGATAACCCGCTCCAGCCACCGCGTCCGTGTGAAAGAGCGCTCCGTTCTTCCTGGCTATCGCCGCAAGCTCTTTAATGGGCTCTACGGTCCCCACCTCCGGGCTTGCGAGTATCACGGAGACAAGTGTGGTCTCTTTTGTGACGGCCTTTTCGAGGGAGGCCGGGTCTACCAGGCCGTGTTTGTCCACCGGCAGGTACGTCACGGCAAACCCCTCCTTTTCAAGCGCGCGTGCCGGGTTCAGGATCGAATGGTGCTCCATTTTGGAGACTATTATATGTCTGCCCTTCTTGGTGTGCGCGCTGGCAAGCCCTTTGATGGCAAAGTTGTTTGCCTCGGCCCCGCTTGCAGTAAATATTATCTCCTGCGGTTTTGCGCCCACAAACTGCGCCACTTTGGACCTGGCCTCCTCAAGCGCCGCTTTGGCGCTCTGGCCCAGCTCATAAAGGCTCAAAGGGTTGCCGTACCGTTCCTTGAAAAAAGGCATCATGGCCTCCAGGACTTCGGGCCTCAGGGGGTTGGTGGCCATATAGTCAAAATACCTTGCGCCCATCCTGTTACCTACCTTTCTTTCTTACAAAGAATTTATAAAAATCCGGAGCTTCCTCTATCCCGAGGAACTCGTTGCCGGTCTTTTCACACCACTCCGGGATGTCCGTAAGCGCGCCATCGTAGTCCGTCATTATCTGAAGCACCTGCCCGCTCTCAAGCGTCTTCATCATTTCCTCCAGCTTCAGAAGGTGCATGGGGCACATCATGTAAACGATATCGGCGGTAACGTCCGCCTTTATCCCCTCCACGAACTTCAGATTCATGCCCCGATTTTCCCCGTTTTTTCAAGGAATATACGGGCCCCGGTCTTTTCAGGTCCTTCCAGGGGATACTTCTGGCTGCCTTTCCCCGTGATCAGGTCGCGGAGGGTCATGGCATCCAGGAAACCCTCTATCTTTTCGCCAAGAGCCTTCCACAAAAGTGAGGTCACGCAGCCGTCGGCCCTGACGCAGCCCTCCAGCGGGTCCTGGCAGGCCGTCAGGGCGATGGGGCCGTCAAGGCTTCTCAATATTTCCCCTATGCTTATTTTCTCCGGCTGGCGGGCAAGCAGATATCCGCCCCCAGGGCCCCTCACGCTCGTTATCAGTCCGGATTTCCTGAGGGTGTTCAATATCTGCTCCAGGTAAGCCACGGAGACGTCCTGCCTTGCGGCTATCTCTTTTATGGCCACCGGCTCCCCTGAATCCCCCCTGGATATCTCGAACATGGCCCTTACCCCATACTGTCCCTTTGTCGATAATTTAAGCATAACTATTTTTATAATACTTTACTAATATTGTCAAGTATTTTCAGCAAAAAAAGTGGCGGGGAAAAGGAAAAGAAAAATTGTCTGATCAGTGGGCGGCTTTCTGCCTTTTTTTCCCCTCCGGCAGGCAGATAAATCCCTTGTTCAGGGCTGTCAGGCAGGCCTGAAGCCTGCCTGAGCAGCCGAATTTCCTGTATATGTTATCCAGATGGCTGTTAACGGTCCCGGGGCTCATCTTCAGGCCTTTGGCGATCTGCTTGTTCGAAAGCCCCTTTATAAGCATTATGAGCACCTGTCTTTCCTTTGGGGTGAGAGAAAACTTGGGGCCTGCCCCCCTTGGGGCGTTCTTAAGGAGCACAAGAAGCCCCCCTCCTGGCAAACCGATAAGCTCCAGGCGGATGTCCTGCAGGAGTATCTCCCTCAGGCGGCCTCCGCCAGACTTGATCCTTTCCACCAGGTCCTCGCAGCTAAGCCCCTTTTCCGCCACAAAAAAATTTGCCTGCTCGTTCAGCCAATGCGTTCCGTCCTGCTCAATGAAAAGGGCGGGTTCCCTGTCCAACGCCATGTCCAGCCCCCGAATGGCCATCCTGGCCCTCAACACCATTTCGCTGGTCCTGGCCGCTCCAACCGTCATGATCTATGTGGGCCCCCTCCGCCGGTTTTTTTTAAAAAACCTTCCCACATAAATGATAGCTGAGCTGCATGAAAACGCAACCGGAACAATGTTGCCGGGGCTATTGTTCTAGGAAAAGAAACCCGGCCTGTAGAGCTTGAACCCTGTGAGCGCGGATGCTGAAAGCCAGAGGAAAGCCGGGAGATAGAAGCCCAGGACCGCTTCCCCTATCCCGATGGTGAGCCCGACCAGGAAGACGCATCCCAATACCCACTGGGTGAACGCGCCGGTCAAGGTACCGGCCGCGGTCCTTTGATCAGCGGGAAGCCCCGCCTTTACCGGGCCCCATCCCGGCCCGCCGGGCGTCGTCCTCCTGTAGAAGTCCCGGAGCTTTTCCGGTTCCACGGGCTTTGTCAGAAAGGTCACCGCCACCCACACGGCAGTGGAAAAACCGATGATCAGTGAAAGTCTCCCGTAATAAGGCATATGAGCGAAGACGCGGCTGGTATATACAATTGCCGTGAAAAGGCTGGAAGCCACAAGGGCCGATATCTCGCTCCATGCGTTGATTCTCCACCAGAACCACCGCATTATATACACAAGCCCGGTGCCGGAACCGAAGGCTATCAGGAATTTAAAGACGCCTATTATGGAAGAGACATTGTAGGTAATGATCGCCGTGGCCACGGAGAGCACCAGCACCATGATGCGGGCCACCTTGATGTAATGCCTGTCGTCTTTTCCAGGTCTTATGAAGGGCTTGTAGAAATCGTTCACAAAATACGCCGAGGAGAGGTTCAGGTAAGTGCTCAGGCAGGACATGAAGGCCGCGAAGAAGGAGGCAAGCATAAGGCCGCGCAGCCCCACGGGCAGAAGGTCCACCATCATCTTTGGATAAACGGCCTCGTTGTCCGCAAAATGGGGATAGAGGACAAGGGAGGCAAGAGCGGCGATCACCCAGGGCCACGTCCTCAGCGCGAAGGTCGCGACGTTGAAGTAGAGCGTGGCAAAGAAACTCTGCCGTTCGTCCTTCGAGGACGCCATGCGCTGCACCAGCACGCCGCCCCCGTCGGAGGAGTATTTTGACCACCAGCTAAGGGAGATGTAACCCAGAAAAGCCATGAAGGCCGCGCTACCCGGGGATGGGAAAAAACTGAGCACGTGCGCCGGCAAAACAGCCTTTATATGTGCAATGCCGCCCGCCTTGGAGCTTGCCGCAAACGCCAGAACGATCGCGCCTGTCATGGCTATTATGAACTGGAAGAAATCGGTTGTCACAACACCCCAGTAGCCCGACAACATCGTATAGGCTATGGTGATACTGCTTGAGATGCCAATGCTCTCCCACTTGCCCCATCCAAGGGCGATGCCCATTATCTTTGCCATCGCCAGTATTACCTGGGCCTTTATAATGGTATGGATGGCAAAGGAGAAATAAAGCGCCTTAAAGCCGCGCAGCACCGACGCTTCTTTTCCCGAGTACCGGAGGTTTATCAGCTCCACGTCCGTCACAATGCCCAGCCTCCTCCAGAGCCTGGCAAAGAAATAGACCGAGAGCATCCCGCTTAGGATGAAGCACCACCACTGCCAGTTCTCATATATGCCATGCTCCCGGACCAGGCCGGTCACGTAGAGGGGCGTATCGGCTGAAAAGGAGGTGGCCGCCATAGACGTGCCTGCAAGCCACCAGGGCAGGTTCCTTCCGGACAGGAAAAATTCGCCAAGCTCCGAGGAGGCCCTGCGGGTAAAGTACAGTCCAACCACAAGGGAGGCCGCCAGAAAAAGTAAAACTATAAGCCAGTCTGCCGCCTGCATTTCACCTGGCTCCCTTGCGTCCGGTTCTTATCCGGGGATAAAACAACAAAAGAAATTCTTCCATGATGATGTTCACCTAACCTTTTTTTCATTCTTGCCCTTCTGGCCGCCAAATGTATTAAATATACCCTTTCATGCTAAATTATTAACAGTGAACAAAAAGATTCTTGTGGTAGATGATGAACCGCTTGTGCTTGAAGCGATCGATCGCGCCTTAAGCAAGGCGGGTTATGAGGTGAAGACCGTGCGGGATGGCAATTCCTGCCTGGAGGCGCTCTCTCTGCAGAGCTTCGGCCTGATCATAATGGACCTTCATATCCCCGGCTCCTCCACCATGGAGCTTGCGGAACATGCAAAGGCCAAATGCCCCGAGGCCAAATTTCTCTTCATAAGCGGGGGCCATGCGCCGTCGGATGCGGTCCACTATATACAGAAACCCTTCCGTATCAATGATATGAGACAACTCATA
>JAJYJB010000101.1 GCA_021789735.1 Nitrospirota bacterium
GAAATTGCAGTTTATGCGCATTCCGACACTGAGCTGATTAAACGTCTATGTTCCTGGCCTCAAGCGCGTGCTTGTAGATGAATTCCTTCCTCGGCTCGACCTGGTCGCCCATGAGGGTGGTGAATATCTCCTCAGAGTTCACTGAGTCCTCCACGGCCACCTGCAGGAAGGTCCTCTTCTCGGGGTCCATGGTGGTCTCCCAGAGCTGCTCCGGGTTCATCTCCCCGAGGCCCTTATATCTCTGCACCGTGAGCCCTTTCCTGGATACGTGCATGACGAAGTCCATCAGTTCCCGGTCCCCGGCAAACTGCTGCTCGCCCTCCCTGGTCTTCACCGTGTAGGGCGCCGCGCCAAGGACGGAGAGGTCCTGGTAAAGCCTCTTCAGCTCCCTGAAATCGGGAGAGTCCAGAAACTCCTGCGAGAGCTTTATGCGTTGGTGGTGCCGCCTGACCTCAACCCTGTTGGACCCGTGCTCCTCGTCCTGGAGGACCTCGCCGGCCCTGGTCTCCGGGAGCTTTGCCTTAAGCTCCGCCAGAAGCGCCTCCAGCTTCTGCCGGTCCTTAAGGAGCGCCGCGTCCACCCCGGCCTCAAGCATGAACTTGAGCATATCCGGGTCGTTCCTCCTTAAGGCAAACCACTCGATGAGCCTTTCGAAACGCTCAAGCCTGCGCAGGTGCGGTATCAGGGCCTTGCCGGTGACGGGCTTGCCCGATATCGTAAGCGTAATCTCCTCCGCGGCAAGCTCCAGGAGCATCTCCCGCAGCTCATCGTCCGTCTGTATGTACCTCTCCCTTTTCCCCCTCTTCACTTTATAGAGCGGGGGCTGGGCTATGTACAGATACCCCTGCTCTATGACGGAGCGCATCTGCCTGAAAAAGAAGGTGAGAAGGAGCGTCCTTATGTGCGCGCCGTCCACGTCGGCGTCCGTCATGAGCACCACCTTGTGGTAGCGGGCCTTCGAGATGTCGAAATCTGGGCCAATGCTCGTCCCCAGGGCAGAGATGAGCACCTTTATCTCCTCCGAGGTGAGCATCTTGTCGAAGCGGGCCTTCTCCACGTTCAGTATCTTGCCGCGAAGGGGCAGTATGGCCTGGAACCGCCTGTCCCTGGCCTGCTTTGCGCTGCCGCCGGCCGAATCGCCCTCCACTATGTAGAGCTCGCTTCCCACCGGGTCCTTTTCGGAGCAGTCGGCAAGCTTGCCCGGAAGCGCGCTGTCCTCAAGAAACCCTTTCCTTCTGGTAAGCTCCCTGGCCTTTCTTGCCGCCTCCCTGGCGCGCGCCGCCTGTATGGACTTCTCTATGATCTTCCTGGCCACGGGCGGGTTTTCCTCGAAATACGCCCCCAGGATGTCGTTCACTATGGACTCCACAAACCCCTTGACCTCGCTGTTTCCAAGCTTCATCTTGGTCTGCCCCTCGAACTGGGGGTTTGGAAGCTTTACGCTTATCACGGCGGTGAGCCCCTCGCGGATGTCGTCGCCGGTGATGGGCTGCTTGCCCTTGAGGAGCCCTGCGCCCTGCGCATAGGAGTTGGCCGTGCGGGTGAGGGCGGACTTGAAGCCGACCAGGTGCGTGCCGCCTTCCCTCGTGTTTATGTTATTGGCAAAGGTGTATATGATCTCCTGGTAGCTGTCGTTGTACTGAAGGGCGATCTCTACGGTTATCCCTTCCTTTTCGCCCACCACGTATATGGGTTTGGGATGTATGACGGTCTTGTTCTTGTTCAGGTGCTCGACAAAGGACACTATGCCGCCCTTGTAGAGGAACTCCTGCTTCTTGTCCGCCCGCTCGTCGACGAAGGTTATCCGCAGCCCCGCGTTCAGGAAGGCCAGCTCCCGGAGCCTCTGCGAAAGGACCTCAAAACTCCAGTCCGTGGTCTCGAATATCTCGGCGTCCGGCTTGAAGGTGACTTTAGTGCCCACCTTGCGCGTCTTGCCGACCACCTCAAGGGGAGTTTTGGGAACGCCACGCTCGTATTTCTGCTGGTAGACCTGGCCGTTTCTTTTTACCTCCAGCTCCAGCCACTCGGAAAGGGCGTTGACGCAGGAGACACCCACGCCGTGCAGCCCGCCCGACACCCTGTACGCCTTGGACTCAAACTTCCCGCCCGCGTGCAGCTCGGTAAGGGCGATCTCGGCGGCGGTCCTGCCCTCGGGGTCTCCCGGATGGGGCTCCGTGGGAATGCCCCGGCCGTTGTCCTCCACCGAGGCACTTCCATCCATGTGAAGGACGATGTCTATATTGGTGCAAAACCCCGCCAGGGCCTCATCAACACTGTTGTCCACCACCTCGTAGAGGAGGTGATGCAGCCCGTCCGGGCCCGTGGAGCCAATGTACATGGCGGGCCGCTTCCTGACGGCGGCAAGCCCCTTCAGTATCTTTATGGCATCGGCGCCGTACTGCTCCAGGCTGTCTTTTTCTTTCTCTTCGCTCATTCTTCGAACATCGTCCTTTTATTTTCAGTGAATATGATTACAATGCTGGCTTTTGATCCAAGTATCTATTTATTTTAACTTTTTTGGGGTATTTAATGCCACTGTTAAGGGAAAGAGTAAATGTGTGGGGGGTAAAACCCCCCCCCACTGCCTCCCTGATACGAGACAAACTGAAACCATTACCGGGAAAGCCGGTATGACTGAAAAAGGATTGGAGAGCAAAAATTCCCTGGTTCTTCCGGGAATCCTGTGGACGTGCACTAGTGGGGGCGGATGGTATGAGCGCAGTGGGCAACCGCGGGCGCGTCGCATGAGGCAGCGGGAATCGGGCAGGCCCGGCGCGGTATATAAGTTATGACTGGCATGCAAGTGGAGACGGGCCCCAGCGGAGCGAATGACGTCCGCCCCGCACAGAATCTTAAGGGCCAAATTCCTTAAAAGAATTTTTTTCCTGGAATCTATCTCAAAATTGATTCTGAAGCGAAAGAGATATGGAATTGTGGCAGACAAGAAAGAAAGGGAAAACCGCCCGGAGGCGTAGCAGAGCTACGTTGAGAACGGTTTTCCCTTGATAACGCAGTATGCCGCGATTGCAGCCTCTTGCAGCCAGAAGCTATTTTGAGATAGATTCCCGCCTATATCCTCATCGGCATGATGACGCACCTGTAGTCCGGCCCGCCCTCAGGCCTTAAAAGCGTCGGAGAAAGCGGGTCCTGGAGCTCAAAGACCACGTTTTCGCTCTCCATTGCGCTCAGGGCGTCTATCAGGTACCTGGCGTTAAAGCCCAGGGACAGGGACTCCCCGGAGTAGTTTGCCGGCACCTCGTCCCTCGCCTCGCCAAGGTCCGGGTTGGAGGAGTTCAGGGTGATAAGGTTCTCCCCGGCATCCAAGCGTATCGCATGGCTTCTTTCCCTGCTCATGATGGAGACCCTTCTCAGGGCCTTTATGAAGGCGTCCCTTGCGACCACCACCTTTTTCTCGTTTGCCGCGGGTATGACCTGGCTGTAATTGGGGTAAGAGCCCTCGATGAGCCTGGTCAGGAACTCGACCTCCCCTATCTGGAAGAGGACATGGTTTTTGCCCAGGAATATCTTTGCCTTGTCCGCGCCCGCCAGGAACTTCTCCAGGTCGCTGGCGGCCTTTCTCTGCACTATCAGCTTTTTTTCCTCGGCTGGCACCGATGGCAGCGCCATGGATATTACCGCCATCCTGTGGCCGTCGGTGCCCACGACCGTAAGGCCGCTGCGCGAGGGGTCCAGGTGGAAGAGGATGCCGTTCAGGGTATAGCGCGTGTCGCTTTCCCCGGAGGAGTAAACCGTTTTTTCTATCATCATGGCAAGCTCGGAGGCCGCAAGCTCTATCTGCTCCGAGGAGCCCAGGTCCGGCCAGAGCGGGTAGTCCTCGGCCGGCAGGCAGGCGATCCTGAAGCTGGAGGGGCCTGCCTTCACCCTTATCCACTGCGAGTCCTCCGTCTCTATGGTCACATCGCCGTCTATCTCCCGCACTATCTCGAAGAGCTTCCTTGCCGGTATGCAGAGGCCACCCTCGCCCTGAACTGTGGCCTGCACGGGCTCGCGGATGGCGGTCTCCAGGTCGGTCGCCGTGATGGTGCAGCCGTCCTTCGACACTTTCAGAAGAAAGTGGCTCAGGATGGGCATGGTGCTTTTTTTCTCGACAACGGACTGGATGTCAGAAAGCTTCTGCTGGAACTCCTGCTTGGCGATGGTGATCTTCACTTTTTTCCGATCCCTCCTTTAAAGATAAAAAGAAAAACTTTCATTCCCCTAGGGTTTGAGCTTCTCCGCAAGGGATTCGAGCATGCGGTCAAAATCCTGGTCCGCCGCCCGCCTGTCCGCTATCTGCTTGCACGCATATATTACCGTGGCGTGGTCTTTTCCGCCAACGTTTTTCCCTATGTCGCTAAGTGAGACGTCGGTAAGCTCCCTGGAAAGGTACATTGCCACCTGCCTGGGAAGGGCTATCTCCTTGGTCCTTTTTTTTGTCTTCATGTCGGCCACCTTGATGCCAAAATGCTCCGCGACGCCCTTTACTATGTTTTCCACCGTGAGGGGCCTGGTCTCATCGGCTATGATGTCCTTGAGGACGTTTTTCGTCATCTCCACGTCTATCGGGCTGCCGGTGAGCGACGAGTGGGCGGCAAGCCTTATGAGACACCCCTCAAGCTCCCTTATGTTGCTTTTTACCTTTTTTGCCAGAAACTCCACCACCGCCGCGTCAAGCGTTATGCGCTCCATTTCCGCTTTCTTGTGGATTATGGCCATCTTGGTCTCAAGCTCCGGGGACTGTATGTCCGCAATCAGTCCCATGTTGAACCGGGAGCGCAGCCTGTCCGTGACGTTCTTTATCTCCTTTGGCGGCCGGTCGCTCGATATGACTATCTGTTTTTGCGCCTCGTAAAGGACGTTCAGGGTGTGGAAGAGCTCCTCCTGCGTGGCGGTCTTGTTCTCTATGAACTGGACGTCATCAAGGAGAAGGAGGTCCAGGTTCCTGTACTTGGCCTTGAGCTCGTCCGTCTTCCCGTGGCGCACCGCGTGGACCACCTCGTTCGTGAACTGCTCCGAGGACACGTACAGGGCCCTCACGTTCTTCATCCTGTCCACGACGGAGTTGCCTATGGCGCTTATCAGGTGCGTCTTGCCAAGCCCGACACCCCCGTATATGAAAAGCGGGTTGTAGGCGCGCCCGGGGTTTGTGGCGACCGCCTCCGCGGCGGCGCTTGCAAACCTGTTGGAGTCCCCCACCACGAAGTTCTCAAATATGTACTTGGGGTTAAGATATATCCCGCGGGAGGCAAGCCTTGTCTTCCTGTTTTCGAGCTGGTTGTCCAGCTTCCTGGACTCGGCGTCCAGCTTCTCGGACATCCTGTACTTAATCTTCAGGGACTCGCCGGTTATCTCCTTCAGGGCGTCGGAGATGAGCCCCGGATAGTTGTCCTCCACCCATTCCTTGAAAAAACGGTTGGGGATGTCCAGCATCGCGCTGCCGTCCTTGACCTGGGCGAGCTGCACAGGCCTGAACCACAGGTCGTAAAAATGCCCCCCCACCTTCTCCGATATGATCTTTTGCGCCTTTTCCCAGATCGCCTTCATTTGATCAAAAACCATCCCACAGATCGCGATTTTTTAAAAAATCAAAAAAAACAAAGCCCCCCAAAAAAATCCTGTTCTTATTTAAGGACTTTTTTACTTTTGGCCTGATAAATTCATTTATTTGTCCTGATATAGTTACAAACAATCTATTAACAATATGTCAGTAACTCGCCCCCCGGTAGGCGAAGTATTATAGCTTATATTCATAACGTTTGCAAAAGGCCCTTGGCAGGCTGTCAGCAACCCTCCATGCCCGCTCCGGGGCCCTGCGCGAGTGCAGGGCGGCCCGGATTTCAAACCGGGTTTTTAAACTCTGAACTTTTTGTTTTATAAGGTAAAAATGATTTTCCAACAACCCTAACAGGCCATTCTACTTCAACTATTATTTAAGAATATTATTTTTAGAAGAAGAGCCTTTGAGGGACGCCTCGACAAAGGCGTCTATGCCGCCGTCGAGCACGGCGTCCACGTTGCCCATCTCAAGGCCTGTCCGGTGGTCCCTTACGAGCCTGTAGGGCTGAAGGACATAGGAGCGTATCTGGCTGCCCCAGGCGATGTCCCTTTTCTCCCCTATGATGTCCTCCATCTTCTGCTCCTGCTTGCTTATCTGAAGCTCGTAAAGCCTTGACTTGAGTATCTTGAAGGCGGACTCCCTGTTTCTGTGCTGAGAGCGCTCGTTCTGGCATGAGACCACTATCCCGGTGGGCAGATGCGTCATCCGGACCGCCGAGGAGGTCTTGTTGACGTGCTGCCCGCCTGCGCCTGAGGCCCTGAAGGTGTCCACCTTGAGGTCCTCCTCGCGGATATCCACTTCCACTTCGTCTTCTATATCCGGGCTCACAAGCACAGCGGTGAAGGAAGTGTGTCTTCTTTTGTTTGCGTCAAACGGGGAAATCCGGACCAGCCGGTGTATGCCGGCCTCCTTCTTCAGGTATCCGTAGGCGTAAAGGCCGCTTACCGTGAAGGTGGCGCTTTTTATGCCTGCCTCGTCGCCAGGCTGAAGGTCCATCATCCTTGTCTCAAACCCTTTGCGCTCCGCCCACCTCAGGTACATCCTGAGGAGCATCTGGGCCCAGTCCTGGGATTCGGTGCCCCCGGCCCCGGGGTGTATGGTGACTATGGCGTTTGAAGGGTCAAGCTCGCCGGAAAGGAGGTGTTTCAGTTCAAGTTCCCGTATCTGGCCGGCCACGGAGGACAGCCCCTCCCTGACCTCGGCCAGAAAGACCTCGCCTCCCTCCTCGGAGATGAGGTCTGCCGCATCTTCCAGGTACTGCATCTTTGCCTCTATCTGCTCGAAGGGCAGAAGCTCGGCTTCCAGGCGGGATTTTTTCTTCCTTAGCTCTTTCTGTTTTGCGGGCTCCCAGGAGCTTTCCTTTGCGAGCTCCCCGTCCGTCTCCTCTATCGCGGACCTCAGGCGGGCAACATCAAAGATAACCTCGAAGGTCTTCAACCTTCTTCCTGGTCTCGATAAGCTCCGCTTTCAATTCTTCGTTCATGTCGTTTGCCTCCTTGGATAAAAAGTCAAAAGAGA
>JAJYJB010000102.1 GCA_021789735.1 Nitrospirota bacterium
CCTGGGCCTTCTTTTTCTCGGCCTCAAGGGCCGCCCCTTCGAGCAGCAGGGGCTTCAGTTTCTTTTCTTTGCCATGGGGATTAACCAGCGCCATTTTTCATTTTCCTCCTTCCAAATTTTTTTTATTTCAAAAACCCGCGTAACCTTTTTTGCCCTGTTTTGTCCTGGCAACCTTACTTGTTTTGTCTGTCTTTGTTGCTTTTTTTGCGCGCCGTCTACTTTACCTTCCCAAGCTCCGCGGTGATCTTCTCGTATATGCCGGATATGGACCCGGTCCCGTCTATCTTCCTTACGATGTCCTTCCTGGAGTAATAATCTATGAGCGGGGCCGTCTGGGACTCATACACCTGCAGCCTCTTCTTGATCGTCTCTTCCTTGTCGTCGTCCCTCTGGAAGAGCTCTCCGCCGTCCTTGTCGCATTTGCCTTCCACCTTGGAGGGGGTGAAATAGACATTGTACATCTGGCCGCAGGAGCGGCAGGTCCTTCTGCCCGTGAGCCTCTTCATCAGGTCATCAAAAGGCACGTCTATGCTTATTGCAAGCTGAAGCGGCATGTTTATGCCCTTGAGCATCTCGTCCAGCGCGGCGGCCTGCGCGGTGTTGCGCGGAAACCCGTCCAGAATGAAGCCCTTTTTGCAGTCGGGCTGCTTGAGCCTGTCCTCCACCAGCCCCAGCACAACCTTGTCCGGGACCAGCTCACCCCTGTCCATGTAGCCCTTCGCCTCTTTTCCAAGCGGCGTGCCCTGCGCGATGTTCTGCCTCAGGATGTCGCCAGTGGATATCTGGGGTATTCCAAATTCATCAATAAGTTTCTTGGCCTGGGTGCCTTTTCCGGCCCCGGGCGCGCCGAGCATGACTATCCTCATCTGAAAAAAACCCCCTTGCAAGTTTTTGCTGCCTGTTTGTGTTTAGGCGGCAGGCTTCAAAGTTAAATAATAGGAGGCAAAGGCCTGATTTATCCAGTTAAATAAAAAAATCATTGGATTAGATTTTTTTATAATTTCGATTAGTTGCACCGCTCCGCCCCAAAAAAAGCAGCGCTGGCGCGGTCAGGATGAATTTTTTTCAAGGTTTCTTTCTTTTTTCCTTCCGGGCCCCTGTGGGCCTCGGATCTGACCGTTTCCAGTCTAATCCGGCTTTCCGCCGGAAAAGGAAATGTAAAGAAATTCCTTCAGCTTTTCGAGCGCCCGTCCCCGGTGGCTCATGGAGTCCTTTTCCTCCGGGGCCATCTGCGCAAAGGTCCTGTCATGGCCCAGGGGGTAAAAGACGGGGTCATACCCAAAACCGCTTTCTCCCGCGGGGGAAAACCCTATCTTCCCCTCCACGGCGCCCGAAAACGTGCGGATGATGCTCCCGTCAGGGGCGGCCAGGGCTATCACCGCCCTGAAGCGGGCGGTCCTTTTGCCCTCAGGCACGCGCTCCATCTCCAGAAGGAGCTTTTCAAGATTTTTTTTATCATTTGCCTGCGCGCCCGAATAACGGGCGGACAGGACCCCGGGCGCGCCCCCGAGGGCGTCCACCTCAAGGCCGGAGTCGTCCGCCAAGGCGTAGTGCCCCGTGGACCTTGCCACCTGGGAGGCCTTTAGGACCGCGTTTTCCTCAAACGTGGCGCCGGTCTCCTCCACCTCGGGGGCCTCCGGGAAGGCGTCAAGCCCCTGGAGCTCCACGGGCGTCCCTCCCTGGGCCAGGACCCTCGAAAGCTCCTGGAGCTTTTTTTTGTTCCTGGTGGCAAGCACCATCTTAAGCGGTTTTTGTCCCCTGATCCCAGACATGGGACAGTAGCATAAAATATGCGGCGCCAAAACCGCAACCGCTGCGTCCGGAGAAGGCTTTTTTTCAATACAAGCGTTCGATTTATAAAGATTTTTTTAATATGTCAATTGACACCTCAACTTCAGAGTGTTACATTGGAAAACATAATGTTCCTGGCCGTCAACATAGGGAACTCATCCACCCAGGCGGGTTTTTTCCCGTCTGCGGGGCAGGAGCCGTTTGTCCACCGGTTTCCCACTCATCCGCTCAAAAGCGCGCAGGAATACCAGAGGGAGCTGGAGGAAGAGATAGAAAAACTGGGCATCGGGGAAGAGCTCCTGTCCGCCAGGCCCCATATGGGCGCGCTCTGCTCCGTAGTCCCCTCCCACAACGATGTCTTCCTGGAGCTTTTGGGTCTGATGCTTGAAAAGTATGGCGGAGAAGCAAAGGACCTGAAAAACAAAAACAGAAAAAACGTTCTTGTGGTAAGTCATAAGGCCGCCATTAGCATGAGGTTCGACGTTGAAAACCCAGCCGCGCTGGGTGCGGACCGCATAGCGGCCGGATACGGGGCCTGGAAGATGTATGGCGGCCCTGTCTGCGTGGTGGACATGGGCACCGCGACGACGCTCAATTTCATCACGTCGGAGGGTCTTTTCCTGGGCGGGGCGATAATGCCGGGGCTTGGCCTCATGCGAGACAGCCTTCAGAGCGGGACGGCGGCGCTCCCTTATGTGGAGCTGTACGGGCAGCAAAGGTCCGGGGCCGCCATTGGCACGAACACGACCGGCGCGGTCCTTTCTGGTATCATACACGGTACGGCCGGGGCCATATCGAGGATAATCGAGGAGGCCGAGCTCATGCGGCTTGAAAAGTTCAGGATCGCGCTGACCGGGGGGTATGCCGGCTTTGCCGCGCCGGTTTTAAAGAGGCTGGATTTTCATGAACCGGCCCTGGCGCTGAAGGGCATAAGGCAGCTCTGCCTGGCGGCCTCCTTATAAAAAATACACCGTGCACGAACTGAGAAAAGACCTCCTTTTATCAAGATGGTCCGTTATACTGGAGAGGTCCCTGAAACCCTCCGAATACCCCGCCATGTCCTCACTGCCATCTGCCGAGGCCGCCCGCTTCCCTTCTTCCAATTCCGTCATAGAGCAGGGCCAAAACGGGGTGAAGGTGATAAAGGGCAGGCCCCTTCTTGCCGGCGGGGGCGAGCTGGGCAGAAAGGGTGAGGGCATCTATGACAAGATGAACCCCATCGGGGCGCATGAGATCGTCCTGGAGGCCGCGGAAGGCCATGCGGAGGGGCCGGCCGTGAACTCCAGGCAGTTCGGGGCGGTCCTTGACATCTACCTGAAGAGGTTCCGCGCGCTCATACAGGACCCCCGCATAAGGTACGTGTTCATATTCAAGGACAAATGGTCTTCTCCCGCCGCCCTGGCGGCCGGGAAGGAAAAGGACAAGGCGTTGCGGCCGGGGCCGTACTCCGAGATACTGGCCACCGCCGTAATACCGGACTTCATAAAAAGGGAGCTGGACGGCGCGAAACATTATTATGAATACAAGGAGCGCTGCATCTTCTGCGACATAATAAATGAGGAAAAAAGGGTGGGCAGCAGGGTGCTGGCGGAAACCGGGCACTTCCTCGCCTTCTGCCCTTATGCCCCAAGGGTGCCCTTTGAGTTCTGGATAGTCCCCAAGAGGCATTCCTGCGCCTTTGAGGAGACCGGCCCGCAGGAGCTGGAAGACCTGGCCAGGCTCCTTCCCGAGCTTATAGGAAAGATGTCCCGGGCGCTGGGCGGCCCCGCGTACAATTACTGCATACATACCGCTCCCAACAGGATCCCGCGCAGAAACCTGTGGCACACCCTTGGGGACGATTACCACTGGCACATCGAGGTGCTGCCAAGGCTGCAAAGGATGTCCGCTCTGGACCTGGGGGCGGGCTTCCACCTGATAACGACATCTCCGGAGGACGCGGCCAGGTACATGAAGGAGGCATAAAGGGCCCCTTTTTTATTTTTTATGGTGCAACAGAAAAGGAAAGACAGAAAAAGAAACAAAAAACAGAAATAATAAAAAGGCTTTTTGGTTTGGAGGCGACGATCTTTTGAGGGTCTATCTTTCCGAGGCTGCTTTCATGGACCTTCTGCTCAGCTCGGCGGAGGTCTACAAAAAAGAATGCCTGGGCTATCTGCTTGGTTACGACCTTGAGGACCGCTTCATCGTGGAGCACGCCTTCAACCTGCAGAGCGCCAACCGGAGGCACCGCGCCGTTGACTTAAGGAAGGTCTACCAGAAGAAGATAGAGCCCATCCTGGAAAAATTCCACAAGCTGCGCATCGTGGGGGACTACCACTCCCACACCCAGTACGGAGATTTCAAGGGAAGGCCCGTGCCCAGCCGGGAGGACATACAGGGCATGAAGACCAGCCATGTCTACCTGATCATAGCCATCAACAACAACACAAAGACCATGAACTGGGCGGAAAACAAGGACGGCACGATATCAGGCAGCGTGGGGCGCTATTTTTTCAAGATAGCGGCCTATTATTTAAACGGCTCCTCGGACCCCCGGAAGGCCCGCATCCACTGCCCGTTCCCCCCGGCCCTGGAGTGAGCGGGGCGGCAGGCCCTTTACAATTCTTTACGTTGTCTTAAACTTTTCCTGAAAGCCAAACAGGTTATAATATAAAACGGATTGCCGTGCGATGTTTATTTCTTCTGGAATGAAATTTTTGGATGCGTTTTCTTCGGAAACGAATTTTTTAGATACCAGGGTGCTCATCGTCGGGGGGGGGCCCGCGGGGGCGACCGCGGGAAGGTTTTTGGCCGCAAACGGGGTTGACTGCGTCATCCTGGAGAGAGACCCCATGCACGCAAAACCCTGCGGCGGAGGCATACCGTGCGGGGCCTTCGAAGATATCCAGCTTCCCGAAAGCCTGATAAAAAGGAAGGTGAGCGCCCTGAGGGTGTCACCCCCGAAGAGCGCCCCTTTTGAGATAGCCTTCGAGTCCGGCTACATAGGGGTTGTGGACAGAAGGGAGTTCGACTGCGCCCTGAGAGAGATGGCGCGGGCGCAGGGGGCGCTGCTTGCGGAGGGCGAGTTTTCACGGTTTCTCCCCCCGGAGGGCGGACGCCCCAATGGGAAAATAGTCTGCGAGGCCAGCCGGGGCGGAGCGCCGCTCGTCATACGTTCGGAGCTTCTGATAGCGGCCGATGGCGTGAACTCCAGGGTGAGGGCCTCGCTCGGCATGAAGCCGATGCCATGCCTCCATACCCTTGGCGCAAAACTGCCGATCGAAGGGGCCATAACGGGGGACTGCTGCGAATTTTATTTCGGCCGTTTTGCCAGGGGGGGATATTCCTGGATATTCCCCGGCGGCACAAGCGCGTCGGTGGGCACGGGCAGCTCCTTCCCCACGGACTTGAAGCAGGCGCTCGGGCGTCTGCTGGCCGAAAAGGGCCTGGCCCCCGAGGCGGCCGCGCGGGGCCTCAGGGGCTACAGGATACCTCTTTGGGATGGGCAGCCGCTTGTAAAGGACAGGGTGCTTTTCGCCGGGGACTCCGCGGGCCTTGTGATGCCGTTCACCTTCGAAGGCATTTATTACGCCATGCGGTCCGGACAGCTTGCGGCCCAGGCCATCGTGGAAGGGGACCCGGGGCTTTACAGGAATTTATGGAGACAGAGGTTCCGGTCCAGGTTCCTTCTCATGAAGGGCCTGTGGAGGGCGTTCCTCAAGACCGAGACGGGCACCGAAACGCTCATATCCGCCTTCAGGGACGAGAGGGTCCAGCGGACGGGGATAAAACTATGGCTTGATAAGACTTCGGGCGGTGGCTCTCTGTCCTCTTTCATCAAAGTGCTCAGGAAACACGTGCTGTTTTGAATTCTTCTTCTTTTTCAAAGTTTCTGGTCATTTCGCTGCTGCTGCATATCCTGCTGCTGACCGTTTTTCTTTTGACCGTGAAAAACAGGCAGAAAAAACCGGCAACTCCCATGATGGCAAGCCTCATAACGCCGCAGGAGCTGAAAAAGCTGGCTCCCCCGCCGGTGGCAAGGCCCAGGCCGAAGATCATAAGGCCCAGGATGATCAGGCCGGAAAGAAAAAAATCCCACAGCACAAGGCCTATGCCGCTGCCCAGGCTCACCCCGCGGGAGCTCAGGAACATGCGCCTCCATGGCGGCCTTACCGAGCACGTCCCGAAACCGGTTAAAAGGGTTTTTAAAAAAGCGCAGGCCCCAACAGCCCCCAAGACCGGTTCCCTTTCGGCCAGAAAGGGCAACGGCGGGAAGACGCCGCCCGCAAAAATCTCGCCGCCCGGCAGGGGCCCCGGCAACCCCCAGGCCAGGAGCGGGAACAGGGAAAAACCCGGCACAAGGCTCGTGCGGCCGGACCTTTTCGACCCCGGTGTGATTGGCAAGGTGGCCATGAACGACTCCCGGGTGAAAGAGGCCCAGTCAAACAAAAAGGGCGTCATAACGTTCGACACCTCCAATGCCAAGTACATAGGCTACATGAGGCTCCTGAGGATAGAGATAGAGAGCATCTGGAAATACCCGCGCCGGGCAGCCTACAGCGGAGAGCAGGGGGACCTGGAGATACGCTTCACCATAAACAGGCAGGGCCTGCTGACGGATGTGCGGGTGCTGCGCGGCTCCGGCTTTCCGCTTCTGGATGAGGCCGCCGTGCAGGCGCTCAGGGACGGCAGGTATTGGCCCCTTCCGGACTCCTGGCACAAAAAGAAGCTCACCATAGACGGGCACTTTGTCTATTCCCTGCACGGCGCAGCCACCCAGCTCTGGTAGGGGGATGCAGCGGCTTCGCCTTTCTTCGTTTAGGGAGAATTTGCGGGGACCGGCAGAAAAAAAGCCATGCAGCGGCAGAAGCAAGGCGCAAAAACGAAAGCCGCCATCATCAGGATGAGGTGTGGATGGGTTTGGCAAAATGGAAAAAACCTGAAAAAAACCGGCCGGATTTTTTAAAATACGGAAAGTGGGTGGTGGCCAGTGAGAGAATCGAACTCCCGACACGAGGATTTTCAGTCCTCTGCTCTACCTACTGAGCTAACTGGCCTGGATTATAATTTTTACCGAAAATCGTTTTTATTGTCAAGGCGGTGAGATGAGAGGAAACGGAATAAAATACGTGCTGTCCGCTTTTTCCGGGCTGATGCTGGTCTTTGCGTTTGCCCCATATGACCTGTACGGCCTTGCGTGGGTGGCGCTGGTGCCATTTTTCCTGGCGATAGAAGGCATGCCTGCAGGCGGGGCGGCCAGGGCGGGCTTCACGATGGGCATGTTCTACTTCTTTG
>JAJYJB010000020.1 GCA_021789735.1 Nitrospirota bacterium
AGGCGTACGGCTTCTGCCTGAAGATAACCTATCTTTGCCTGGTAGTACTGGTTGTCCGCGGTTAGGACCTGCAGGTAGTTGACCGTGCCGGCGCGGTAATTGGCCTGTATCAGTTCCAGTGCCTGCCTTGCCGTTTCGAGCGCCTGCGACTGCGCTTTGAGGGTTTCCGCATCGTGCTGGAGGGCGCGCAGGGTATCGGCCACCTGCTCCAGGGCGTTAAGGACGGTCTGGCGGTAATCAGCCAGAGATTGCCTGTAGGCCTCGATTGCTGCCCGGCGTTTGGCGCTCAGGCTGCCCCCGTGAAAAATAGGGGCGGTTACGTCCGCGCCAAGGCTCCATATGCTGCTCGATTTCTTGAAGAGGTTGCCCATGGAAGTGCCTTCGAGGCCAAGGGAGCCGCTCAAGGTGAAGCTCGGGAACATTGCCGCGGTGGCCACCCCGATGTTTGCGCTCGCGATGTGCATCTGCGCCTCAGCCGCAAGGATGTCCGGCCTCTGCCGGACAAGTGCGGACGGCAGCGATATGGGCAGCTCGCCGGGAAGCGCAAGCCCGGGCATGCCGGCTTCGGGCGGTGCCCACTGCGCGGGCGCGCTGCCGGTGAGGACGGCAAGCAGGTGCCTGGCCTGGCTCAGCTTCTGTTTGAGCGGAGGGAGCGTCGCTTCGGTCGAGGCAAGCTCGCTTTGGAGGCTAAGCAGGTTTGAATACGGGACGGTGCCTGCCTCCACCTGCGCCTCCGTTATCCTGATCTGCTCTTTCTGCATGCCGATGAGCCTGGCGGTGGCATCTATCTCTTCCCGGTAGGCCGCCTGGGCGATCATGGCGTTAACGATATTGCCCGACAGCGATAGATATGTGCCAAGCACGGTATAGCGCTGAAAATCCACCTGCGCGCCAAGGCTTTCCACCGCCCTGCGTTCGCCTCCGAACACATCAAGCGCGTAACTTATGGTGGACGTGAGGGTGTAGAGGTTGAAGATGGTGCTTGACTGGGCGCCTCCGAACCGGGTAGGGGAGAACTTCTGCCTGGTAGCGTTAAAGCCCGCATCGACCTGCGGATAGAAGATGCCCTCGCCGGCCACAAGGAGCTGCTGGCTCTGGCGCAGGCTTGCCTGCGCCGACTGCAGACCCGGATTGTTGACGATCGCCGCCTTGACCGCCGCATCGATGGCCGGCGATTTGAAGAGCCTCCACCATCCGGCCTCTATCCTGGCCCCTTGCCTGAAATATTGTCTCTTTCCGTCCGCCCTCACCGTGGTGGCCGGTTGGGGGCCATGTGTATACCGGCTGACCGGAGGCGGTCCCGGCCGCACGAAGTTTGGCCCCACGGTGCAGCCCGCCAACGCGGCCGCCGCAATGCACAGGACCGCGAGCGCCTGCCGCGGCAGCTTTTTTTTATTGTTCAGCGATATAGACATCGACCAGTTGCCCCGGATAAAGGTTCAGGTCTTTTGGCTTGTCGAAGCCGAATATTACGGGCAGCACCCTCACATCCACCCTTTCGGTCCTCTGATTGGAGAGCTCTATCTTGGGTGTCACATATGGCTGCACCCTTTCGTATTTCAGCGGGATGCTGATGTTCGTCCCTCGGATGAACATGCGGGCCTGCATTTGCGAGGCGGGGGGCAGCCTGTGCACGAGTATCTCGTCAATGTAGCATCTGACCTCCAGGCGGGCAGGCTGGCTGCCCATGACCATGACGGGGTCATACCCCTGGGTGTATGTGCCGTAGGCGCCCTGCGAAGACACATAGCTGCCGACCGCCGGTTTTATGGACATTATTATGCCGTCCATCGGGGCCCTGATGACGTACTTTTCAAGCAGGGCCTTTGAAGCGGCGTATGCCTTTGTCAGGGCCGCATATTGTTTTTCCTGGTTCCTGATGTCGTAGATCCACGCGCCAGCCCTGGTCAGCTCGTATTGCCTTCTTGCGACCCCGAGGTTCGCCTTCGCGCTCTTCACGGCGTCCCTCGCGCTGTCCAGGACGTCCTTGCTCACCGACTTGGGGTTGATCTCATAGGATTTCAGCTGTTTCTCGTATGAGTCCTGCGCGCTTTTCAGGTTTGCCCTTGCAAGCGCTACCTGGGCCCTTGAGACCTCGAGGTTTTCCTTCCTGGGCTCCGCCCTCAGCTCCTGCAGCATCGCCAGGGCCGCTTGGGCCTGTGCCTTTTGCTGCGCCACTGTGGCCCTCTGGACGGAATCGTCGATCTTGAGAAGCGGCGCGCCCTTGCGCACGGTTTCGCCTTCCTGCACAAGGATCTGCGTGACGACCCCGGAGACTTCCGGATATATGTTTATGTTCTCCCCGTTTTTCTGGTAGCTCTCTATTATGCCGTTTGCGTATATGCCCCTGGCATAGGGGTTGGAGGCGGGAGAAAACACGGGGGGCAGAGGTTTTTTCTGTATGCCGTATATGTGGGCGCTGACCAGGCCCGCGATTATGCCCGCGACCGAAAGTATGAAGAGTATCTTATTTCTCATTGCCTCCCTTTTCCACCCCTTTGAGCATTCCGTCTTCCATCCTCATTATCCTGTCCGCGTATTCGAAAATCCTGTTGTCGTGCGTAACTATCATGATGCAGCGTTGGTCGTTCAGTATGTTCCTCTTCACAAAGTCCACGATCCTCCTTCCGGTGTCGCCGTCGAGGGACGCGGTGGGCTCGTCGAATATGAGCAGGTCCGGACGGCTCGCTATGGCCCTTGCGATCGCCACGCGCTGCTGCTCTCCGCCGCTCAGTTTGACCGGCTGCAGGTGTGCCCGTTCCCTGAGCCCCACGACCTCCAGGTACTCCATGGCCCTGCCCATCGCCTCGTCCCATCCCACTTTTTTCAGTATCAGGGGGATGGCGACGTTTTCCATCGTCGAGAGCCTCGGGAAGAGGTGATAGTCCTGGAAGACGAACCCGACCGTGTTCAGTCTGAAGTCGGCCAGCTGGTCGTTGGTCAGGCTCCAGATGTCCTTCCCCTCCACCGTCACGCTGCCGGAGTTCGGCCTGAGTATGCCCGATATCATGCTCAGAAGCGTCGTCTTTCCGCTTCCCGAGGGGCCCTCGATGTAGAGCATCTCTCCGAAATAGGCCTCAAAGCTCACTCCCCTTACGGCAACTGTCTTGGCCTCTCCCTCCCCGAACCATTTGACCAGCTCGCTTGCCTTCACCGCCAGGTTTTCCGCTCCGGCCATGCCATTAACCCCTGAAGATGTCAAACGGCTCTATTTTTATCACTTTCCTGACCCCCACGTAGCTTGAAATGCCGGCTATGATCAGCACCATGACAAAGGCAAGCACCAGGTTCCGGTAGGTGACCATCGCCGCATAGCTCGATATCCTGAGCTTCGCAAGGAATATGACCAGCGAGGACAGCCCGATGCCGAGGCCATAGCCTACAAGCGCGGTGAAGGCCGCCTGGAACAGTATCATGTAGACCAGCTCGCGCCCCCTGGCGCCTATCGCCTTTATGGCCCCGAACCTGTCCAGGTTCTCCAGTATGAACGTGTAGAAGGTCTGGCCGGAAATGGACAGCCCCACCACAAAGCTTATAATCGTCATCAGGAAAACGTTGGTGCCGAGCCCCGTCTGGTACATGTAGAAGTTGGATATCTTCTTCATGAACTGGTCCTTCGTGAGCGCCTCATAGCCAAGCGCCTTTACCTGCCGCTGGATGTAGGGCACCGCCGCCGGGCTCTTGGGCTCCACCAGGATATAGGAGATGGTAAACCTCGTGTTCGGTATGTATTGAATGGCCCTGGTATAGGTAGTGTACAGCGTGGGCA
This sequence comes from Nitrospirota bacterium, assembly GCA_021789735.1. The sequence goes on from JAJYJB010000020.1 coordinate 3,770, forward strand.
CGCCGAACAGGCCGCTCGTGGTGACCTTGGCTATGCCGGTGATGACCACGCGGTGGTCGTTCAGCTCGAACTGCGTGCCGATCTTCGGCTTTCCGAGTTTGGGATATTCCGAATCCTTTACCACGATGAAGGCGTTGTCCGAATATATGTCCTTGATGTTCCCGTCGATGAGCTGGGGCCTGCCAAAAAGGCTGGTGTCATCAAGGCCCAGGACGGTCACGTTCTGATAGGTCCCGTCGCCCAGCTTCACAAGCGCCCCCCCGGAGTACAGCGGGACCGCATACTTGACGCCGTTTATGCTCCGCACCGCGTCCAGGATGTAGTCCGGCATCGGGATGCTGTTGGCCACGGTATTTACGGCGGGGTCCATCACCCACACCTTGGCCCCTATGTTTATGACGGTCGCGGACGACTTGTTCAGGATGCCGGCGAACATGGAGGTCATCATGTTCATGAGGAAAACGGCAAAGGTGATGCCCACAAGAAGCGCGGCAAACTTCCCCTTGTCGTTTACCAGAAGCTTGAAGGCTATTTTCAGGATGCCTTTCAATTGAGCGCCCTGCCCCGGACTAAAAGAGCGGCGTTTTCCTGCAAGATGGCCAGCCTTTCAAAAAAAATGGATTCTTCCCTTTGCGGGATTATTCTTATTTCATACCTCAATACGGCTGCTCCGTCAATAAAATGTAATAGGTCCAGTGGATTTTATAAATGATCATGAAAACGCAAAGGTCATGAACAGTGCGGGGGTGACCTGGGCCTCATGCGCCTTGTTCCGGCGAGCAGGCCGGTTGAGGACGGGCGTTAAGGAAAAAGGGGACGGCCGTTCTAGCTGGAAGTTGTCGGGGCGAAACGGTTTGGACCTTCGGCATAGCTCATAACACATTGAAAATAAAAGATAGTTTTTGAAGAAAAATCGTCCACGGACCCGCCACGAACCCAAGGCCCTCAATTTTGGCATTTTGAAGTACCAGTAAAAGCAGAAGAGGTCCAGATGGAAAGGCTCACAAGAAATATCGGGGATTTTACCAGGTTCCTGGAAACGATGAGCTTCTTACATAGCTCCGTTCTGAACATAAGTTATGTGGCGCGGGAGTGCCAGATAGAGCGCAAAGTGGTGGAAAGCCATACCACAATGCTTGAGGACCTGCTTCTTGCCTTGCCTATTCTCCCCCAGGCCAAGGTTGCCTTTCAGAGAGATAACGGCGAGGCCCGAGAAACCAAAAGCGCCGGTGCGCGTGCGCCATTACAAGTCACGCCCCCAGCCAGCCAATCATCCATGGAAAAGAGGCAACCAAAAGCTGTTCAGGAAAATGCGCTTCCAGCCCCAAAAACAACTGGCGGCCACAACCCCATGAACCGGACATTTCTACTTTGCCTTAACACCGGCATTTCGATTTTTTGTAGGGGCGCTGGCTTGCTGCGTCCGCCTTTGCGATTTTTGGAATTTCGTCATCATTCCCGCGAAGGCGGAAAGCTTTTTTGCGAGCGAAAAAATAGAACCGTTGCCTTTTCATTTAAGCAAAAATTTGTGTCCGCACCTCGCGCATGTAACCATTTCCCCTTTTCTTTTTCCCTTGAAGCGCTGAATTTTTCCGCACTTTGGACACTTGTGGTAATGAACGGCAAGGGCGGACATCCATGAAAGGAAATGAATCATGACTATGATAGCATTGAAATCATGCCCCCTGAAGAGATACTGAAATCGCTTGTTATCATTATTGCCGCCTCGACAGCTATCGTCTTTTTATTACATAAACTGAAGGTCCCTTCTCTTGTTGGCTTCCTCATTGCAGGTGCCCTCATAGGCCCTTATGGCTTGGGAATAGCAGGAGATACGAGAGTTGTCGAGGTGCTCGCAGAAGTGGGCGTGATACTGCTGCTTTATACAATCGGGATCGAGTTTTCACTGAAGAAGCTGGAGGGGATGAAAAAGGCCGTCGTCACCGCCGGAGGACTGCAGGTGCTTGTGACCATAGTTCTGGCCGCAGGCGTATCTTATCTGCTCATTGATAATCCAAGGAAAGCCCTGCTAATAGGGTTTCTTACAGCCCTTAGCAGCACTGCAATAGTCCTGAAGATCATCGACCAGAGGGGCGAGACGGACTCGCCGCATGGCCGCCTCATGTTTGGAATTCTCATATTTCAGGACCTTTGTGTTGTCCTCCTGATGCTTCTCATTCCCGTCCTGGCCGGCTCGGGGCTCAACATCGGGGATATCACGCTGAAGGTGTTGAAGGCGGCCCTGATAGTCGGGTTTATTCTTTTCAGCTCCCAAAAGCTGATACCTGGACTTCTTTATCAGATAGTGCGGACGAGAAGCAGGGATCTGTTCATAATGACCATAATCCTGCTTTCCTTTGCTATTGCGCTCCTCACCTCTGAATTCGGCCTCTCGCTTGCCCTCGGCGCGTTTCTGGCCGGATTGGCCATTTCGGAATCGGAATACGCTCACCAGGCCACAGCGGACATTCTGCCTTTCAAGGAGAGCTTCATGGGGCTTTTCTTCGTCTCTGTAGGAATGCTGCTGGATGTGAGCTTCGTCTTCCATCACGCCTTTTTGGTTATGGCTGCGGTCGTGGCCATCTTCGTGGTCAAGCTTGCAACCGGTGTCCTGTCGGCATCTCTATCGGGCGCTCCGCCGAAGACCTCGCTGCAAGTGAGCCTGGGCCTTGCCCATATAGGAGAATTCTCTTTCATACTCGCCCTTGCAGGAAGGAATTACGGCCTCCTAGGCAGTGAATTTTATCAACTCTTCCTGTCTGCCTCAGTTATTACCATGCTTTTAACTCCTTTCCTCCTGGAATCCGGCCCGGCCCTTTCCGATTGGGTGGCCGCAAAAGGGCTTTTTAAAAAAGCGCTCAGGTTGGCAACATATGGCGAAGAGCCGGGGGAACGGATTGAAAACCATGTCATCATAATCGGATTCGGGCTTAACGGAAGGAACCTGGCCAGGGTCTTAAGAGAGGCCGGAGTGCCTTATGTCGTTCTCGACCTGAACAGCGAGACCGTGAGGGAAATGAGGCCGAAAGGGGAACCAATTTATTATGGTGACGGCGCAAGCGCTGAAATTCTTGAAAAACTGGGGATAAAAAGCGCAAGGCTTCTGGTAGTGGCTATCTCCGATCCGGCTTCCACCAGAAGAATCGTAGCAGTGTCAAGGAGCGCAAACCCGGAAATCCACATTGTTGTCCGAACCCGTTATGTCTCTGAAATGGATGACCTGAAGGAGCTTGGCGCCGATGAAGTAATACCGGAGGAGTTCGAGACATCGATAGAGATATTCGCACGAGTACTAGACATATACAATTTTCCATCCCACGTAATTCTGGAAATGATAAATCGCATAAGAAGTGATAATTATACTGCCCTAAGGAAAGTGGAACTGCCCAGAAAGTGTCTTTTCCCAAGTTGCGAATGGCTGCCTGAAATCGAGATGGATGGACTCCGTCTTCCCAAGGATTCACCTTTTTCCGGCAAGACGATTGGGGAGATGCAGGTCAGGAGCAAGGCAGGCGTCACAATAATTGCCGTGAGGCGAAACTCCAGTGTTTATATAAATCCGCCACCAGATTTCAGGCTTTCGGGAGGTGACATAATAATGTTCACGGGCGACCGTAAAAGCATGGCTTACGCAATAAAATATTTTCAAGGAAATCAATGAAAAATTCGGGTGATGTGAATCAAGCTGACCATTGGCGCCACCAAAAAGAGAGCCCAATAGGGAGATTTTGGGTCGGGGCTCAGCAGCCCAAAAAGCTTATTTACAAAAGTAATCCGCGCCAGCGACCCGCTCATGGCGTTCCGGATGGAGCGCAATGTTGATAACTGCGTCCCCGCCAAGGATCATCGTTTGCCAGTCCAATGTATAGGCCCATGATGGGCCAGGGGGCACCGCCCTTCTATATTTCGTCTCTCTGCCCGGTCAAATCCAGCCGACGGCAAAGCACACAGTGAGATGTTTCATCATTGGACCGCATCCGAACCGTCAAAAGCAGCCAAATCGTAGTTTGCGAAGTCGCCGATACGCTCAATGGTGATATCAGGCTGCGGATAGTTTGCCAGGATTTCGGGATCAAGTGCGTAATGTCCCTGCCGGGGGAAAACAGATGTCAGCCTGTCTCCCCATATCCCTTTCATTGCCGTTAGAATGCGAAGCTTGTCGTCCACCATTATGTAATGCCGCGCCGGATAAATCCGCTCAACTTCACCAAGCATCTGCTCCTTGTGAACATAGATCAGAACACGCCCGTCAACCGCGTCCCACAGACCCGAGCGCTGCACCTTCCGGGGCTGAAAAACTACATCGCCATCTGACAAAATAACCGTAGTTCCCCATTGGCTTGCGTGCCCGACGGCTTCGAGCGCACCCGGATACACTCTGTCCGCAAACGGATAGTCCACCAGGAAGGAGGACATCGTCAGCAGCCTCGGATCGTGCATGTCACGAAGACGGTAACGCTGCAATGCTCCCAGGTAGTCAGCATAACCCAGATCCGAGCGCAGTTGCTCGAAAATGGCAAAATACGTTCTCATGCTTTCGGCCCCAAACTCGTTTTCCAGATGCAGCCTGAGGTCCTCCACAATACGGTCGTTGTCAAGCAGGGTATTGTCAACGTCAAACAGAAACATTGTTTTGTTTTTCGATTTCATCTGCCGTGCCTTGATACCATGTTATGCAAAAAATACTGAAACTCCGGATCGTGGAGACTGAAATTTCCACCCACGCCCATTCCCGTCTTGTTCGGCCCGCTTGCGTTTCTTATTTTTCGCCCCACCGGCCTGAAAAACAAAACTCCGGGACGGGCTTTCGTGAAGGCCCCGTTTTTTGTTCTTCAGCCGGGTAGCCCAGAGGGAACAACCCAACGATACGTATTTCATCCGGAATATTGAGCAGCTTTTTCAGTTCACCTTCGTCAAAAACACCTACAAACACGCTGCCCAGACCCAGTCCCCGGGCGGCCAGCATCAGGTTCTGGGCCGCTATGCCGGCATCAACCAGATAATATTGCTGGTCCCTGAGGTTGCCGGATTTTTCCGGGTCCGCGCACAGCACAATGTCCACGGGGGCATCGGCCAGTGCCTTCTTCGCAGGGTTTGCTTTATATCCCAGGGGTGCAAAGAAAGATTCTACGTATGACAGGGCGCTGATCTTTGCTTTAACGCCCTTTTCCTTGACTACGACCAGCCGCCAGCACTGGAAGTTCGCCCATGACGGCGACATTCGAACGGCCTCAAGCACGGCCTGGAGTTTTTCATCCTCTACCGGCTTGTCCAGATAATTGCGAATGCTTCTTCTTGTTTTGATGGCATCCATAATATCCATAGGGCCCTCCATATAATTCCCAGAATTACTCATGGCAAAAAAAAACCGGTCCGCCGGGGATGAAATAAATGATGAAATAAATAAGGCTCCTTAGCTGCCCGGAAAGTCTGCCGCTTAACTCGCGGACCTCCGAGATGCGCCGCCGGCCCTGTTTTTTAAGCAATTTGATCATATCGGCCATCGAAAATACTCCTCGCAGAATTTCAAATTACTATATGTTCAACAAAAAAATCTGTCAAGAAATCGGATTGTCCCAGCCCCGCCTTGCCTAAAAACTTTAGGCTCCGGAAAATTTGGTTATGCCACATTCGGATGGCATCAGGCAAGGCAGTCCTCGCGCTTAAAAACGATGCAGAAAGATGATTTTTGTGATAGATATTTGCTAGAGATCTATCACTTTATTGCAGGAGGCACCCATGTCTGAAAAGAATGTGCAGATCGTGAAGCGCTTTTTTGAAACAGCAGCAAAAGGGGACATTTCCGGGGCGCGTGCCGTGCTGGATCCGAATATCGAGTGGGTTGAGCCGGAAGTGCGTGGGCTCTGGTTCAGCGGTACGCATCGTGGCGCTGAGGGCGCATTGAAGGAAGTCGTGGCAGCAACTTTCGATAATGTCGATAATTTCAGTATCAGCATAGACGAGTACCTTGACGCGGGCGAAAACGTCATCGCCCTGGGCACATTTCACGGCAACGCCAAGGCGGCGGGGAAGGAATTTCGGATTCCCGCATGCTTTATCAGTACGGTGCGGGGGGACAAAATAGTCCGTTTCCGCACCTATCATAATACAGCGATGTGGCTGGAGGTGGTAGGCCAGCCCGTAGCTTAAAAAACAAAATTGCCAATTCCTGTAGGGCGGCTTCAGTTTTTGCATTTTTTTAAAAAAAACTGGGAGGCCGCCCGGATTTTATCAAAGAGCAGTCTCGCAAAATATGGCGGTGCTGGCAAAGAGCAATACTGAGGCAGCCACTCTATTTTGCACCGGACACGAAGATTTTCGCGGAAATATGGCTTTCTCCACGATTCTGAATAGTCAGGCAGGAAGAAAACCCAATAAAATCAAAGGAAAGGTCTGGTCGGGGCGAAAGGATTTGAACCTTCGACTTCACGGTCCCGAACCGTGCGCGCTACCAGACTGCGCTACGCCCCGAACGCCTGATAGTTTAAGGGGTTTTTGGAATCCAAGTCAAGAAACATTAGAACAATTTTGAGATAGGTTCCAAAACGAAGGCCGCCGGGGGGTAGGGCCCTCGGGCCCTACAGTCTTCTTTTAAGCAGAAAAAAGAGCCGCTCCTTGAGTTTGTCCGCCAGGGGCCTTTGCCTCCAGTGCTCAAGGGTTATCCTTTGCGCATTGTTGATGTCCTCATTGAACACGTCGCTGAGCGTCCCGGCAAAGCCCGCATCCAGTATGCCCACATTGCCCTCGTCGTTCCACCTGAGGGACTGAAAATCCAGGTTGGCCGAGCCAACTATGCTCCAGGTCAGGTCGAAAACGTAGGTCTTTGCGTGCAGGACCTGTCCCATGTAGTGGTATATGTCTATGCCGGCCTTCAAAAGCCTCTCGTAATATGCCATGCCCGCGTATTTTGCCATGGGCACATCGGTGTGCCCCTGAAGGAGCAGTTTCACCTCCACGCCGCGGCGGGAAGCCGCCTCCAGCGTCTCTATCATCCTCCTTGAGGGCACGAAGTAGGCGGTGGTCAGGAGAATGCTTTTCCTTGCGTGGTTGATGCTGTAATAGAGGAGCCTCCTCAGCCTCCGCCTTCCTTTTCCCGAGCCCGCGAACACCGGGATGACCGGAAGCCTTCCCTGCGGCTCGCAGTGCGAGGAGGCCGCCTCCAGCGGGCCCTTTCCCCATACTTTCCAGGACCTCCTGAACCTCTCAAGCAGCACGTGGGCCGCCGGGCCTTTTATGAGCACGCCCGTGTCCCTCCAGCCCTTCTTGTGCCGCAGGTGTATGCCCATATACTCGTTTGCGATGTTCAGCCCGCCGGTGAAGGCCGTGTCGCCGTCTATTATGATCAGCTTCCTGTGGTCCCTGTGCGCATATTTGAGGGGGGCGTAAAGCTTGAAAACATACGATGAGCCCACCCGCACGCCGGCCTGCCTCAGCTCGCGCCAGAAGCTTCGCGGGGTGCCAAAGGAGCCGAAATGGTCATAAATGACGTAGACGCTGACGCCTTCGCGGGCCTTCTCCTTAAGTATCGCGGAGAGCTCCCGCCCGGTGTCGTCGTTGCGGTAGATGTAGAATTCAAGGCATATGAGGGAACGGGCGGCCTTTACGCTTTCCAGGATGCGCCTGAAGGCCTCCTCTCCCCGCCACAGCAGCTCCACATGGTTGCCCGTGGCGAACCTGTCCCTGTAGATGCGCTCTATATCGTCGGCTGCAAAGCCGTCTTTTGCCAGTCGCCAGACCATTATATGGGGATTATAACAAAAGGCGCCGCGCAGGCCGAACGGGTGTTTTTATTTTTGTTTTTTGGTCCGTCGGCTTTTTTGGGTTTTGGGAAAGTACGGCTTTTTTGTTAAAATGAATCGCTGGGCTCCAAAAAAGTTTTTTGTCTTTGTTTTTGGCCCGCAAAAAACATTTTATTTTTAAAGGAAAGCCAGATATCCTGATGGCGCATGCGCCAAGTCCGGGCTACAGCATAACCGTAAGGTGCGAGATAGAAAACAGGATCGGCACCTTCGCCAAGATCGCGCAGGCCATTAGCGGCGTGGGCGGCGACCTGGGCCCCGTCGACATCGTCCGGGTCGAAAAAGGCAAGATAATCAGGGACATTACCGTAAACGCCAGGGACGAGGCCCACGAGAGGCAGATCGTAAAGGCCGTAAAGGCGGTGGACGGCCTGAAGGTCCTGCGTGTGCTAGACAAGACGTTCTTCTCCCACGTCGGGGGCAAGATAGAGATACACAACAGGTTCCCCGTGAGGGACAGGGACGACCTCTCCAAGGTCTATACGCCCGGCGTGGCAAGGGTATGCGCCGACATCCGTGAAAACAGGGAACACGCATGGCGCTACACTATAAAGGGGAATTCGGTGGCGGTCATAACCGACGGCACCGCCGTTCTCGGCCTGGGCAACATCGGCCCCGAGGCGGCCATGCCGGTAATGGAGGGCAAGGCGATGCTCTTTAAGGAATTCGGCGGGGTGGACGCCTTCCCATTAGCCCTGGCCACCACGGACCCGGACGAGATAGTAAACACCATCAGGAACGTGGCCGTCGCCTTTGGCGGCATCAACCTGGAGGACATATCGGCCCCTAGGTGCTTCGATATAGAGACCAGGCTCAGGCGCGCCCTGGACATCCCCGTTTTCCATGACGACCAGCACGGCACGGCCGTTATCATAACGGCGGCCCTCATGAACGTGGCTAAGCTGCTGAAAAAGGACATGAGGAAAATGAAGACGGTCATATGCGGGGCTGGCGCGGCCGGAATGGCCACGGTCAGGATGCTCATCTCCTCCGGCCTTAAGGACATGACCGTCTGCGACAGGTCCGGGACTATCTACCGCGGCAGGCGGAAAGACATGAACCCTTACAAAAGGCAACTGGCGAAGATTACCAACCCCCGCATGATAAAGGGCACGGTCGGGGAGGCCATGCGCGGGGCGGAAGTGTTCATTGGGCTTTCCGCGCCGAACGTCATAACCGCCGCCGACATATCGAGGATGTCAAAAGACCCGGTGATATTCGCCCTGGCCAACCCGGACCCGGAGATTTCCCCCGAAGAGGCGCTCCCCCTGGCCAGGGTCCTGGCCACTGGCAGGTCGGACTACCCCAACCAGGTAAACAATATGCTGGCCTTCCCCGGCATCTTCCGGGGCCTGTTGGACGCAAGGGCCACAGGGGTGAACGAGCAGGTCAAGTTCGCCGCCGCGCTCGCCATAGCCCGCACGGTGAAAGAGGACGAGCTGCACGAGGACTACATACTTCCAAGCATATTTGACAGGAAGGTAACCGCCGCCGTTGCGCGCGCGGTTTCGGAGGCCGCAGTGAAGACGGGGCTTGCAAGACATTTTTGATTTTTTATTTTTATTTTTTTGCTTTTTTTCTTAAAAGAAAGGGGGTTTTAAAAAAGGTTTGCCAGAAAAAATCATGGATGAGCTCAGGCTCTCCGGGGTCGCACCCGGCATAGCGGAGAAGGTCGCGCCGTTTCTAAAGGACGTGGTGACGGGCTTTGCCCCAGGCGGGCAGCTGCATTCGGTGTATATCGTGGGCAGCGTCCTCACCCCGGATTACCATCCGAAGACCTCGGACATAAACTCGGTCGTCCTTTTGGACCATGTGGACCTGGAGGCGATACGGAGGCTTGCGGCCATAGCGAAGCCGCACGCGAAAAAAAACAGGAGCATCTCGCTGCCTCTTGTCATGACCCCGGCGCACATAAGGGGCTCCGTCAATGTGTTTCCCGTGGAATACCTGAACTTCAGGCTGGTGCACGAGGCCGTCTGGGGGCGGGATATATTTTCCGGGCTGGAGATAGACAGGAAGGACCTGAGGCTCCAGTGCGAGCGGGAGCTTGAAGTAATGCTGGTAGGTCTCAGGCAGGGCTATCTTAAGATGGTGGAGGACGACAAAAAGCTCACGGAGGCCTTTTTCAGCTCGATAAAGTCGTACGTCCCCCTTTTCAGAGGGCTCATCCATCTGCTGGGCGGCGAGACCCCCCCGGTTGCCGCCCGCGACGTAATAGAGCGGTTGTCCGCTATCACCGGGGTAAACACCTATGCCTTCGCCAAGGTGCACGAAAGAAAGAGGTTCGGGACCAAGCTCTCCTCTGTGGAGCTTGGCACCGCGTTTGAGCAGTATTACGAGGCTGCCAGCAGGCTTGCGGAAATAACAGATGAAGCCAGGGTTTAAGTCCCCGCGCCGCGCGGCGCTGCTTTTGCTGGCGTTTCTGGTCCTCTTTCTGTCAGGCCCGTTCCTTTCTTCCCGGCCTGCCTTTGGAGACAGCTCACCGGGGTACTTGAAGGGCCTGCCCTCGATGCCAAGGGACTACGTGACCGACCTCGCCGGGATAATCGACCCCGGGGTAAGGCAGGAGCTTGACGGGTATCTGCAGGAGCTTGAGAAAAAGACCTCCGCGCAGGTGCTCGTGCTTACCGTGCCGAGCCTTGAGGGACAGCCGATAGATGACTATTCGATGTCGGTTGCGGAAAAATGGAAGCCCGGGCAGAAGGGGAAGGACAACGGGCTCCTTTTGCTTGTTGCCCCCAGGGAGCGCCGCTACAGGTTCGAGGTGGGCTACGGGCTTGAAGGCACCCTGCCGGACAGCTTTGTGGGAACGGTCGGGCGCACGTACCTGGTCCCCTACTTCAAAAAAGGGGATTACTCGGACGGCATCGCCCTGGCCGTCCAGGCGGTCGCCTCCCGCATAGCGCGGGACGCGAACGTAAAGATTGCCGGACTTGCGAACGCCCCGGCCCCTCAGGATGTGATGCAGGCACAGGGGGGGCAGGTGGGACTTTTCAACCTCATCGTGGGCGGAATATTCTTCCTGATCGTCTTCCTGCTTTTCATCAGGCACCCTGGGCTCTTTCTGCTTTTCCTGTTTAGCGGGGGCGGCGGTTTTGGAGGTTTTGGCGGCGGAGGGGGCGGTTTTGGAGGCGGCAGCTTCGGCGGCGGAGGCGGCGGAGGGTTTGGCGGCGGCGGGGCCAGCGGCGGATGGTAATGGTAAAGGATAAAGGAACAAAAACAAACAAAATAAAAATTGTCTGGAACCTCTTGCAGCGGGAGGCGATCTTGAGACAGGTTCTGGAAGACGCGAGGAGGTATAGTTAGGAAATGTCAAATGGTGTGAAGACGGCCCTGATGGCGGTCGGCGCTGTTGTCCTGGCTGGGCTCATAGTTGCGACTACCATGATCTCCGGCTACAACAGGGTGGTAAGGATGGATGAGAGGGTCAAAAACAAGTGGGCGCAGGTCGAAAACCAGCTCAAAAGGAGATACGACCTCATACCCAACCTGGTTGCGACGGTAAAGGGTTATGCGGCCCATGAAAAAGGCCTGTTCGAGGACATAGCTGCCGCGAGGGTCAAATATTTCCAGGCAAGCACGACCAAGGACAAGATAGACGCCGCTAACCAGATGGAAGGCCCCATTTCAAGGCTCCTCCTTTTGCAGGAGCGCTACCCTCAGCTCAAGGCGAACGAGAGTTTTTTAAAGCTGCAGGACAGCCTGGAAGGCACCGAAAACAGGATAGCCGTTGCCCGCAAAAGGTACAACGACGCCGTCATGGCGCTTAACTCCTACATAAGGACGTTCATGGGCAGGTTCTACGCCGGGCTGGCCGGGGTCGGCGAGGCCCAGTACTATCAGATCCCGGCGGGGCAGTCGTCGACGCCAAAGGTGAAGTTTTAAAAAAAGGTTTGTGCAGTGGAGGCGGGCGGCATTCGCTCCGCTGGGGCCCGTCTCCACTTGTATGCCAGTGCAAGCCGTATAAACCGCGCCGTTTCTGCCTGATTGCCGCTGCTTCATGCGGCGCGCCAGTGGTTGCCCGTTGCGCTCATGCCATCCGCCCCCACTGCATTTTTCATGTTTTTGTTTTGCCTCGCCGTTTTAAAAAAATAAAATGGCCGTGCGCGACCAGGATTTCCGAATAAATTATCTTTACGCCGGGTACTTGCCATGGGGGGCCCGTAATACTAGAATTTGAAACAGGCCATGGTCAAACAGAAGCCGCCCGAAAATCCTGACCAGCAGGACAAATTCAGCCAATGGCGCTGGGTCATAGCCCTGGTCTTTTTCTTTCTGGTCCTGTATCTCTGGCAGAGTTACAGCTACAAAAGCCAGCAGCAGCAAATTTACACCATTAACTACAGCACCTTCCTGAACCAGTTGGAATCGGACAACATCCAGTCGGTCGTCATACAGGGGCTCGATGTCACTGGACAGTTCAAAAAAGAGGTGCAGATCACCCCCCAGGGAGGAAAGCCTGTAAGCATAAAGTCGTTCAAGACGTTCCTGCCGCAGTTCCAGGGCCAGGGGCTGATGAGCGAGCTGAGATCCAAGAACGTCGCGATAGAGGTCAAGCCCAGGCAGAAGACCTCCCCTGTCGTGGACTTCCTGCTTGGCATACTGCCATGGGTCCTCATAATAGGGGTGTGGGTGTTCCTGATGAGGCGCACCGCAAGGCAGATAGGCGGAGGGCCGGGCGGGCTTTTTTCCTTCGGAGAGAGCAAGGCAAGGCTTTTTGAAGTGGGCAAGACCCCGGCGGTGACCTTCAAGGACGTTGCCGGGATGGAAAACGCCAAGAGGGGGCTCCAGGAAATAATAGAGTTCCTCAAGGACCCCGGTAAATACCGGGAAATGGGCGCCAAGGTGCCAAAAGGCCTGCTTCTTGTAGGGCCGCCCGGAACGGGCAAGACCCTCCTTGCGCGCGCGGTCGCGGGAGAGGCGGGCACGCCCTTTTACAGCATAAGCGCCTCGGAGTTCATAGAGATGTTCGTTGGAGTGGGGGCCGCCAGGGTGCGGGACCTCTTCAAGAAGGCCAGGGCCACCCAGCCAAGCATAATCTTCATCGATGAGATAGACGCCGTCGGGCGCACAAGGGGAGCGGGGCTTGGCGGGGGGCATGACGAAAGGGAGCAGACGCTGAACCAGCTCCTGGGGGAGATGGACGGGTTTGAGCCCCATGAGGCGGTGATAATCATGGCCGCAACGAACAGGCCGGACGTCCTGGACCCCGCGTTGCTCAGGCCCGGGCGGTTCGACAGGCACATAGTCATAGACAGGCCCGGACTTAAAGAGCGCCAAGCCATACTGGCGATACACGTCAGGGGCAAATCGCTGACGCCCGATGTGGACCTGGAGAAGGTGGCCAGGGGCACCCCCGGCATGACGGGGGCGGACCTTGAGAACCTGGCAAACGAGGCCGCTCTCATCGCCATAAGGAAGGGCAAAAAGCAGATAGACATGAAGGATTTTGACGAGGCCCGGGACATACTCCTTATGGGCGCGGTCCGGGAGGAGGCCATAAGCGGCCTGGAAAAACGCATCACCGCATACCATGAGTCCGGGCACACCATCGTGGCCTCGGAGCTTCCGGGAGCCGATCCCATACACAAGGTAAGCATAGTGCCCCGCGGCATGGCGATGGGCATCACGCAGCTGCTTCCGGAGGAGGACCGGCATTTTTATCCGCGCACCTATCTTCTGGACAAGCTGGCCGTTGCCCTGGGTGGCCGGGTGGCCGAAAAGATCGTCTTCAACGACGTCAGCACGGGGGCGCAGAACGACCTCAAGGAGGCGACCGCCCTGGCCGAAAAGATGGTGGCGCAATGGGGGATGAGCGACAAAGTGGGCCCCATGAACCTTGGCAGAGGAGAGGAGCACCCGTTCCTTGGCCGCGAGCTTGCCCAGCCCAAACGGTACAGCGAGGGCATGGCCTGGCTCATGGACCAGGAGATAAAAAGGCTGATAGAGGAGGCCCAGGACCGGGCGGAAAAGATATTGCTTGAAAAAAGGGCGGAGCTTGACAGGCTGGCCGATGAGCTTGTAAAAGAAGAGTCGCTGGACAGGGCCCAGATCGAAAAGATAATAGGCCCGTCCAAAAAAAGGACCGCACCAGGGCCGCGGCCGGTTTGACCGTATTTTGACATCACTGTGTCTGCCTGGCCTTTTCGTTCGGTCGAGCGGTTCCGGGCGTATCAGAACGTCCCATTAAGGGTGTCTTCAGGGCGAAGCGGCGACTGGCGTCAAGTTGCAGACATTTGGCGTCCGTCCGCTTACTCACTCTCTCAAGGGCCGGGCAGATGCCAAAAAATCTGTATTCGCCGGAAATCCCGGCCATCTATCCTCAGGTGTTTTTTTGGGGGTCAGACCAGCCTGAGGGCCATGAACCTTGGCTCCGTCATCTCCTCTATGGCGTACCTCACGCCCTCCCTGCCGGTGCCGGACTGCTTGATCCCTCCGTAGGGCATGTGGTCCACCCTGTAGGTGGGCACGCCGTTTATTATCACTCCGCCCACCCGCAGCGTCTCGAACGCCGTGAAGGCGCGCTGCAGGTCCCTGGTGAAGACCCCCGCCTGAAGCCCGTAAACGGAATCGTTGATGGCCTGAAGCCCCTCCTCAAAACTCTCTATGGGCGTAACGGTCACAAGCGGGGCGAACACCTCCATGCAGCTTAACTTCATCCAGGGAGTGGCGTCGACCACCACTGTGGGCTCGTAGAAGAAAGCCCCGCTCCTTTTCCCGCCCGTTATCACCCTGGCCCCTGCGGCCAGCGCCTCTTCCACCCAGGAGGAGACCCTGGAGAGGCTGTCCTCATCTATCATCGGCCCCACATGCACGGACCCATCCATGGGGTCTCCCATCTTCAGGGACTTCACCCCGGAGACAAAGCGCTCAAGGAAGACGTCGTATATCCTGCGGTGGACGTATATCCTCTGCACGGATATGCAGACCTGGCCCGCGTAGGAGAAGGCCCCGGCGATGGTGCGGGCCACCGCGAGGTCAAGGTCGCAGTCCTCGTCCAGGAGAACGCCGGAGTTTCCGCCCAGCTCCAGTATCACTTTCTTGTCATACGCAAGCCGCTTCAGGCCCCAGCCCACCGCCGCGCTGCCCGTAAAGGAGAGCACCTTGATGCGGGGGTCGGCGATGGCGGGCTCCATGTCCTTGCCGCCGGCCGGAAGGACACTCAGGCAGCCTTCGGGAAGGCCGGCGTCTATAAGCACCTCTCCCAGCATGAGCGCCGACAGGGGGGTCTTTGAGGCCGGTTTTATGATCACGGGGTTGCCCGATGCGATGGCCGGGGCAATCTTGTGGGCCACCAGGTTGACCGGGAAATTAAAAGGGGTGATCCCAAGCACGGGCCCTGCCGGAAACCGCCTCGTTATCCCCCATCTGCCCTCGGATGCCATGTTCCTGTCCAGCGCCATGAACTCCCCGTTAAAACCCCTTGCGGCCTCCTCGGAGGCCACCCGGAAAGTGAGCGAGGCCCTTTCCGCCTCGGTCCTGGCCTCGCCTATGGGCTTGCCGTTTTCAAGCGTTATGGTCCTGGCGATCTCCTCTTTTTTTGCCAAAAGGGCGTCGGAGGCCTTCTGCAGGATGGCGGCCTTCCTGTGCGAGGGCATGGAGGCCATCAGGGGCGCGGCGTTTTCGGCAAGCCGCAGCGCCTCTTCTATCTCCGCGGGGCCGGCCTGGAAGACATGGGCCAGCGTCTCGCCGTTATAGGGGTTTATGACGGAAAACTTTTTTTCCGTCTCCCTCCACTTGCCGCCCAGAAGCAGGGGCTGAATTTTTTTGTTTACCGTTATTCCCATAACAAGATTAAATCACAGCGGGGGGCCGAATTCAAGGAATCCCGAATTCAAGGAATATGGGAACCCTTTCTTGTCCGTAAACCGGGGTCTGCCGCCTTATGGGCCTCTATGGACTCGGGCGTTTTTTTCTTTTTCGGGCGGGTCATTGCTTCCGGGTCCAAAAGCCTGCGGGCCTCTTTTTCGCCCATATAGCCCATCTCCACGACCGTCTCCCTTATCGTCTTTTTCCCTGCCCGGGCATTTTTTATCACCTCTGCGGCCCTGTCGTAGCCTATGACCGGGGAAAGCGCCGTGCCGGTCATCGCGTTTTTCTCAAGCGCTTCTCTCATGCGCTCCGCGTTCACCTCCAGCCCGTCGATGCTCTTTTGAAGCAGCAGGGCGGCGTTGGCGATGAGCGTCATGGACTCAAGGACGTTTCTTGCGATCACCGGCAGCATCGCGTTCAGCTCAAACTCCCCCATGGCGTCCCCCATGGCAATGGCGACGCCGTTGCCTATGACCTGCGCCCCTATCATCCTTACGGCCTCCGGCATGACGGGGTTTACCTTTCCGGGCATAATGGAGGAGCCGGGCTGTACGGCCCTCAACCTTATTTCGCCGATGCCGCAGTCCGGGCCGCTGTTCATCAGCCTGAGGTCGGTTGAGATCTTTATGAAGGCGGAGGCTGCCGTCTTCAGCCTGCCAGACAGGGCAAGGACGGCGTCCTGCGAGGCCTGCGCCATGAAGTGGTTTTCCGCCTCCTTGAGGTCGAGGCCCGTCAGCCGGGACAGGGCATCCGCCACCCTGCGGCCGAATTCCGGGTGGGCGTTTGCGCCCGTGCCCACGGCCGTGCCGCCCATCGCAAGCCTTCTTAAGGCGGGCAGGGCGGAATTGGCCTCCTCTACCAGATGGCCTGTCTGCGCTGCCCAGCCGGACATCTCCTGCCCCAGGGTCACGGGCATGGCGTCCATGAGGTGGGTCCTCCCCGTCTTTACAACGTCTTTGTACAGCGCGCTTTTTTCACGGAGCTTTTTTTCGAGCCCCGCCAGTGCGGGCAGGAGCTTTTCCCTTGCAAGGAGGAGGCATGAAATGTGGATCGCGGAGGGGATGACGTCGTTTGAGGACTGCCCCATGTTAACGTGGTCGTTCGGATGGACGGGGTGCCTTGTGCTTTTCGCGCCGGTGAGCATCTCGTTTGCCCTTGTGGCGATGACCTCGTTTACGTTCATGTTGGTGGATGTGCCGGAGCCGGTCTGGAAGATGTCGACGGGGAACTGCGCGCGCAGCCTGTCCGCAAGGACCTCCTTCGAGGCCCTTATGATGGCCCGGGCCTTTTTTCTCTCAAGCAGCCCCAGCTCCGCGTTTACCCTTGCACAGGCAAGTTTTATGTACGCAAGCGCGCGGAAGAAGACCGGCGGGAACTTTGCCCCGCTTTCCGGAAAGTTTTCAAGGGCCCTTTCCGTCTGCGCCCCCCAGTAGGCCTCCGCCGGGACCTTTATGCTCCCAAGCGTGTCTTCCTCCGTCCTGAATTTTTTACCGGCCCTTTCGACCATTTTATGTCCCGCCTCCATGCCGCATACGGGTTTTATAAAAAATTTAAAACCGGATCGCCCTATAACTGGGGATGCTTCCCCTTGCATGGCATTTATAGCAGAGGGCGGGTGGGTTTGCAAGGAGCAGCTGCGAATTGACAAGGACGAACATGCCCGCGACCCAGAGCGCAAGGCAGAGCGCAAGAAGCCCCGCCTTTGCCGCGGAAAGGAGGCGCTGCCGCCTTATGTATTCCACCGCTATGCCACGCAGGCCGTAAAATCCGTGATAGAGGACGGCTGAGAGGAACACGGCGTAGAACGCCCACCAGAGGGGATCGGAAAGCCTTAAAAAGACCGCGCCGTGGAACCCCGCGCCCCTGCCGGGGACTGCTTGCCCGCCCCCCTGGAAATGGACAACGATGAAATGCACCGCAAGGAGCAGCACAAGCAGCAGGCCGCTTGCCCGCTCAAAAAACCATCCCGCCGCGCCTGTTTTCCCCCCTGTTGGATTTTTCATTTCATTTCATCATGCGCGCGCCCGCAAAGAAAAGCAGAAAAAACCCCGCGATGGCCGCCGCCCCGAAGAGGGCTTTCTGGAAGCGGCTTGGCGCCCCCGCCTCAAGGAGCATTATCCTTATCCCGTTCAGCCCGTGGGCAAGGACAAGCCCCAGAAGCCCCACCTCGGCAAGCCTTACATACGGGCGGGAGCAAAACCTCCTTATGGCCTCGTACCTGGCGGGCTCACCAAGGAAATAAAGGATGTAGAGGTGCGGCAGGATGAAAAGGGCCAGCAGGATGCCCGTCCCCCTGTGCAGAATGAAGGCCAGAAAGCCCGCGCCCTGCCTGTCCCTCATCTTTGCCCCTTAGGCAAAGAGAAGGAGAACATTTTTTTCACGGCCAGCCGCTTGAGCCAGGCAATGTAGCCTGTGATGTCTATGGACCTCGGGCAGGCCTCGTAGCAGTTGTATATGGAGTGGCACCTCCAAAACCCGTTTTCCCCGGACACCGCCTTAAGCCTCTCCTTCCATGCCGCGTCCCTGGAATCCAGTATGAAGCGCGCGGCCTTTACAAGCGCGGCCGGGCCCAGGTAATCCCTGTCCGCGCGGTAGACAGGGCAGGAGCTCGTGCAGCACCCGCACATGATGCACTTTATGGCGTCCATTATCTTCCGCAGCTCTTCGGGGCCCTGCGGCCTCTCCCTTTCCGGATGCGGCCCGTCTGCCACAAGCCAGGGCATCACGGCGCCTACCTTTTCAAAAAAAGGGTCCATGTCCACAACCAGGTCCTTTATCACCGGAAAGGCCGGCAGGGGCTCAAGGACGACCGCCTCAGGCGTGTTTCTGGCAAGCGTCTGGCAGGCCAGCGCATTTTTCCCGTTTATCTTCATCGCGCAGGAGCCGCACATCCCGTGCGCGCAGGACAGCCTGAACGTAAGGCTTCCGTCCTGCTCTTCTTTTATCCTTATAAGCCCGTCCAGAAGCCTTTCAAAGGGGTCCATCTCCACTGTGAACTCGTCCCAGCGCGGTTTGCCCCCTGGGATGTCCCTTTCCGGGTCGGACCTTTTTATCCTGAATTTTTTTAAAAAAAGCTTTTTGCCCATTCAGTATTCCCGCTTTTTCGGAGGAAAACCCGCGATAGTTACCGGCTTGTGCCTGAACTCAAGCGCACCCTGCCTTTTAAAGACAAAGCTGTGCCTGAGCCAGCTCTTGTCGTCCCTTTCCGGATGGTCCTCACGGCTGTGGGCTCCCCTAGATTCCTTTCTTTCAAGGGCGCTGCCAGCTATCGTCCGCGCAAGCTCTATGAGGCGTCCAAGCTCGATGGCGTCAAGCAACTCGGTGTTGAACCTTTTGCCCCTGTCCGAAACGTAGATACGCCCGGTCCTTTCTTTCAGCTCCTCCAGGCCTCTCATGGCCTCCCTGAGCCCGGTTTCGTTTCTGAAGACCGAGCACCTGTTCATCATAAGCTCCTGGAGGTCCTTTTTGACCGCCCCGGCCTTTTCGTCTCCGCGCCTGCCAAATATCCCGGAGACCATATTTTTTGCAGGCTCAAGGAGTTTTTCGCTCAGGGCGCCAGGCCTGTCTTTCGTCTTTCCCGCTGCCTCTCCGGCCCTCCTGCCAAACACAACGGTGTCCAGCAGAGAGTTGCATCCAAGCCTGTTTGCCCCGTGCACCGAGACGCAGGCGCACTCCCCGGCGGCAAAGAGCCCATGGGCCGCCCCGCCTGTCTCATTTTCAAGCACTCTTCCGTCCAGGTCCGTTGGTATGCCGCCCATGGCGTAATGGGCGGTGGGCACTACAGGGATGGGTGAGACGGACGGGTCCACCCCCATGTATGTCCGGCAGAAATTCATTATCTCTGGCAGCCTTTCAGAGAGGGTCTTTACAGGCACGGCCCTCAGGTCCAGGTGCACAAAATCCCTCCCGTTAACGCCCCGGCCCTCCCTTATCTCGGTGATTATCGCCCTGGATACCATGTCCCTTGGCGCAAGGTCTTTTATGTGGGGGGCATATCTTTCCATGAACCGCTCTCCCTTGCCGTTCAGCAGAATGCCGCCTTCTCCTCTTGCCCCCTCTGTCACCAGTATGCCAAGCCCGTAGAGGCCTGTGGGATGGAACTGGAAAAATTCCATGTCCTCAAGCGGCAGGCCTTTTTCAAGCAGGATGGCGGGCAGGTCTCCGGTGCTCTGGATGGCGTTCGAGGTCGTCCTGAAGACCCTTCCGTAGCCGCCCGTGGCAAGGATGGTGGCGCGGGCGGTGAAGGCGCATATCTCCCCGCTCCTTATGTCGAGGGCGGCTGCCCCGAGGCACCTGTTTTCTTCCATCAGCAAATCGAGGACATGAAACTCCGGAAAGGACCTTATGCCCCGGCTTTGGCTTTGCTCGTAAAGGGTGGTGACTATGGCCAGGCCCGTCCTGTCCGCGCAATAGCAGGCCCTTCTCACCGCCGCCGCGCCGAATTCCCTGGTGTGCCCGCCGAACCGCCTCTGCGCGATCTTTCCGCCGGGCGTGCGGGAAAAGGGCACGCCCAGGTGCTCCAGTCCGATGACGGTGCCCACGGCGTCCTCGCACATGGTCCTCACGGCGTCCTGGTCCGCCAGGTAGTCGCTGCCTTTTATGGTGTCATAGACGTGCCACTCCGGGGAGTCCGGCTCCTCGTTGCCAAGCGCGGCGGCTATGCCGCCCTGGGCGGCGGAGGAGTGGCACCTGGTGGGATATAGCTTTGCTATCACCGCAACGCTGCCGTATTTCGACGCCTCGATGGCCGCGGAGAGGCCCGCAAGCCCGGAGCCGATCACCAACGTGTCGAAGCTGTGGAACATTTGAACTATTTTATATGAAAGACCGCCGGACAGCCAAAATGGCCGTATATGCCGGCGGGTGCCCGCCGTCTACAGGTGCGGGCCCGCATGAGAGGCAAAAAACCGGACAAACAAAACGGCGCAGACCAGGAAGACTGCCTCGGAGGCCTCTGTTACTGCGCCCAGGTGGTCTCCCGTCACTCCGCCGAAATTCCTGTTCAGGAACCTGATGGCAGCCAGGCCCGCCCCGTAGAGGAAAACGGTGAGAAAAAGAAACAAAAAAAGGTAAGCAGAGAAAGGCATTGCCGGCAGCCAGTGAAGATATGAGGACAGGCCCGAAGCGGCAAAAAAAAGCAGCGCGAGAAAGAAGGAGGCAAGCAGGACGTCCTTGCCGCCGGCATTGCCTATGAATATCCGGCCAAGGCCCTCTTTTCTGGCCGGGCTGCCGTGGAACATCACGGGGATGGTGGCCCATTTGGAGAAGGCTGGCATCATGAAAAGCAGGGCAAAGGCAGCAGGCGCGGCCAGCCGGAGAAGTCCGCTTATAAGCGCGAACTTAAGCAGGATGGAAATTATAAGCGCGATCACCCCCATGGCGCCCACATGGCTGTCTTTCATTATTTCAAGCCTCTTTTTCCTGTCCGCCTCCCGGTCTCCGCAGGATTTGACGGAGAGGGCGTCCGCTGTGTCGGCAAGCCCGTCCAGGTCGAACCCGCCGCCGGACATCACATAAGCGGCAAGCGACAGCGCGCCCGCGATATAGCTGTCAAAAAAACGTGTGAACAGCGCCGCGGAGGCGGCAAGCAAAAGTCCCTGCGCCGCCCCTGCTAGGGGGAAAAAGGGGACGCTTCCGGCCATGTCCTTTTCAAGGACCGTGACGCTTACCTTGACCGGCAGCACTGTATGGAACTGGACGGCAAGCAGCGCCCGCTTAAACAATTTCCGGTCCCCCGTCCGGTCTGTTTTCACGGCCCTGCCGGCTTTCAGAAAACAATTTTTTATTGTTGGGCCTTCCCTTAATTGATGATCTCATCGGAGACCCCGGCCTCCTTGAAGGTCGCCATCTGCCCGTAGATCTTGAGCCCCGCCTCTATAAGCCCCATCCCGAGCGCCGCCCCCGTGCCTTCCCCGAGGCGCAGGTCAAGGTCGATGGCCGGGACAAGCCCCATTTTCTCAAGCATTGCCCGGTGGCCCGCCTCCACCGATTTGTGGGAGGCAAACATATAGTCCGCAGAGGCGGGCTTGAGGGCGTGGGCGATGAGCGCGCCCGCCGTGGATATGAACCCGTCTATCACCACCGGCACCCTGTTTGCCGCGGCCCCGAGCGCCAGTCCGGCGATGCCGCCGATCTCCGCCCCGCCCACCTTCGAAAGCACATCGAGCGCGTCTTTGGCGTCCGGCCGGTTCAGCCTTATCGCCTCCTCTATCACTTTTATTTTTCTCTCCAGCGAGCTGTCCGTTATGCCTGTGCCCTTCCCCGTGACGCGCCGCACCTCCAGTCCGGTCAGCACCGCCGCTATGGCGCTTGAGGGGGTTGTGTTTCCTATCCCCATG
This sequence comes from Nitrospirota bacterium, assembly GCA_021789735.1. The sequence continues at coordinate 25,719 of JAJYJB010000020.1, forward strand.
TCTCCGGTGCCAAAAAGCGTATATCCCTTTCTTGAAAATCTGTCCGCAAGCCTGATGCCCGCCTCGATGCTCCTGACCGCCTCGCTCCGGCTCATCGCGGGGCCCTTGGTGAAGTTCCTGGTCCCTTTGACCACCTTTGCGTGCACCAGGCCTTTTTTTCCGGCGAAGTCGTGGTTTACGCCCATGTCTATCACCACCACCTTTGCCCCCACGTGCCTGGCAAGCACGTTTATCCCGGCCCCGCCCGCAAGGAAGTTGTGCACCATCTGCACCGTCACCTCGCTTGGATACGCGGAGACGCCTTCTTCCACCACCCCGTGGTCCCCCGCGAAGGTGAATATCACCTTCTTGCCCGGCATGGGCAGGGCGTTTCGCGTTATGGCCACGAGCCTTATGGCGAACTCTTCCAGCCTGCCCAGGCTTCCGGGCGGCTTCGTGAGGTTGTCCAGGCGCTTCTTTGCGACCTCAAACCAGCCCTGGTCCACAGGCTCTATCCTTTCAAGGGTTGCCTGAAGCAGCTTCATCTATAGCTCTCCTTTCATTTTCAGGGCAATATTTTCTTCACGCAGATGTTCCGCTGGCAGGAGTTTCAGTATCTCCGCTTCGGCCTCCGAGGCCAGCTTTTCCGCCCCGCCCGGGCCAAGCCTGCCGTCCGCTTTCAGTCTTGAGAGCGTGGAGTCGAACACGTCCACAAAAAAAGCGTTTATCTGCCTGTATCTCTCCTGCGCCCCTGCTGGCGCAAGGACCCTGCCGCTCCATATGCCATCCATCCGGACAAAAAGAAAGTTTGCGGCCCTCCTCATTATAAAGGCAAGATCGCCCACCTCCGGCATTTTAAACCGCGCCTCCACCTCATAGGGCAAGGCCCCATCGGAGCGCACTTCGTTTTCAGCGGCCCGTTTTCCGCCAGCCGTTTCATTAGAAAATGCCTTTGTGCCCTTAAGCAGTATCTGGGGGTGGTTCAGGACATTTGCGGTGACCGCCAGGTTCTCAAGGAGCATGTTCCTTTTAAGGAACTCGAAATTCTCCCTTATGTCCTCCAGCGTGGAGCAGGGCTCGAACATGATGAAGCCCACGTTTGGCTCGATGCCGTGCCGCCTTAAAATCCTCAGGGCCTCTTCCCCCTGCCGGACGGTCGTCATCTTCCCCATGCGTCTCAGGGACTCGTCCCTGCCGCTTTCAAGCCCCAAAAGTATCTGGCGCAGCCCCGCCCCGGCCAGCGCCCTTATGGTGTCTTCCTTTATGTCGTTTACCCTTGCCTCCATGCCAAAACGTATTTTTTCTTTTCGCGGCGCAAGCAGGGAGGCCAGGCGGAGCGCCCTTTGCTGGCCGCTTTCCCCCGGGCCAAAGAAGTTTGGGTCGGTGAAATAAAAATCCCTCGCCCCGCTTTCGCCGGTGACGAGGTCTATCTCTGCGGCTATGTTTTCCGGGCTCCTGCCGCGCCAGCTCCCCCAGAAGGCGCTCAGATGGCAGAAGCTGCAGCGCCCGTAGCACCCCCGGCTTCCCAGCAGGTTCACCTCCGGCAGCCGCCGCATGGCCTGGGTGCGGAAAGGGAAGGGAAGCGAGTCCAGGTCCGCGGCAACCTGCGGGAGCGGGAATTTTTCCATCCTGATCTCCCCGCCGTCCGCGGCCGCGAGCCCCGGTATTCTTTTGTTTTTTAAATTGCCTCCGCGGCAGACCTCCCGGGCAAGGCTCCTGAAAGTGAGCTCCGGCTCCCCGGCAAGGACGCCGTCCACCGCCGGGAAAAGCGCGGGGATGTCCATGAAGGCGAAGGTGGGATAATACCCGTAGGCCGCGATATAGCGCGGCCTGCACAGCCTTTTGAGCTCCGAGAGGGACCGGGCAAGCTCCCGGTCTTCCCCCCAGTTGTAGACCATGTGCACGCCGATGATGTCCGGGGCGAACGACAGCGCCCTTTCCCTGATCTGCCCGTAAGACAGGCCGTCAAGATATCCTTCGACTATCTCCACCTCGTGCCCCTCCCTTAGAAGCGTGGCAGCCACATAGCCTGAAAAGAGGCACGAGGAAAGAGGGGTGTTCGCTATGTCGTTGCACCGCTCGGGCCTCCTGGCCCTCGGGTGCTCAAGAAGGAGGATTTTAATTTTCATGCGTCAATCAAGAAGCAGCAGGGCCAGGTATTTCACGTACTCCGTGCCGCTGCCGCTTAGCGTTTTCAGTTTTATCCCGGCCCTTTTTGCGGTCTCGAAGACGTCGATGCCCGCGCCCTCCATCGAGGGGCGGACGTTTTTGTTCCCGCAATCTTTCTTCTTGCAGGAGGCGCAAAGGGAGCAGGGTCCGGCCCAATAGGAGAAGGCCTTGTAAAAACCGGAATGGAACGCCTCTTTTTCCGCCCTGAGGACCTTCATCTGGAAATCTCTAGCAGGCGGCTCCCCTTCAAGGAGCAAGGCCGTTTTGCAGTCGCCGATAAGGCTTTTCGTCTCTTCATGCAGGGGGGCATCAGGGGGGCAGAGGGGTTTTTCCCCGTAAAGGGCGCACCCGTGGCGGCATTTCAGTTGCGTCCAGCCCGGCACATGGATGTCCCCGGCGCTCACGGGGACCGCCTTTCTGAACCCCATCGAGATGAGCCTGTTTGCGAGCGCCGCCGTTTTGTCGAGGCAGAGCTTTTTCAGCGTCCGCCTGCTTTTTGATGCCATCACAAGCGCGGTGTCCGATGCAAGGGCCGCTGGCTCCGCCACCGAAAGCCCGGCCCCGCGCATCTCTTTTTCAAGCTCCGCCCAGGAGAAGACCCTCCCGTTCATGGTGTTTATGAACATGTTCAGATCAAAGAGGGCGGCCTTTTCCGGGCGGTGCTCCAGGAAAAAGTCGTGCACTAGCAAAAGCCCTCCGGCCGGCAGGCAGCGGGCGGCGTTTTTCAGTATATGGCGCAGCTCCTTCCGGGAATAGACATGAATGATGTTAGAGAGGATGACCAGGTTGAACCGCCCCTCCTCGAAAGGCCACTTCTTTAGCATGTTGGCCGCGCAGAATTTTATCTTCTCTTTGCCTGGGGAAAACAAAAACTCCTTCCGGGCAAGCTCCAGGACTTCCGGCAGGTCCATCAGGGTCGCCTTTAGCGATGGGGCGTGCTCCAGAAGACCGACCGCGACCGCTCCGGAGCCGCAGCCCGCATCGAGCAGCTCCCCTTCAAGCGGGAATGCGCCCAAAAGCGGCAGCATCTCTTTTACCTTTGCCCTGGCGACCCCGTCCATCGCCGTTATGTATCTGCGCCTGCGCTCTTTAAGCGCGTTTTCGTCATCGCCAGGCAGAAAATCCTTCCTGCCTCCTTTTTTAAGGCAGTCCTTGAGTCCGGCCCAGGGCCCGCACAGCTCCCTCCGCCACAGGACGGAGTGCCCCAGGTAGCCGTCCCTGCCGGTAACCAGGTAGCGGTTTGACGCCTCCGAGTTGAAATAGAGTTTTTCCCCGCCCCCCTGACCCTCCAGCCTGCCCGCAAAATTGCATATGAGCCCCATCTGGCAGAGCGCCCTTAAGAACCTGGAAAGCGCCTCTTTTTTTACACGCAGCTTGCGGGACAGGTCCTCAAGGGACATGCCTTCGGGCTCCAGAAGGTCAAATACCCCCAGCTCGACCGCTGTAAAAAGCGTCTCCGAAAACCAGTAGGCGGTCGCAAGGTCCTCGATGCGCTGGGGAAAACCCGCCTCCTGCGGGTCGTACTCCGCCACGGGCGGCCGTTCCCCCGGTCTTCGTTTTTCACGCGGCAGCGGGCCTCGCGCTTTTTTCAGGTCCATGGCCCGGCCCACCTTTGCGGTTTTTTTGAAAGAAGAGGCATTTTTTATTTTTTTTCTTATTTCTTATTTTTTGTCCGAGTCCGCCATGTTTTTCTCGAACATGCCCCTCAGCATCTCGTTTGCGCAGAACCGGCCGCACATTGTACAGGAGTGCTCGTCCCCGTCCCCTCTTTTTTTCTTTATCTCAAGCGCGCGCTCCGGGTCTATTGCCAGCCGGAACTGCGTGTCCCATTTCATGTCCCGCCTTGCCTTGGACATCTCCTTGTCGGCGTCCATCTTTTTGTTCTTTATCATGTCGCCCACATGCGCGGCTATCCTGGCGGCGATCACGCCCTCGCGCACGTCCTCGGGGTAGGGCAGCCCAAGGTGCTCGCTTGGGGTCACATAGCAGATGAAGTCCGCCCCGTAAGAGGAGGAAAGCGCCGCGCCTATCGCCGCGGTTATGTGGTCGTAGCCCGGGGCGATGTCGGTGGTGATGGGGCCGAGCATGTAAAAAGGGGCCCCGCCGCTCATCTTCTTCTCCATTATGATGTTTGCCTCTATCTCGTTTATGGGGATGTGCCCCGGCCCCTCCACCATCGTCTGGCAGCCCGCCTGCCGCCCCATCTCGGCCAGTTCGCAGTTTATGAGCAGCTCCTGGATCTGCACCCTGTCCGTGGAGTCGTGTATGGCCCCGGCCCTGAATCCGTTTCCGAGGCTGAGGACGGTGTCATGCTTTTTGAGTATGTCCGCCACCCTGTCAAAATGCTCGTACAGGGGGTTTTCCATGTTGTTGTGCTCCATCCAGGCCACCATGTAGGAGCCGCCTTTAGAGACAAGCCCGCCATAGCGGTAGTGCTGGCGCCTCAGCATCTCCACCGTTTTTCTGTTGATGCCGCAGTGGATGGCCATGAAGCCCACGCCCTCCTCGCACTGCTTCTCCGTTATCTCAAAGAGAAGCTCGGCCGGCATCTTGACCGCCGCGCCGTATTTCTCAATGGCGGTGGCAAAGGCCTCGTAGAGCGGCACCGTGCCTACCGGAAGCGCCACGGCGTCCATCACGGCCCGCCTTATGGCGGCGATGTCCCCGCCCACGCTCAGGTCCATAAGCGTGTCCGCGCCGTACCTTTCGGCCACGCGCGCCTTCTCCACCTCCATCCTCATGTCCGCTATGGAGGTGGACGTGCCTATGGAGGCGTTTACCTTCGTTCTCAGTCCTCCGCCTATGCCGGTCAGCCTGCCCTTCCTGTTGCGGTTTGCCGGTATGACCACCTGTCCTCTTGAGACGCGCTGCCTCAGGGCCTCCGCGTCCAGCCCCTCCTCCTTTGCGACCGCCTTTATCTCCTCCGTCACATCGCCCGCCAGGGCACGTTCAAGCTGGGTCATCTCAATCTTAGACCTCCTTCAGGATCGAATTTTTTAGGACCTGTCTCAAGATCGCTTCCGGCTGCAAGAGGCTGCAATCGCGGCATACGGGGCGTCATCAAGGGACAAACCGTCCTTGGGCGCAGTCTGACACAATTTCATCTCTCTTTCGCTTCAAAACCAATTTTGAGCCAGGTCCCAGTGTGTAAAAAACAAGGTCCCCAGGACGGGGCCTTTCTGCATCCGTCCTGGGGACCTTTGTATCTGTATCCTGCCGTCTTTGACTTCAAGAAAAATTTCCTCCGCGGGAAACGGGCCTTTTTGCCCTTTTTTCGGGTCCAGGCAGGTCTTCTGGCTCAGGTTCTCCCTACTTGCCGGGGCCTTCCCGGGGGTTTTATTTTTTGGCCCCCAGTGGCCAAGCTTTCCGGCTTTCGTCCCCTTTACAGCGGCGGGACCGCTCCCGGTTCGGATGCCTCAAAAAGCGAGACCCTTACGGGATTCCCTTTTAAGCCTTGCGGCGCCTGAATTAATTTTCCACTTACGTTATATACTTTGAATGCCTTTTTTGTCAATCTGCTGATTTCCGGACAAACGATTTTTCCGCCTTTCAGTGCTCGAATTTTTTCGGGAACTGCCTTATGAGCCCCTTTCCAAGCACCATGGCAATGTCTATTACCTGGTTTTCCATGTCCTGCCAGGTCTTTGCCTCCGCTTTGTAATCGTTTGCGGCTATCTGGTTTATCTGGTCCATATGGTAGGCCACATGTGCGTCCAGGGCGGAGATCATCTCGCCCCTCGGCCAATTTTTAGGATTTGCCGCGCTCAGGAAATCGGCGATCTCGACAACGTTCTTTTTCATTTCCCGCATGGCGGCGTTCTGGGCTGCCCTGTTTTTTGCAAATGTAGCCTCCATGTAAGCCTTTATGGCCTTGTAATGCCCTGCCAGAAGCTCAAAGAGCCTGTCCGAAGCCTTTTTCCCGTAGAACGGCTTTATTGCGCCGGCGATTTGCCTTGCGTTACTGACCACATTTTCCTCCGCGACCTTTGCGGCCGCGGTGTTGCCGTCCTTTGTGGCCATCACGACGTTTCTGACCCAGAAGATGTGGTTTATCCATGCCTGTCCGAACGTCCGCAGCATGGCGGCCGACTTAGGCGTGATCTTTATTCCGGTTATCTTTTCTTTTGCGTGCGCGTTTTGCGCCGAAAAGATCATCAACAAGGCAAGTGCAGTAAACAGGGTCCTGGAAAGCGGTCTCTTCATTTTCAGGCTCTCCTTTCATGTTTTTTGTTTTTTTGTGTTTTGTGTTTTGAGTAACTTCTATCAGCAATTTGCCTTTTCGTCAACAAAATGAAGGAAGCGGATACAGCCGAGCGCACAGTCCGGCGGATTAACTGCCTCATAATGGTCTGCATATATTAATCGCCTCAAAATAATTTACGGATTGGTCTTTTTCGCCATGCCCGAGGACCTTGATCGGGCATCCATTTTAACTTGGATTCCCGCTAAAGACATTAATGACGTCACGGAATAGAAAGCGGGCCGATGGCGTGAGAGAGTATGGTTGATATATCTTCTTGGTGCCGGTGGGGGGACCTGACCCCCACAAGGTCTCTTGCCCTCGCCGGATTTTGAATACAAAAAAACTCGTTTAGGCAAGTCAGTTTAAGCCCTTGGAATTTAAGAAATTCCCTTATCTTCCAAGGCGCCAGGATTGGGCCAGCCTTTTATCTGATGCAACGGCCATCTCTGAGAGTTTCAAAAAGTTCGAGTTGAACCGCCGTCATCACTGTAAGAGTAAAATTCTTCATGTTTTCCCATTCACCTTGACTTACGTCTTTGAAGGTTTCGCCGTGACTTATCTGATTCCGCACATCGACCAATTGCTTTAATGCGGTGAACAGGGTTATCTCAGATTCTTGTAATCTTCTCTTAATGCCTTCGATATCTATACCAACGTTTTTACAGTTGGTCTCTAAGACAAAAAAATTAACATTGGATTCGGTTTCAACCCAAGTAGTTGGATCAGTGAAGGTTACCGGCAAGTTAAAAAAGGCAGCTAAATTTTCACAAAATGTTTTGGATTCCTCAATCCCTAAAGATGACGCTATTTCTTGAAGTTGTTTCACGCTATTTCGCCTTAGGATATCATTTAATTCTCTTCGAAGCTTAAACTTGGCGAGTTGCGGATGGATTTGATGTAGGTGAATACTAATGCGTTCAACACAACGCAAATATTCTGCAAAAACAATTCTGAAAAATCTTTCCCAGTATGCATAGATTATCGGAAGCAAATAACCTCTTGTCATCGAAGAAAATCTACTTCCAACGCTAACAATAATTTTATCTAGGTTGGCTATTCCTTTAGCACACTCGTCAAATGCCTGGAGGTTGTCCCTTCCTTTCGTTGAACTAGGAAGGACCCTTGCTGCATGATTTTAAGCAGCGGCCTCCTTTCCGTCAAGGGATTTCTGCTGTAAGACAACAGCAAG
>JAJYJB010000021.1 GCA_021789735.1 Nitrospirota bacterium
GCCGGAAGCCTGATCTCCTCGGGCACGCTGACGATGGTCTTCATCTCTTTTAATGCGGTGTAGACGCTCTTGAGCGTGGTCTTTTTCATGTTGGGACATATCATGTCTTTTCTGAGCGGATAGAAGACCTTCTCCGGGTTGTCTTTCCTTAGCCTGTGCATCAGTCCCAGCTCCGTGCCAACAATAAATTCCTTGTGAGGGGAACTTTTTGCGAACCGGAGCATCCCGGATGTGCTGGTGACATGGTCCGCCACTTCCAGGACCTCCATCCGGCACTCGGGATGGGCCATCAGAAGCGCCCCGGGGTGCTCCTTCTTGGCCTTCACCGCGTCCTCCCTGCGCACCCGGTCATGCACATGGCAGAAACCGTCCCAGGAAATGACCTTCTTCTGGCTGTTTTTCTGTGCCCACATGGCCAGATTCCTGTCTGGCACGCATATCACCTCATTGCCCGGCAGGGACTCTATCACCCTCACCACATTTGCCGAGGTGCAGCAGATGTCGCTGTGGGCCTTCACCTCCGCAGTCGTATTCACATAGCTCACAACCGGCACGCCCGGATACCGCTGCTTCAGATCATTAAGGGAAAACTCCACCGGATAGACCAGGGACGGTTGCACCTCATACCCCGGGAAAAAGCTCTTCATCTTTCGCGGCCTCTCCACCTGTATCATGTCTGCCATCGGACAACAAGCCTCAACCTCGGGCAGGATGACCGTCTTTGTGGGGCTCAATATGGCTGCGCTTTCCGCCATGAAGTTAACGCCGCAAAATACGATCACCTCGCACTCGATGGTGGATGCGGTCCGTGAGAGCTCGAGAGAATCGCCGGTGAAATCGGCCAGGTCCTGGATCTCGTCCCTCTGGTAATTATGGGCCAGCATTATGGCCCTTCTCTGTCTTTTGAGCTCCAGTATCTCCTGGAGCATATCAAGTTCGTTCATTAATCTTCTTCGGTTTCCAAAAAAAAAGGATTAAAACCTAAAACCCCGATGACGGGTTGTTGGTATATAAGACTGTGCCATCATTAAGGGTTACTTTATATATTATAGTGTTTTTCCTCCGCACAAAAGAAGCCCTTTTATTTTTTTTCTTTTGGAGCATCCTGAAATGTCCTTTGAGCGCCGGACGCGATGGGCCGTCATATGCCGCAAGCACCTTCCGGACATATGTGTCCGTCTCCTGGTAAGGGGGCACGCAGCCATATTTTTCCACTGAGCCCGGCCCGGCATTGTAAGCCGCAAGAGCAAGTGTGACATTGCCCCCGTAGCGCTCAAGGAGACTGCTCAGATATCTGACACCCCCCTCAATGTTCTGCTGCGGGTCAAAAGGATCGAAAACTCCCAGGGAATTGGCAGTCCCCGGCATAAGCTGCATGAGGCCCATGGCTCCCTTTGGCGAGACCGCCATGCGGTTGTACCCGGACTCCGCGCTGATGACCGCCTTCACAAGCGAAGGGTCCACTCCGTATTTGCGGCTCATGCTCTTTATCAGGGCATCGATGTGCGGGTCCTTGTCCACTCTTGAAACAGGGCAAAAGCCCCCGGCTTTTTTCCTGCTCATTGCCCGGGCAGCAGCGCTGTCCGCCACAACCTCCACGGCCCCCCTGCCGGGAGTGTCGGTGAAATGGATCGATCCGTCCGCGCCGAAATACCTGTAAATGGCCGCGCCCGAAACCGCCGGAGCAAAAAAGGAGAAAAACAGGAAGGCCATGAGAACGGTAGCATGAATCTGCGGTATTGAAGCGCCATGGGAGCAGACTGACGGGCAGGTATTATGTAGCTTTTCTTCTTCTTTCATATCAAACTCTGCCCCACGGCCTTGCCTGCAGGGCATACTTGCTGTCTGCGTTGCGCTCGTTTTTAATTTTTACGCCCCTTCGGGCACGCTCGCTACACATTTTTACAAATATCATCGCGGATAGTCAATAAAATCGCGGGTCCTGAGCGGACAGAAAAAGAATACGCATTGGTCTTATCAGAGGAAGGTTTGATTGGGCGCGCCTCCCCCTCTAAAGGCGCGCCCATATTGATTTTGAAATGTTTTTGTTTTTTAGAGTTTCTGAACGTTTGCAGCCTTTGGACCGCGTTCCCCGTCTACGATCTCAAAGTTCACTTTGTCCCCTTCATTCAAGGTCTTGAAACCGTCTGACATGATTGCCGAATAATGAACAAAGATATCAGGCCCGCTGTCCTGCTGGATGAATCCATACCCCTTGGTCTCGTTGAACCACTTCACTTTTCCCTCGTACGGCATGCTTCTGACCCTCCTTCTTCCCTCCCAGGGAACATGAAATGCGGCTATAAGCCTGTCAAGACAAGCTGTTTTTCTTTATAGCACGCGCCAGGAGCATTGTCAATAACAATTTTAATGCCGTGTAGCTCTTGAACTAGTTGATTTATAAAAATAATCGTAAAAAAATAGCCAGAAGCGAAACAACACGTGGCGCACCCCGCGCAGCAACCCGCACTTGAAAATCCGGCCTCCCTCAGTTCCAAAAAATGAACGGCCGCAAAGGACGATCAGGCCCTTAAGGAGGGAGTCGGCCGTTGCATTGTTTCCCTGGCATCGGGGGTTCGGACCCTAAAAGCTTCCCGGCAGCGCCCGAGCGCAAAAAAAATCGAAAAATATGTGACAAAACCAGAAATATATGTGACTTTCACTTGCAATTGAATTATGCACTGTTAATTGCTAGAATAAATATGTAATCTTAACTTGAATTTTTTACCTTGGAGAGAGTGGGCGACCACTCTTTTGTTTTGTAAGGGTGAAGGTTTTTGATATGGGCAGGACAGAGGAAAAAATAAGGGGGCTGGCCCAGAAAGCAGCAGAGGGACTGGGATATACGGTGGAGTCGGTCGAACTCCTCGGAAGCGGAAATAAGCTTCTTCTGAGGATAAGCATCGACAAGGAAGGAGGGGTCACCATCAGGGACTGCGAGCTTATGAGCAGGGAGATAGGCGCAATGCTGGATGTGGAGGACATCATCCCCAGCCGGTATCATCTTGAGGTCTCCTCTCCGGGGCTCGACAGGCCGCTGAAAGGCCCAGCGGATTTCAGGAAACAGGCTGGAAAGCTCATAAGGATAACCACACGGACGCCTTTCGACGGGCAGACCTTACTGGTTGGAAGGCTGCAAAAGGCGGAAGACAATTTTTTTGTGATGGCCGTAGGGGAAAAGGAGCTGGAGATACCCTACAGCGCTGTATCCAAGGCGCGGCTTGAAGTCGAGATATAGCTTTACCAAATGGGGGGAGAGATGAAAGAAATAGCGTTCCTTATAGACCAGATTTGCCGGGAAAAAGGCATTTCCAAGGATGTGCTCGTAGGGGCGCTTGAGTCCGCTCTGCTGTCTGCGGCGCGGAAACGTTACGGGGGAAAGACCAATATAAACCTGAGGATAGACCCTGACACGCTCAAGATATCCGTGTTCGAGGAAAAACGAGTAGTGGAGAGCGTCCAGAACCCTGACGAGGAGATATCGGTGGAGGCGGCCGCAAAGGAGTTCCCGGGAAAGAACCTGGGCGATGTGGTGGAGCTGCCCATGGCGCCCGTTGACTTCGGCCGCATAGCGGCCCAGACGGCAAAACAGGTCATCCTGCAGCGCATGCGCGAGGCGGAGCGCGATGCGCTCTTTAACGAGTTCAAAGGCAAGGTGGGCCAGGTCATAAGCGGCAGCGTGCTCAGGAAGGAAAAGAGCTTCTACTACATAAACATCGGCAAGACCGAAGCGGTCCTGCCGGTGAAAGAGACCCTTGCCGGCGAGACTTTGCGGAGGGGGGATTTCGTCAAGGCATACATCGAGGACATAAGGATCACGCCCAAGGGGCCTGTGATCCTGGTGTCAAGGGCCACGCCAAAGTTCGTTGCGGAGCTCTTCAGGATGGAGGTGCCCGAGATATCGGAAGGCCTCGTGCGTATAAGGGACATAGTCAGGGAGCCCGGGGAAAGGACGAAGGTGGCCGTGTTTTCCACCGACAGTTCCATAGACCCGGTCGGCGCGTGCGTCGGGATGAAAGGGACCAGGGTCCAGTCCATCGTCAGGGAACTGAAGGGCGAAAGGATAGACATCATACCCTGGAACGACGACCCGAGGGTGCTCATAGCGAGAGCGCTGAGCCCGGCCACTATAGACAGGGTTGGCATCAACGAGGAGGAGAAGACGGCGATGGTCGTCGTCTCCGACCAGCAGCTGTCCATCGCCATAGGCAAAAAAGGCCAGAACGTGAGGCTTGCCATGAAGCTCACCGGCTGGGACATAGACATAATAAGCGACACCGAATACTCCAAGATAAAAATGGAGGAGGCCGAAGCAGCGTTCGACGAGGCGCTGCGGGACACCAAGAAAGAAAGGGAAAAACAGGAAAGCGCCCCGGCCGACGACTAACAAAACCGCCGGCAGAGCAGGTTTTTTCAAAAACCAGGCTTTCTTTCTTTTTTGCCGCTGTGATCTGTGGGTCGCAAAATCAGCGAAGCGGGGTCCCGGGCGGTGAAAAGGTCCGTAGCAAAAACAGCCTCTTTAGAGATCCAGGTTTAAGCGCCGCTTAAACCTGGATCACGGAGTCTTCCCCCCCGAACTCGTTCTTCACATATTTGTCGGCGCACCAGTCGTTTTCCCATGTTGTGTCGTCCACGAGATACTTGAAGCGGTATTCGTGGTTCGTGGGGATCTCAAGGGCAAGCTGGAAGCTGCCGTCCTTCTGCTTTTTCATAAGGTTGGCGTTCCGGTCCCACTGGTTGAAATCGCCCACAACGGCAACCTTCCGGGCGTCCGGGACGGCCTCCGCAGGCAAAAAGAAGACCACCTTGCAGACATCACGGTTTTTAAGGTAAGTCTTTTTGAGCCCTTCGGCCACTGCCACCCCTTTTTCTGCTGAGAGCCTCCCGGGTTCCTCTTTAGCTGCCTTCGAGGGTATCTTTGCGGAATTCTTTTTCATGAAGCGGACCTCCGTCCTTTTAAATAATAAAATAAACCAAGATTACTTCCCTATTGATTTCTTCTATCACAAAACAGCCCCCTTATCAAGTGGGGCTTTTGCGTTCGCTTTTCGCTTTCATCCGGCCCGCCGGCTTTCAAAGAGCACCGGAAATATGGTATAAAAGTGGTCCAGATGAAGATCGCGATAATCGGGTTTTCGAACTCGGGAAAGACGACCATATTCAATGCGCTAACCGGCCTGGGGCTGCCCACCAGCTCCTACCCGTCAACCAGCGGGGAGGCCCGCATGGGAGTGGTAAATGTGCCTGACGAGCGGATCGATGCCCTGTCCGGCCTGTTCAAGCCGGCAAAGACCACATATGCCGCCGTGGACTACGTGGACTACATCGGGTTCACCAAAGGAGACACCAAGCAGAATGCCAAGGTCCACGCGCACATAAAAGACGCCGATGCCCTGCTTCAGGTCGTCAGGGCCTTCGAGGACCCTTCCGTGCCTCACCCGTTTGGCGGCAATGACCCGATGAGGGACCTGCGCCAGCTTGAGGCCGAGCTGGTATTGGGGGACCTCATGCTTGTGGAAAAGAGGCTCGAAAGCATTGAGGAGTCCCTTAAAAAAGGGAGGAAGGAAAAGGTAAGCGACGCCGAAAAGGCGGTGCTTTTGAGGTGCCGCGAAGCCCTCGAGGCTGAAAGGCCGCTGAGGGAACTTGAGTTCAGCCCGGAGGAGCTTAAGGCGGTAAGGCACCTTGAGTTCCTTTCCATAAAGCCCGAAGTGGTTGTCTTCAACGTGGCCGAAGAGATGCTTTCGGACAGAGAAGCCCTTCAAAAGCTCGTCCAGGAGGCACATGGACTGCTCAAGGGGAACGCCTCGGCCCTGGCCATGTCCGGCAAGATAGAGATGGAACTTGCCCAGCTGTCCCCGGAGGAGCAGAAGGCCTTTCTTTCGGACCTGGGCATCGAAGAGCCCGCCCTGCGAAGGCTCATAAAGGTTTCCTACGGGCTGCTCAGGCTTATCTCCTTCTTCACCGCCGGGGAAGACGAGGTGAAGGCCTGGACCATAAAGGAAGCAACACCCGCCTCAAAGGCGGCCGGCAAGATACATTCGGATATAGAAAAGGGGTTCATAAGGGCCGAAGTCGTCTCATATGAGGACTTCATGAAGTGCGGAGGCTCCATGGCGGAGGCCAGAAAGCTTGGAGTTTTCCGGCTGGAGGGAAGGGACTACCCGGTAAAAGACGGGGACATCATAAATTTCAGGTTCAATGTCTAGGCCGGCGCCGCAAAACCCCAAAAAAAGAAGGCATCAGGCCAGTTCGCAGTCCGCATAGATGAAAAAATGGTCCGAGGCCCTTCGGACGACCGGCCACCAGGCGGTGCCCTCGGGGCAGAAGACGTGGAAACCCTTCAGCACGAACCTCCGGATCGAGGGCAGGATGTAATCCAGCCTCGCAGAAAGAAGCCCGGGCCTGTCTTCGCCGGCCCATTCGGCGCCACCTTCCTCTAGAAACGTTTTTTTATCCGCACCCGGCCTTATCAGGTCTTCGTTTTCGAGCAGGCCCTTTATTACCTCGCATGTGCCCACACCTTCATGCGGGTCGGTGTTCAGGTCTCCCATTACGACGAACGGAGTGCCGGCCGGCAGGGACGGGATGCCGGGGATGTCCTGCCCTCCTATGTATCTTCCCAGGAACCGGAGCTGGTCGGCATTCCTCCTGAGGTTCAAATAATTTCTAAGCGGGACGGTAGGATGAAGCAGGATGAAACGCACCCGCGTTTCCCCTATCAGGATGGGGATGTCCAGAAAGGCGGTGCTCCAGAGCGGGAAGCCGTCCGGGCAGGCGGCCTCCCTGCAATAACCAAAAGGCATCTGCCCCCATGGCACATCCTTGTAGTTTCTGATGGCCGCGAAATCCATCCTGTGCCTGCTCAGGCAGGCTATCCCGTACTGTCCCCTGAACCGTCCGAACCCCTTGTAGTCGAAAGGGGGCGGGAAACCGGAAGGCTGCCCTGAGTTTGTGTCCGCGATATGGTAAAAGGGGTAATCGACCGGGTTAGCGCCCCTTTTAAGAAAATTCTCTATGAAGGCGCGAGGGGCTTCGGGGTGCGACTCCATCTCGTTTATGGAAAGCACGTCCGGGGCGAACTTCTTTATTATCCTTGCGGCCGCAACGGCCTGGGGGTTCTCCGGGTCCCTGAGCTTCTCCATCGTCAGGTCCCTTATATTGAACTGCCCTAACCGGACGTGTTCAGGCATATTTTTTAAAAATACCAGAAAAAACACCGGCTGTCCCATATCAAAAAAAACCGTGCGGGTTATGTGTTAAACTTTTAGCACCATGAACGCTTCCGGGAAAAGGGATTTCGACAAGGAGGCCGCCCAGTGGGACCAGGACCCAAGGCGCGTCAGGCTGGCCGCGGACGTGGCCGGGGCGATCGCCAGGGAGGCCGGGCCCACCAGGCAGATGGATGCGCTCGACTACGGGTGCGGCACCGGGCTGGTCACGCTCCTGCTCCAGCCCCTCGTAAATACCATTACAGCGGCTGATACCTCCAGTGGAATGCTGGATGTCCTGAAGGAAAAGATAACGGCCGGAAACATCAAAAACGTCGAGCCTGTTTTCATTGACCTCGAGGGCGGGGCCGGTACTGGAAAGCCTTTCATCGAGGGCAGAAAATTCCACCTGATCGTAAGCAGCATGACCATGCACCACGTGCCCGATACCGCGGCCCTCTTGCGCATGTGGCATGAGCTCCTTCTGCCCGGAGGGCTGATCAGCGTGGCGGACCTGGATACGGAGGACGGCTCGTTCCATTCCGACAACGCAGGCGTTTTCCACTATGGCTTCGACCGCGCGGCGCTCATGGAACTTATGCGGCAGGCCGGCTTCAGCGGCCTCAGGGACGCGACAGCCTCCACCATGGTGCGGGAGGTCGAAGGCAAAGACCGTAAGTTCACCGTCTTCCTGATCACCGGCAGAAAGTAAAAAAACAAATCACCATGGAAATCGAAGATCTCACCACGGAACAGCTTAAGGCTGAACTCGAACGGCTCAAGGACGAACTGTGCGATATGGAAGAGGTCCATACTTTTACCTTCCAAAAGACCCAGGTCCACATAAACGCGGAAAAGGCCAGCAATATGCAGGCTGAATTCGATGAAGAATGCAGGCAGTACAAGGAGCGCATGGCCCTGATAGAAAAAGAGCTTGCAAAAAGGGGCGCCCTGTAGCGGCAGCGCAAGCGTGGCTTGAGTTTTTTGTTTTTGCCTCCCTTCCTTTTTTGCCCGTTACACTATCCTGATTTTCCATGAACAAGGTGAAATCCCTCCCTACCCCATTTGGGTTATTGCGGCAGGAAACAGATAGGAGTACCGTATTTTTGATTGGAGCACCCCGTAAAAAACTAAAAAAACATCATGGCCCGCTAAAAAAAAGCGTGCCGGATTTTTTGTTTTTTGGCTTTCGCTTTTCCCTTGTGTGATACGGCAATTTGTGTGGTAATGCGGCCATAGAAAGATGTGCGCCCGTCAGGCAGGAGGAAGAAGAGAAATGCCCGTTTCAAAGCGCCAGGGAAAAGACGAGCCCCCCGTCCAAAAAAGCGAGCCGGACTACAGGCTGGAATACGTGATAATCCTTATAGGCGGCCTCCTCGTAGGCGTGCTGGCCATCTACCAGTTCTTGCACTAGGGCGGAAATTTTTCCCGTTCAGTTGAGGTCTTTCATGATGCCGGGCGGGCCTGGACGGCCGCCCGGGGCCCCTTGTTCGCGGCCCGGTTCCCAATAACCCCGGCTTGCAGCGCCAAATGCGCCGCCAGTATTGTGATCCGGATCACAAATCGCGGGGCCGCCTCTTTGCTAAGATAGTTTTATTTATGAATAAGAGGCCGCCTTCCTGCCCGTGGGCAGGGGGGAAAAAACAAAACCCTGGTTTACCACCCCCCAAAAAACAAAAAACATCAGCCGGAGGAATTTTTTAATGGTACGGTTTTTATCTGGATTAAGCATCTTGTTCAGGATCGCCCTGCTGGGGTTTTTCGCACTCATTGGCGCTGGGATGCTCGTTTACGTTTTTTCCTTCCGGTCAAAGGCCGGTTTGCCTGACGGGTCATTGTTATTGTTGTGTTTCCTTGTCTGCCTGCTGACGGCCGCTCTGTGGACGCCAGTGGTCCTGAGCATAACCGGCTCCATAAAGGCCCTCGGAAACATGGAAGAGGCGATGAACACGGTGCGCGGCGGAAATCTGGTGAAAACCCTTGATGCAAACTGCGCCGATCCGGCCGCCCGCAGGACAGAGGAGGCCGCCAACAAGACCATCAGGCACTTCGCGGACGTCATCAATCAGATGGTCATGGCAATAAGCGGCGTCATTACAGGCGCCGATTCCGTGCGCAAGAATGCCGACACTGCCCGCGAAAAAACACAGCTCCAGGCCGGGCAGGCCGCAGCCATAGCCGCGGCCGCATCGGAAATGAGCAGCACCATAACCTCCATCTCAAGCAACGCGTCGGCGGCCGCCGGCGCCTCACAGGAAGCCAGGAAGATCGCCCAGAGCTGCCAGACGGTGGCCGAGAATGCAGTGCAGACCATTGAGCATGTGCAGGACTCGACGGCGGAACTGGCCGGCCTGGTGGAAAGGCTGAGCGGCCGTGCCGGCGAGATAGGCGAGATCGTCATTTTGATAAAGGACATAGCCGACCAGACAAACCTGCTGGCCCTGAACGCGGCGATAGAGGCAGCGCGGGCCGGAGAGCAGGGCAGAGGTTTTGCCGTTGTCGCCGATGAGGTCAGAAAGCTTGCCGAAAGGACCATAAAGGCCACGGTCGAGATTTCCGAAAAAATAGGCGCGGTGCAGGAAGACTCCCGCCTTACTTCCGGTTCCATGAACATCGCCGCGGCCAGCGTCGGAAATATAACCGGCCTGATGAAGGACCTCAGGGCGCCCCTGCAGGACATCGTAAAGGCCACTCACGACGTGAGCGACCAGGTCATGCAGATAGCAAGCGCGGTGGAAGAGCAATCCGCCACATCGGAAGACATAGCCAGGAACATCGAGGGGGCTTCCCGTATCGCCGTGGAAGTGGACAATTATTCCCAGACCATTATCAGTGAAATCAATTCCCTGCTGAGCGTCATAATAAACCTCCGGGCCGTGGCCCTGAAGTTCAACACCGGCGACGACGCCGTAATGCTGACCACCATGAAGGACGGCCACAGGATCATGTACGGAAAGGTCAGGAACTGCGTCGTGAACGGACAGCGGACGGACACGGATATTATCCCTTCACCGGCTGCCTGCAAGGTATGCGCATGGGCCGCGGGCAGCGGGGAAAAATACCGCGGCTCATTCGGCTTCGGCGCAATGAAGGGACTGCACATGCGTTATCATGATGTGGCCACAAATGCGATAAGCGAGACCAACGCGGGAAACAGGCAGAGGGCTTTGGAGCTCCTCAAGGAACAGGAAGGCCTTCTGAACGAGATCTGCGGCCTCCTTGATAATATAGGGCAGGGCAGCTAGAAAGGCAGGCTTTCCCTTGCCCGCCGCAGCAGGCCCATGGCGTCTCCCGCCTGAAAGACAAGCTTCTCATACACTATCCCCAGGTATTCATGGAGAAAGGTGCCGGACCTGTCCAGCTCCGATGGCAGGTAAGACGACCAGCCGTAGCCGGACCTTGCCACCTCCAGGCCGGAAGGCACGGCTGTAACGCGCATTTTCTCGTGCCGGAAGCAAAGCAGGGAACGTTTCATGTGATAGGCCGAGGTGACCAGGAGCGGGGCGGAGAAATGACGGGCCTCGCATATCTGTTTCACGTACATTGCGTTTTCAAGGGTGTCCCTGCTTTTGTCCTCAAGGATCAGGTCTTTCGCGGGCACGCCCAGCCTGGCCAGATAGCGCGCGTCTATCGGCGCCTCCGCTTTCTGCCAGGGGTGCACCGCGCCGCCTGAGATAATGACTGGGACATGCAAGGCCCTGTACAGGCAGGCTGCGGTCACTATTCTGCCCATGGTGTCAGGCAGGGGCACATTGCCGGACACCCCTCCGCCAAGCATGACTATGACATCGCCACCCGGATGGCTGGGATACCTGATGCCGGCCTCAAGGCCCGCAAGGAGCCTGTCCGAAACGGGGGTGATGGAAAGAGCCCAGATCAAAAGGCCGACGGCAATATTGAACATGCCCGCCCTGAAAGACCTCCTGAAAAGGAAAAGACCCGAGCATATCAGGACGAGGACAAACAGCCCCGGCGGCAGCAGAAAAGGTGAGACGGCTTTTTTAAGGACGAACATCGGATACCCCTCCGCCGGACTTATTTCCCATTCTTCCCCGATCTTTCATAACAGGACAACGGCCATCGCCCGCAGGCGCCTTGAAAACAAAAACGTTTCCAAAAAACCGGTTTTTTTGCTTCCCGTTTACAGGTTGTCCAGCATGTGCCCCAGCTTCTTTTTCTTGGTCTGGAGGTAGAGCACGTTCTTTTCGTGCGGCTTCATCTGGATGGGCACCCTTTCGACCACCCGGAGCCCGTAGCCCTCCAGACCGATTATCTTCTTAGGGTTGTTGGTTATCAGGCGCATGTCGCGCACCCCCAGGTCCACAAGTATCTGGGCGCCTATGCCGTAGTCCCTGAGGTCCGCCTTGAAGCCGAGCTTAAGGTTTGCCTCAACGGTGTCCAGCCCTTTTTCCTGGAGCTCATAGGCCTGCAGCTTGCTGGCAAGCCCTATCCCCCGCCCCTCCTGCCGCATGTAGAGGAGGATGCCCTTCCCTTCTTTCTCTATCATCTTCATGGCGGCATGGAGCTGCCAGCCGCAGTCGCACCGCCTGGAGCCGAATACGTCTCCGGTCAGGCACTCCGAATGCACGCGGACCAGCACCTTGTCCCCCGGCTTTATCTCCCCCTTCACAAGGGCCAGATGCGTGTTCTGGTCCACCATGTTGTTGTAGGCGATCGCCCTAAAATCCCCGTACTCCGTGGGCATGGAAACGTTGGCGGCCCTGGTGACGAACCTTTCGGTCCGCATACGGTAATTTATCAGGTCCTTTACGGTAACAAGCCTGAGGCCGTGCTTTTTTGAAAACTGGATAAGCTCGGGCACGCGTGCCATGGTGCCGTCGTCGCTCATGACCTCACATATGACCCCGGCAGGATAAAGGCCTGCAAGCCGCGCCAGGTCCACCGAGCCCTCCGTCTGTCCCGCACGCTGCAGCACCCCTCCGGGCTTGGCTTTCAGGGGGAAGACGTGCCCAGGCCTGGCCAGGTCCTCCGGTTTTGTCTTGGGGTCTATGGCCGTTTTTATCGTGACCGCCCTGTCATGGGCGGAGATGCCGGTGGTAACACCCTTTTTTGCCTCGATGGACACCGTAAAGGCGGTCCCGAAAGAGGAGGTGTTCACGTCGGCCATCATCGGAAGGTTCAGATAGTCCACCCGCTCCGGCACAAGCGTAAGACAGATAAGGCCTCTGCCGTACTTGGCCATGAAGTTCACATCCGCGGCGGTTACCTTGGTGGCCGCCATGCACAGGTCTCCCTCGTTTTCCCTGTCCTCGTCGTCCACAAGCACCACCATCTTGCCATCAGCTATATCTTTTATGGCGTCTTCTATAGCATCGAAGCCGGGCCTTTCCACTTCGCCGTTACCTTTGCCTTTCCTGTCCATATTTTTGTTTTTTGATCATGCCGTTAACGAAATGTGTCACGCAATAAAGCCAGAATCCCTCAGGGATTCCATCGTGATCCCGCCCTTGCGCTTCCCGGGCTGCATCTTTTCCAAGAACCTGGCAACGTATTTGCCTATTATGTCCGCCTCCAGGTTCACAGGCGCCGGGGGCTCCTTGAAATCTATCGTCGTGTTGCGGGCGGTATGAGGTATTATGACCACAGTAAAGGTTTTTTCGTCCTCCAGCAGGTCAACCACTGTCAGGCTGATGCCGTCCACCGTGACCGAACCTTTATGCACCAGCAGGTCCACGAACCCCGCCGGGGCCTTTATCTCCACCTTCCAGGCGTCGCCCGCCTTCGTTTTGGAACGTATGCTGCCCACACCATCGACATGCCCGCTTACAATGTGCCCACCAAGCGGGTCCTGCGCCCTTAAGGCAGGCTCCAGGTTGACCCGGTCTCCGGGCCTTAAGCCTCCCAGGCTCGTGCTGCGCAGCGTCTCCGCGGAGATGTCGAACTCCAGGTCCCGGCCGTTTACGGCCGTCACCGTCAGGCACGCCCCGCTCACCGAGACGCTCCCTCCAAGCAAAACCCCTTTCGACACTTCCGGGGCGCTCACCGTGAGCCTGGCCCCCGAGGAAGACAGCTTCAGGGCGGCCACCGTCCCCAGCTCCACGACCAGTCCTGTAAACATTTTTTCTTTTCCCTAGTTGCCTCCGCCCGCGTTGACGTCGAAGGCGAAGTTCAACTGCTTTTTATAACGGTCAAACAGGTTTACTTCCTCGCTCCAGCTGGCCTGCGCCTCGAAATGCAGGCCGTTGGCCCGCACGTGAACATCATCGGGATCCAGCGCAACACCGTCCTGCGCGGCCTTTTCCAATATCCTTGCCTTGATGTCCTCCGCGCTGGAACCCGGGAACTTCACCATATCGGAGACGTCGGACTTGAACCTGTAATACCTGAAATAGGGCAGCCCGTACTGAGAGCCCACATAGAGTGCGGCCATGAACACGCCAAGACAAAAAAGGCCCTTACTCCAGCTTGACACTGCGGATGGCCTCGCCCGTCCGGCCCCACCGGGGTCTCATCTTCTTGCCGTTCCACGACCAGTAAATGAGGAACGCCTCCCCCTTTATGTCCTTCATCGGGACAAACCCCCAGTAACGGCTGTCATAGCTTTCGTCCCGGTTGTCCCCCATCACAAAATACTCCCCGGGCGGCACCACAACCGGACCGAAGTTGTCCCTTGGGTCCAGGCTCGCCGGTTTGACATCAGGGTCCGTGTGCTGGGTAAAGAAATCGGCGGTGCGCTCGCCGTTCACGTAGACCACCTTGTTTTTCTCCGTGACAACGTCTCCCGGTATGCCGACGACCCTTTTTATGAAATCTTTCGACAGGTCTCCAGGGTATTCAAACACTATCACGTCCCCCCGTTGCGGCTTTCTTACCACGAGGATCCTTTTGTGGGAGAAAGGCAGCTCAGTGCCGTATATGAACTTGTTCACGAGGATATGGTCCCCCACAAGGAGGGTGGGCTCCATGGACCCGGAGGGTATCTTGAAGGCCTGCACCACGTAAGTCCTTATGATGAGCGCGAGTATCAGGGCGGTGACTATGGCCTCGGCATATTCCCAGATTAACCGCTTTACGCTCTTTGTCTGTGTTTTTTCTTTATTCATCCCGGTCTTCTTTGAGGTTTTTATTTTTTAATTTGTTTTGTTTTTTTATTTGCCCGGCTATTGCCAACTTTAATATAATCTATTTGTCTTCCAGTTGTAAAACCGCCAGGAACGCCTCCTGCGGCACTTCCACCCTCCCCACCTGCTTCATTTTCCGCTTGCCTTCCTTCTGTTTTTCGAGGAGCTTGCGCTTCCTGGATATGTCCCCGCCGTAGCACTTGGCGGTAACGTCTTTCCGGAGCGCGCGAACGGTCTCCCTGGCGATGACCCTGCTGCCTATTGCCGCCTGGATGGCGACCTCGAACATATGCCTCGGTATGACGCCCCTCAGCTTCTCTACCACCTGCCGGGCAAGGAAATATGACTTCTCCTTGGGCACAATGAGGGCAAGCGCGTCCACCGGCTCCCCGTTCAGCATGATGTCCACGCGGACGAGGTCTGCGTCCCTGTATCCTATGAACTCGTAATCCAGGGAGGCATACCCCTTGGTCATGGACTTGAGCCTGTCGAAAAAGTCCCACAGTATCTCGTTCATCGGCAGCTCGTAGGTAAGCATCACCCTGTCCTTGCCTATGTAATTGAAGTCCTTCTGAACACCCCTCCTGGCCCGGCAGAGGTCGAACACCGCGCCGAGATAGGCCTCCGGCACGAAGATGACCGCCTTGACGTACGGCTCCTGCACATTTTTTTCGGAATTGTCCCACTTGGACGGGCTGTCGATCAGGGCCTTTTCATTCCCCTCATCATCCACCGCCCTGTAGATGACCGTGGGGGTGGTGCTTATGAGAGTGAGACTGAACTCACGCTCAAGCCGCTCCCTGATTATCTCCATGTGGAGAAGCCCCAGGAAGCCGCACCGGAACCCGAAGCCAAGGGCCTGGGAAGTCTCCGGCTCGTAGGTGAAAGAGGCGTCGTTTAATTTGAGTTTTTCCAGGGCGGACTTAAGGGCGGCGTACTGGTGGTGCTCCGTGGGGTAAAGCCCGCAATATACCATGGGCCTTGCCTCCCTGTAGCCTGGCAGCCTCTGGGCGGCCGGGTTTTCAGCCCCGGTGATCGTGTCCCCGACCCGCGTGTCCGCCACATTCTTTATGCCCGCGATTATGTATCCAACCTCGCCCGCGCCAAGCCTGCCCGTGGGCAGTATCTTTGGCGTAAAAACGCCCACCTCTGCCACCTCATAGTCCTTGCCCGCCCCCATGAGCCTCATTTTCATCCCTGCCTCCACAACACCGTCAAAGACCCTCACAAGAGTTATGACGCCGCGGTAGGCATCGAACCAGGAGTCGAATATGAGCGCCTTGAGCGGCGCATTGTCGTCCCCTTTTGGGGGAGGTATCTTCCTGACCACCGCCTCCAGTATGTCCCCTATTCCGATGCCGGCCTTTGCGCTGGCCAAGATCGGGTTCGAGGCGTCGATGGGGATGGTCTCCTCAAGCTGGGCGGTCACCCGCTCCGGGTCGGACTGCGGAAGGTCTATCTTGTTTATAACCGGGACTATCTCCAGGTCGTTCTCTATCGCGAGATAGGCGTTCGCTATCGTCTGGGCCTCCACCCCCTGCGTGGCGTCTATTATAAGGAGCGCCCCTTCGCAGGAGGCCAGGCTCCTTGAGACCTCGTAGGAAAAGTCCACGTGGCCCGGCGTGTCTATCAGGTTGAGCATATATTCCTGGCCGTCCTGCGCCTTGTAGGTAAGCCTGACCGCATGGGCCTTTATGGTGATGCCGCGCTCCCGCTCAAGGTCCATGGAGTCCAGCACCTGGGCCATCATCTCCCGCTGTGAAAGAGCGCCGGTAAACTCCAGCAGCCTGTCGGCTATCGTCGATTTACCGTGGTCGATATGGGCGACTATGGAAAAATTCCTGATATTCTTGGGCATCTTACCGTTTTATTATAAAAAAATCTTTTTCCTTTTGGGAAATTCCCGGGAGGGTTCATGGCGTTGGTTCTGCTTGGCCAGCCGGCCAGGGTGAGCGGGACGCAAATAGACGGCTATTCGGCCGGAGGATTGAAAACGAGGCTTGCCGCCCCTACGATTCCGGCCTCGTCCCCAAGGGAGGCGGGTATGATGCTCACCTTCTGGGACAGGCTTTTGAAGGCCCTCTTGGAGGCCTCCTTTATCGCCTCGTCCACATATATGTTCCAGGAGCCTATCAGCCCTCCGGCCAGAATGACAGCCTCCGGGCTGGCTATATTTATGATGTTCGCTATCCCCACCCCAAGGTATCTGCCGGCCTCCCTGAGCACTTCCCTTGAAAGGTTGTCACCCTCCTCAAAGGCGGCCTTGTAGACGTCCTCCGGGGTTATCCGGTATATCTTGCCCTCGCAGCATTCCCGAAGCAGGCTCTCCGCGCCGCCCTCAAGCGCCTCTATTACGGCGGCGATTATGGCGCGGGCCGAGGAAAAAAGCTCCAGGCACCCGTTATTGCCGCAAAAACACTTCTTCCCGTCGGCCACTATGCTCATGTGGCCCACTTCGGCGGCCATCTTGAGGAGCTTCCCCCCATAAATTATGCCCCCTCCGATGCCGGTGCCCAGGGTCATCAGGACAAAGTTCTTGAAGTCCCTGCCCGCCCCGGCGCAGGCCTCGCCAAGGGCCGCGGCGTTCGCGTCGTTTTCCACGTAAAGGGGTACCGGGTAATGGAACTCATTGAAGGAGAACCCTGTAAGGGGCGGGATATTGGGGGACATGGCTATCCTGTTCTCCTCGCGGTCAAGCACGCCGGCGACCCCTATGCCTATGCCCTTCACGTCGGGCGATATGAGCTGGTCTATAGCATTTTTAAGGAGCCGGATGACATCTCCGCCGGCCAGTCCGGTGGAAGGCTCCTTGATCTTTTTTACAACCTCTCCCTCCTGCGAAACGAGGGCAACGCGGAGGTTGGTCCCCCCGAGGTCGACACCTATAGCATATGGCTTGGACATTTTTTCCGCTTTTCTTTTTCTTTTCTTTTTTACGCTCAGATAAACAAAGAAGAAGATGAATGATTTTAACACAGGAGGCCTGCGGTGTAAAGCCGTGTAAAGGAAGGGGGCTGGCATGTTTTTTTGAATCCATGGACAAGGAGACGGGGTGAACATGGCCTGCTCATTCTCGCTGCGGGGCCCTGCCCCGCGCTCCTTTTTTCTGCAGATTTTTCATCAAGCTGTACCATTACCGGGGGAGCTTGCCTGTCCTGTGGTAACCTTTCTATGTACATGGAACAGTTTTTTGACCGGGAAGAGCTGGAGCTTTTACGGGAAGAGGTAAAGCGCCTGAGGACCATAGTTTCCCTCTGCACGCCCTCCCTTGAGGCCCTCCTTAGAAGGAGGGGTTTTGAGATATACAAAAAGTCTACGTCCGATGACCTGCTCGTGCCCGCGGACCCGGCGGCATTGGACGGCTGGTATGAGGCCATGAAGCGCTACTCTTTCAGGCTTTTCCTCAGGGACGTGATAAAGCGCCAGCAAGAGCCTTTTACGGTCGAGGGCATTACCCGCTACGCGACCGCGGGCGTCACCGGCGAATACACGAGGCACCTTCTTGAGGCAGGCGTGCTGGAGGAAGAGGATGGCCATTACCGCCTGATGAGAAAAAAGGGGAAGTCGCAGGGGGAAAAATGGATGGTGAAGAGTTTTGGCCCCACGCTTGAGTGGTTCACCGCACAGCTCCTTCTGCGGGAGTTCCAGGCCCAGGTGGAATGGGGGGTAAAACTCAAAAAGAAAGCCGGGGGCGCCGGTCACGGCGTGGGCGGCGATTATGACGTCGTTGCCAGGCTGGACGGCATGCTTTTATATATGGAGGTAAAATCATCTCCGCCCAAGCAGATATACCCAAATGAGATAAAGGCGTTCCTGGAAAGGGCAAAAGGGCTTTCCCCGGACATCTCCGTCTTTTTCATGGATACCGAACTCAGGATGAAGGACAAGATAGTGCCGATGTTCGAGGAGGCCCTGCCGGCCGCCGGACCCCGCCCGGAAAGATTTCACAAAGAGCTCTTCAGCATCGGGGCCGGCATGTACATCATAAACGCGAAGGGCTCGGTGGCCATGAACATGGAACGGGTCCTGGCCCATTACTTCATCAGCCACCGCCCTCCGTCATGAAAAAAGCCGGAAACAGAAACTAGACGAACCTTGCCTTTACCTTCCCGGCATAGCCGGAAATGTTTTCCTTGGCGTCGTCCAGGGCGGTAAGTATCTTCCGGCGGGTCTTTTCACCCGAGCGCGGAGCGAACAAAAGGGCCACCCCGGCCCCCAACAGTCCGCCAAGAGCAAATGAAATCAGCATGCCGCCAGCATTTTTCGTGTTCATGTGACCTCCTTTTTTGGGCCTTTCCTTCAACTGCTTTTTGAGATTTTTGTTTTTTTGTCTTTGTTTGTCTTTTTCCCGGCCGTGTGCTTTCCCGTCCGGCAAGGATTTTTTATTTGGCAAACCTACCTTTCAGGAGAAAGGTCATGGAGCGCGTCTTCCGGGGAGCTGATCTCGCCTGCCCTTATACGTTTAATTATATCAGAGGAACCAAGCCTCTTGAAGAGCCGTTTCCTTTTGGCCGGAGGAAGGTCTTTCAGGGCCTTTTGTCTGAGCCTGGAGAGCCCCCTCAGGTAACCCGAAAAACCGGCCCCGTAACTCCGCTGGAGCTCGATCCTTATGGACCTGCTCATCGCCGGGCTTGCCCCGGATGTGCTCACTGCTATCATGAGCGGCCCCCTTTGCACGGACGCAGGCACAATGAGGCTTGACGGGGCAGCCCCGGAAGCCACGTTCACCGGGATGCCAAGACCATGCGCCATGGACGCGATCCTTTCGTTTTCCTCATGCCGATCCGTGGCGCAAAAAACCAGGCTGGCCCCTTTAAGCTCGCGCCTGCCGCACCTCTTAGGAGAATGACTGATCATACCCTTTCCCTTAAGCCTGGCAAGCACAGGGGTAAGCGTCGGGCTGTAGACTGACACCAGCGCCCCCGTCTTGAGCAGCGGGCCTATCTTTCTCTGTGCGACCCGGCCGCCTCCAACGACAACGCATTTTTTCCCCTTGAGATCAAGGAAAGCGGGATAGAGGGACATTTTATTTTTTCCTGTTTTCGGGCCGGAGGACTTTTTTAGCGGGGCCGCTTATTTGCCGTTTTATTTCCCGTTCAGTGCGAGTTTTTTCTTTTTTGCCTTGGCCGCGTAAGCGCTGTCTGGCCAGCTCTTTTCAAGCTGGCCTGCGTAAAGGGCCGCCTTGTTGACGTGGCCAAGCGCACGGCAGGAGGAAGAAGCAAGATAAAGCACCTGCGGCATCCTCACGAAATCGGGATAATCCTGTATGATGCCCTCGAACCGGCCGAGCGCCCCACGGTAAGCCTTTTTCCTGTAATAGAATTTCCCTACCATGAACTCGTAACTCGCAATTATGTACCTGCACCTGCTTATGTGCATCGCTATCGAGTCCTTGTACGGGTTTCTGGGGTAGAGCATCCTCAGTTTCCGGAATTCCTCCAGGGCCTTCTTCGCCGCCCCGTAACCCCTGTCATATCCCTTTACCTGGCTGAAATAGATCATTGCTATCCGGTACTGGGCATATGGCGCATACATGTTGTCCGGATAGGTGTCCAGGAACTTCCTGTACGCCTCTATCGCCGAATCGGGCTCGTCCATCCTTTCGTAGCAGTTGCCGACCCTCAGGGCCGCGAGGGGAGCTATCCGGCCCAGGGCATCCCTGACCTTCAATATCCTGAAAAGCCTCATGGCCTCGGTATAGTTTTTCTTATTGAAAAGCGCGTTGGCCTTGGCAAAAGACCCCTCGGCGCTGAACGGCTGTGGCTTTACCGCCTGTTTTTTTGCGCACGCGGACAACACCAGCAGGGCCATGAAAAAAGGGAAGGCGTAAGACAGAATTTTCCTCATGCGTCTATTAAAGCCCACAAAAAAGCAAAGAGTCAAGCGCGGGGGCGCAAAATGTGACAAAAATCACTTAAAAATAGGGCCTTTCATCTGATTCTAAAACTAAAATGTTAATTCATCCGTTTGAAGCCCTCAAAAAATATTGCAATTGTTGACTTTTAATTTTTTTTCTGCAAATATATCTCATGTTTTTAGGGGGCAAAGCATCTTTCGGGCTCGACATCGGCTCCAGCTATATCAAGGCTGTCCAGCTGAAAGAGAAGCGTGGCGGATACGAGCTTGAGCTTTTCGACATGGTGCACCTTCCGCCGGAGCTCATCGTGGACGGCTCCATCATAGACTCCATGCGGCTGGCCGAAGCGCTGAGGCAGCTCGTCAAGAAAGCCAAAATAAAGACAAAGAACGTGGCGATAGGCATTGCTGGCCATGCCTCCGTGATTATAAGGCGCATATCCCTGCCGGAGATGACCGAAGAGGAGCTTGAGGAGTCCATCAAGTTCGAAGCCGAGCAGTACGTTCCCTTTGACATCGAGGATGTCAGCGTGGATTTCCAGATACTTGGCCCCAAAGAGGAGCCCGGACAGATGGATGTCATGCTTGTGGCCGTAAAAAAGGACATCATCAACGAATATGTCAACGTGGTGAAGGAAGCGGGGCTGGTCCCGGTAGCGGCCGACATAAACGCTTTTGCCCTGAGCAACATGTATGAGATGAACTACGAGATAGAGGCAGGCAGGAACATAGCACTGGTGAACCTGGGCGCGCGCACGATCAACCTGAACGTCGTGAAGAACGGGGTGCCCGTTTTTACAAGGGACAGCTCCGCCGGCGCAAATACAGTTACGGAGGCCCTGCAAAAGGAATTTCACCTCACTCATGAGAACGCGGAGAAGCTGCAGCGCGGCGAGGAGGTGGAGGGGGCCAGCCCGGAGGGCGCCTTGGACGTGATGCTTGCCGCATACGAGGAGATACTGGCTGAGATAGCGCGCTCGTTCGAATACTTCCAGACGACCACGCTCCATGAGGAGATCAGCAAGGTGATACTGTCTGGAGGGGGGGCGCTGCTTAAGGATTTCCCGAAGGCGCTGGCCAGAAAGACCGGGATCGAAGTGGGCCTGGCGGAGCCCTTCAGGACCGTTTCCATACCCAAACGTTTTGACAGGACATTACTGGAAGAGACCGGCCCCATAGCCGCAGTGGCGGTGGGCCTTGCCATGAGAAGGCCGGACGACAGATGATAAAAATAAACCTCCTGCAGCACAAGAGGCGCAGAAAGGCCAGGAAAGTACCGTCCTTCATCACGGCGGGCATCGGCCTGCTCCTTCTGGCGGTGCTCGTGACCTTCTATTTCGATTACTCAATGAAGGGCAAACTCTCCTCCCTGAAGCAGCAGAAAGCCGGCAACGAATCACAGATCGCATTGCTGCAGTCAAGGATCGCGGAAGTCCATAAGTTTGAAAATTTAAATGAAAAGTTCAACCAAAGAAAACAGATAATCGAGCAGCTCAGGCAAAACCAGGCCCTTCCGGTGAAGATCCTGGACGAAATAAGCACACGCCTGACGGACGGGGTATGGCTGAGCTCCCTCGGCATTTCTCCCGCCCCGGCCCCCCCGGCAAAAAGGGGACCGGGCCAGAAGCAGGCCGCCGCAAGCGTCGCGGACAACATCCAGATGAGCGGCTTCGGTTATACGAACGATGACATCGTGCAGTTCATCCAGAGCCTTAAGGGTTCCGCTCTTTTTACCGATGTATATCTTGTGGGCACATCGAAGAGCTCCATCAGCGGCGTGAGCGTCTACAGCTTCAGCCTGACCATGAAGGTAAAGGCAAATGGCTAAGATAAAGCTTGAGGCCCTGGGGAAGCCCGCGCGCATCGCCATCGCCGTTGCGCCGGCGGTGATATATTCGGTGATATTCACGCTGCTTCTGCTTGTCCCCAAGAACAAGGAGATAAAAAAACAGATGTCCGCCATATCCGCCCAGGAAAGCGAGATAGCCGGAGCCCAGGGGATGGCCTCCAGGCTGGACATCCTCAAGGCGCAAAACGCGAAGCTGATAGGCAGGCTCCAGGCCCTGAGCGAACAGCTCCCGGAGGAAAGAGAGGTATCGCAGTTGCTTGCCCAGGTCTCGGACGCGGCCACGGCGGCGGGGCTGCAGATAATAACCTGGAGACCGGGTGTTAGGACGCTGCACCCAAGCAAGATAGTGTACCAGGTGCCCGTGAGCGTTACCATGACCGGCAGCTACCACCGGCTGGGCAGGTTCTTCAGCGCCCTCACCAGGCTTAATCGCATCGTGAACATAGAGAACATCACGTTGGGCGGGCCTAGGCCAAGCGGAAACGAGGCCATCCTGAACATAAGCTTTACGGCCCTTACCTTTACCGCCGCCCAGCCCGGAGGACTGTCCAAATAATGGAAAGGCGGACGGCAAAAACAAAAAGTAAAAAAGCCCTTCTCGTCCTGCCGCTTATAGCGGTGTCTCTTGCCTTTTTCCGCCCGGCGTATCCGGCGGACAAGACCGCGCCCCCTCCTCAGCAGACAACCCAAAACAGCAAAAACCCCCAGGCGCAGAACCCGGAAGACGAGGCGTATACATACCGGTCGGGCGGCAGGAGGGACCCCTTTTTGTCCCTCGTGTACGTCGCCCAGCAGGCCCAGAAGAAAAAGAGCGTCGCCGGCCAGCCGCCACTTGAGCAGTACGCGGTTTCGGACTTTATCCTGGAGGCCATCGTCACCAGGAGCGGGGCGCCTTCCTACGCGCTGGTAAGACTGCCCAACGGGAAGGACTATATCCTGAACAGGGGCGAAAAAGTGGGCCTCAACGGAGGGGAAGTGACAAAGATCGGTTCCGATTACGTAGCGGTGCGCGAGGTAACGACTGATTTCATGGGCAGGCGCACAGCCCATACAATAATTTTGAAGCTGCGCAAGCAGGAGGAATAAAGATGAGAGCCGTCAAACTGAAGACCGCGATCTTCCTTTTTTTCATAACGGGGTTGTTGTCAGTCCTTGGCCCGTTCTGGGCGGCGGGCCCATGCCGCGCGGAGGCGGCCGTCATAAAATCGGTACAGATAAAGGACTATCTGCTTCAGATAAAGATAGACGGCCCCTTCACCTACACCATGTACAATACGGACCCTTACAAGGTCACCGTCGAGCTGCCGGGCGTGTCGGCCGGCTCCGCCGCGGGCCAGACAAACCCTAAGGTAAAGGGAATAACCTCCGTCGATGTGCGCAACAGCAGCAAGGGGGCCTTGGTGCAGATACTCCTTGACAGCCCGGCGGCCATAAAACCATCGATTGACGCAGGTGTGTTCCTACTGGCGGTCCAGCATTCCGGGGGGCAGACCTCGCAAAAAACAAAGGCCTCCTCCAGCCCGGCCCCGCAGGCGGGTCCATATGCAGCGGTCACGGGCGCGCCCAAGGCGGACGGGAAAGTACAGGACCCGCCAGCGGGCGCGGCAGCCACGCAAGTCACATCCATTGATTTCAGGCGCAAACCCGGGTCCGTGGACCTGGTCATAAAAGGAAACGGCACGCTGAAGCCGCGTATCTTTTCATTGCAGGACCGGATAGTCATAGACCTCCCCGGGATCACAAAACCCGCGCCCATACCGGAAAAAGTAATGTCCCCGGTAAGGGCGGTAAGGTCCGGCTCCTACCCCGGCAAACTAAGGCTCGTCATGGATTTAAAGAGGCATACCCGCTATCAGGCGATGTCAGCGGGCGACACCCTGACGATAGTGATGCCGGTTTCGGAAGAGGCGCCCCAGGAAACGGCAAAAACAGCGGCCCCTCCTGTGGTTGTGGCGGCTCCCGCCGCAAAGACGGAAAAAACTCCTGCCGTCGCGGCTGGGCCGACGCCAAGGCCTGAGCAGAAGATATCGCTCCGCTTCGAGAACGCAAACATAGTTCCGATTTTCATGCTCCTTGGGAAGGTGGGAGGCTACAATGTGGTGGTGTCGCCAAGCGTTGCGGGCACCATAACGCTCAACCTGAAAGACGTGCCGTGGGAGCAGGCCCTGGACATTCTGCTTAACACATTCAGCCTTGGCAAGGAGATAGACGGCAACGTCATGACCATCGCCCCGCTGAGCCAGTTTGCCGCCTGGGACCGGGCAAAGGCACAGCTCAAGAAGACCACCCAGAGCTCCGAGAGCACTACCCAGGAGGTCATAAAACTCAACTACGCCTCCGCCTCCGACGTCACCGCGGACATAAGCAGCGCTAAACTGCTCAGCCCGCGCGGCAACATCACCACCGATGCCAGGACCAACACCCTGATAATAAAGGACATACCGTCCCAGATAGAAAAGATCGAGAAGCTGGTGAAGATAATAGACGTGGCAAAACCCCAGGTGATGATAGAGGCCCAGATCGTGGAGGTGGACAGCTCCTATACCCAGAGCCTTGGCATAAGGTGGGGCGGCACGCAGAACATCTCCAACGTGTCGGGCCAGACTGTCCCCTTCGGACAGCCGGGCTTCCAGAATAATTTCAACTTCTCGGCCAATACGCCGGTTGCGACAGCCGGGGCCACCGCGGGGACAGCCACTTCGCCCGTCGGGGCCGCCGCCTTCGCGCTCGGCACCGCCAACGCCCTTTCGCTTCAGCTTTCGATCGAGGCCCTTGAAACGGTGAACCACGCAAGGAGCCTTGCGAACCCCAGGGTCCTTACGATAGATAACGAGTCCGCAAGCATACAGCAGGGCACAAGCATACCCGTCCAGACCACGACGGCGGCCGGGACGACCACACAGTTCGTTAACGCGAACCTGAACCTTACAGTCACCCCAAGGATAACCCCTGACGGCTATGTGCTGCTTAAAGTCACGGCCGCAAACGACAGCCTTGGCCAGCTTACGCCCCAGGGATATGCGATAAACAGAAAGAACGTAAACACCCAGGCGCTCGTGAAAAACGGCGACACCCTGGTCATTGGCGGCATATACACGACGAACGAGAACACCTCGGTTTCGGGCATTCCGCTGCTGGACAAGATACCCCTTCTGGGAAATCTCTTCAAGACCAGGACAATAAACGGGCCCAACCCCTCCGAGCTGCTCATACTTATAACGCCAAGGATAGTCAAGAACATGTAAATGGGACCCCGCCCTGCTGCCTCCCAAAGAGCGCAGGGACGGGGAAATCCCCCTCAGGCCTGATAAGAAGACGGCCCGTCGCCAGCCAAAAAAAAGCCAGCCGCCGCATCCAGGCCCAAAAAGCGCCTGTCTAATGGAAAGACTTTCTTTCCTGTCATAAAAACGGGAATGGTAAAAACAGGGCCCCATACCCGGTCAGCGCCGCATTATGGAGATGGCCTCATCCCTTCCCAAGGCGTTCACCAAGAAACGTCCCGCACGCGAAATAAGGAAAAACTTGACCGGCCGCTGCCTTCAGAAGTAATATGAACCTGTCTCAAAATTCCTTTATGCTGCAAGAGGTTCATGAAAATAAATTTTTAAAATAGTCCGGAAACAGATATTGATACGCCTGGCCGGAAAACGGGGACGCCCGATCAGGCCAGAGTCAGGAGGCAATTTCTTGAAGGCGGCAAACAGGTTCTTTCTTTTTTTCACGGCGGCAATGTTTTGCACCTATTTTTTTAACGCCCCCGCAATGGCCGGGGGGCTTAACAAGAAGTTTATCTCCGCAGCGGCGGATGATGGCACAGCGCTCCAGCTGCAATCCCTGCTTGATGGCGGTGCGAACATAAACGCGAGGGACCATGACGGGGCGACCGCGCTGATGTATGCGTCCATGAACGGCAGGACGCAAGTGGTGGACCTTCTGCTAAGAAAAGGTGCCAACATAAATGCGGCGGACAATAACGGGGCGACCGCGCTGATGTATGCGGTGCGTTGGGGCAAAACGAACATCGTGAAACTGCTGATGGCCAAGGGGGCGGATGTGAACGCCAAAAAAAATGACGGCACGACGGCGGTGATAGTCGCGGCTGAGAACGGCCATGCGAACATTATGGAGCTGCTGATCGATAAAGGGGCAAACGTGAACGTGAGCAGCAAGGGGGTCTATTCGTTAACAAACCTTGGAGAGACTCCGCTCATGTATGCGGCCGGATGGGGCAGAACGGACATCGTCAAGCTGCTGCTGGCCAAAGGGGCCGATGTGAACGCGGTGGATTACAAGGGCAAAACGGCGGAGAAACTTGCTGAGGAAGACGATCATTACGATATCGCGGCCATTCTGAAAAAGGCGGGAGAAAAACAGTAAGGGCCGCTAAAAATCCGCTTCAGTCGGCTTTGCACACGTCATAGATGCGCAGCACCTGTTTTGCCTCTTTCAGGGCTTCGGGGTTGTTGCCGCCCTTATAAAGCTGAAGGGCTTTAAGGAGGTCCCCGTTAGATGCCCAGAGCTTGTCTTTGAGTATCCTGGCCCCGATCAGGATGTCCACATCCGCCCATTTCATGGTGGCAACGGGCGTCTGCAGTATCCCCTTATAGTCCTTGGGACTTACCGCATTGAGCCTGAAACCGCTTTCCGTCTCGGCAATGGAGCAGAGCAGAAACGGGTCCAGGTGGGTGTCCGAACCGATATTGTAGAAACTCTGCGCCAGCTTCTCGGTCAAATGGAACCTCTCTATCAGCCGCTCTATCTGTACCTGTTTCCGGTCCTCCAACTTCAGGGGGACGATAATGAACATGAACCTGTATATCAGGACCCAGTTCAGGATGACGAGTATCAGGACGCCGATCCTAGTGCGCAACACGCGTGCAGACATCCTTCCTGATATTTACCGCTTCGCTGTTGTTCTTGCTCGCCCATGCCCGGTTGACGAAGATTGTCACAACGGAACCGCAAACCGGGCAGCTTCCGTCCTTCGAATCGCTGTAGGAAAAAACCTCTTCGCAGTTCACACAGAGTTTGGCCTCTATGATCTTCATTTTTTTGCTGGCTCCTTTATTGCGGGGTTATGGTCTGTTTAAAAATATACGGGGTGTTTTCAAACACGATCGCCCCGACCTTCTTCGCTTCCCCCATTCTCCACATATAGATGTGGAAAGCGGCATAAAAGGCGACGGCAGCCCCGAGCGCGAAGAAAAAAATGTCCCTTACCGTGATAAGGCCTGACACCTTGTCCCTGGCCCAGCCGAGGGCCTTTCCGTAATCCATTGTCCCCTCCTTCGATACAAAAATAAATCGCAGCAGGAAAAATAAACGACCTGTTTCCCCAAAAAGGCCCGGGGCATTCGATCCTTTGGCGGACGGACAGCGCCGCCCTCGCCCTGAAAAAGGGAAAAATCCCCCCCTTGTATGAAAACGTGAAAACAGCGTGTTTTATATTGTTCGGGTATCTATATCAAGGCCATTTCAGGCCGGCATGATCATAGCTTGAAGCCATGATTTTCATGAAGTGAATAGCTGTGTTAAGGGAATATTAGGTGGAAATGGGGCGCGTGTCAAGGGCATGTGCGGGCCACTTGCATTTTCAGGCCGTCCCCTTCCCTTTTGGCCCGTAAATTTTCAGCCCCTTCGGGCATCCCCCTTGGCATCAAAGCAAGGAAATTACCCTCCTTTTTTTCGGGGCCGCCCGCCAGGCACTCCGGCGTGCGCTCGCTTTCCATTTTTAAATCCCTATGGGATTTCGAATGCAGCGATTCAGGCAATTCATTTACATTCGCTCGCTTGACCTCCCGGTTACGCTCGCTTTCCATTTTTTGCTGTAATATAGATGCATGCGAATAGGACTTTGCGGAAGCCACAGGACAGGCAAGACCACGCTTGCTGAGGCCATCTCGCGGAAAGCGGGAATGCCCTTTATAAGGACGTGCACATCCGAGGTCTTCAGGCGCGCCGGGCTGGACCCCGCCCAGGCGATGGGGTTCAGAGAAAGGCTGCTGATACAGAAAGAAACGCTCAATGCCGCAAAAGCAATATGGGAGAAGGCTGGAGAGAGCTTTATTACAGACAGGACACCGGTTGACATGATGGCCTATATGCTTGGCGACATACAGGGCGGCACGGAGGCGGACTTCGGCGAAGTGGAGGGCTATTTAGAGAGCTGCTTCTCCACAACGGACCGCTTTTTTGATGCGCTGGTGGTGATCCAGCCGGGCATACCCCTGGTGCACGAAGCGGGCAAGGCCGCGCTTAACCGGGCGTACATTGAGCACCTGAACTACCTTGTGCTCGGGCTTACGGCGGACCCCAGGCTTAACGTCACGGTCATCCGGCTTGGCCGGGAGACGGTGGACATGAACGAGCGCGTGGCGGCGGTCGCCCGGGAGCTGGGCCTTTGACGATGAAGTGGTTCATCAGTGGCATGCTGGGCGCTTTCATCCCGCTCTTTGTGGCCATGGACGTCTTTGCCGCCCTTGGCATATTCATATCCCTTACGGAGGGGCTGGACAGGCTGGCGGTAAAGGGGATAATCCGGGACTCGGTGCTCACCGCCGTTATAGTGAGCGCTGGTTTCCTTGCATTGGGAGAGGCGGTCTTCAAGGCGCTTGGCATCACATCGGACGACTTCAAGATCGCGGGCGGGCTTGTGCTCCTGATATTTGCCGTGCGGGACCTCATA
Organism: Nitrospirota bacterium; assembly: GCA_021789735.1. The sequence goes on from JAJYJB010000021.1 coordinate 28,681, forward strand.
TCCTGGGGAGAGACCCGGAGGCCCACCGGGAAGTTCGGCGCGGTGCCCATCGGGGTGCCGCTCATAGTGGGGCCCGCCGTGCTTACGACCCTTATCGTGCTTCTGGACCGCTACGGCGTGTTCTTTACAGCGGCAGGTCTTGCGATCAATCTGACCATAGTGTGGGTGTCCTTCATCCAGGCGGACAGGGTGGTCAGGTATTTCGGCCGCGGCGGCATCCTGGTGTTCTCAAAAATAATGCTCCTGATGCTGGCGGCAATAGCCGTGATGATGATACGCCTTGGCATAACGAACATCATAACGGCCAGCCCTCTGCCCCCGCTGAAATGACAAAAAAAACGGGCGGGAAAAAGGTCGTAATCATTGTGCTTGACGGGGTTGGCGCGGGCCCCGCTCCGGATTCCGCCCGGTACGGGGACGCCGGCCCAAACACCCTGGGGCATGTCCTCGAGAGGGCCGCTGCAAGCGGCGGCTTTGCCGGACTGCCCGTTCTTGAGAGACTGGGGCTTGGCAATATCACGCCACTGCCGGCAATATTGCCCGCGCATGGGCCGCTTGCCTCTTACGGACTGATGCGGGAGCTGAGCGCGGGGAAGGACACCATAACCGGCCACTGGGAGATGATGGGCATACTGAACACGAAGCCCTTCCCGGCGTTCCCCGAAGGGTTCCCGCCGGACATCATAACCGAGTTCGAAGAGGCCACCGGCAGAAAGGTCATCGGCAACAGGGCCGCCTCGGGCACGGCGATAATAGAGGAGCTTGGGGCCCGGCACCTGAATACCGGGGAGCTGATAGTCTACACGTCCGCGGACAGCGTGTTCCAGATAGCCGCGCACACGGGGGTAGTGGGGACCGGAGAGCTCTATGGGATATGCGAAAAGGCGCGCCGCCTGCTTTCCGGGCCCGGCAAAAACGTCTGCCGCGTTATCGCAAGACCCTTTGAGGGGACACCCGGCAGCTTCAGACGTATCCCGGAAAAAAGAAAGGACTTTCCTCAGCCCCCGCCCGCCGAAACCGTCATTGACAGGCTTGCCGCAAATGGCGTCCCCGTTTTTTCGGTGGGCAAGGTCGCGGAGATGTTCGGCATGCGCGGCTTTACCGCAGGGACTGTAAAGACCGCAGACAACAGGCAGGGCATGGAGGAGATAGAGAAGCTCGTTAAAAACCCGGGACAATGCCTGATATTTGCCAATCTGAACGATTTCGACACCCTGTATGGACACAGGAACGACGTTGCGGGATTTTGGCGCGCGCTAGCGGAATTTGACAGTCTGCTGGGCGGCCTCCTTCCAGTGCTTGGCGCGGAGGACAGCCTCTTCATAACCGCGGACCATGGAAACGACCCCACCAAGCCGGGGACGGACCACACAAGGGAACTGGTGCCCGTCCTTTTCATGGAAGGGCGGGGGCAGCGCCGCGGGCCAGGCAGGGACCTTGGAGTAAGACAGGGGTTCATGGACCTTGGCGCAACGGCCGCCAGCATGTTTGGCATAAAGGCCCCCCGTGGGGAGAGTTTTTCTCTGTCCTGAGCCTGCCCTGCTTTCCTGCCCCCCCCTCACAAGATAACAATCACCGCATTTGGTGATACAATTTGTTAGGGCCGCGCAAAAAACAATACCGACCGGGGAGTAAGCCATGAAGATCCGCTATAAGCTGCCGGCCACCTTCCTGATATTTTCCATCTCGCTTTCCGCCCTTTTCTATCTGGCCGGGTTGCACAACCAGCGGACGGCCTTCAGGCAGGTGGCCCACGAGAATTTACAGGAAGTAAAGGATTCCTTCAACGACCTGGCGGAGGGCGAGACGAAGATGCTGCTTGGCGTCCTGGAAGTCCTCTCCCGGAACCCGGCCATCATGGCGGCATATGTTGAAAAGAACAGGGGCAAGCTCTATGCCCGCGCCCTGCCCGTCTTTAACGGCCTCAAGGACAAGACCGGCATCTCCCGTTTTTATTTCATCCTTCCTGACGGAACGGTCTTTTTGAGGATGCAGAACAAAAAACTCCATGGAGACCTGGCCCGGCAGTCCGCATTTCTAACAGCCAGACAGACGGGAAGACCGGCATGGGGCATCGAGCTCGGGAAGACGACGTTTGCGCTCAGGGCCTTCGCGCCGTACTTCAAGGACGGGAAGGTAATAGGGTACCTGGAGCTTGCCGAAGGGATAAACCATTTTCTTAAATTCCTGAAAGACCGGACCAAGAACGAATTCGCAATAGTCGCCGACAAGCGGTATCTGAACAGGCGGCAATGGGAGTCCGTGGTCAGGGCGAAAGGGATCAGGGACAACTGGAACGACCTTAAGGACTATGTGGTGCTGGCCAGCACAGTGACGGGCGGGGAAAAAGGAGAAGAGAGGCGCCAGGGCTCGTGCTTCACGGGGGAAAACATCAATAAGGTGGAGGCCGGCAAAGGGGTGATCGGAGAAGTGCGGAGTAACGGGCGGACATTCATGTGCGGCGGTTTCCTCCTGAAAAACGCCGTCGGGCGGCACATGGGCGCCATCCTTACGCTGACCGACATCACCGGGAACGTGGCGCTTGCCAGGCGGGCCAACAAGGTGCTGCTTGAGATAGCGGCGGTCTTCTTCCTGATAACTTTTTCGGCGGGCGTTGTCATCTCCCGGTTCATTACGGTCCCCCTCCGGAAGGTCGCCGGGGCGGCAAGGTCGATCGGGAAAGGGAACCTAGACGCAAGGACGGACGTAAGCTCGCCGGACGAGCTGGGGGAGCTTGCCGGGGCGTTCAATGACATGGCCCTGAAACGGAAGCAGGCTGAAGAGCACATCAGGATGCATGAGGAGGACCTTGAAAAACTGGCGGAGGCCAGGGCGGTGCAATTGAGGGCCACCGAAGAGCGCTACAGGACCATAGTGGAGACGGCACGGGAAGGAGTGATAGCCGCAGACGCGGACGAGAGGATCACTTTTGCCAATGAAAGCATGGCCAGGATGCTCGACCTTAAAAAGGAGGGGCTGCCCGGGCGGCTGATAACGGATTTCATGGACGGAAAGGCCCTGGAGGAATTCAGGGCCAGGCAGCAGAAGTGGAAAAGCGGGGCCGCCGAGAAGACATTTGACTTCAGGTTCCGGTCCAGGGAAGGCAGGGATGTATGGACCATCGTTTCCACAAGCCTGAGGATGGGCCCGGGCGGCAAGTACGAAGGCTTTGTCTCAATGGTGACGGACATTACCGAGAGGAGACGCCTTGAGACCATCGCGGAAGCGGCAAACCTGATGGAAAACATAGGGTATATATTCAGCGGCATAAGGCACGAGATAGCAAACCCCGTTGTCACGGCATCGATAACGCTGGACGTGCTGAAACGGAAACTCAAAAACCTTGCTCCTGAGCAGATAGAGGAATACATAAACAGGGCCAGGGAGCAGATGTCCAGGCTGGACTTCCTGCTTAAATCGCTCAGAAACTTCAACCTTTTTGAATCTGTGACCCTGAAACAGACCGATGTCCCCGGTATGATCGGCAGGTTCCTGGCGCTGGTGGCCGACGACGCAAAAAAAAGAGGCATCAAGGTGGAAAGCGAGATCGCGCCCGGCGTTCAAAAGGCGTATGTGGATGAAAGGGCATTCGGCCAGGTGCTCCTGAACATCGTGACAAACGCGTTTGACGCCCTGGAGGGCAGGGAAAACCCGAAGATCAGGATAAGCGTCCACAAGGTAGACAGCCTCGTACTGTTCCGTGTTGAGGACAACGGAAAGGGCATGACCCCTCAGCAGGTCAAAAACCTCTTCAGGCCCTTTTTTACGACAAAACCCCACGGCACGGGCCTGGGACTTGCGATAGTAAAAAAAATGGTCTCAAAGATGCAGGGGCACGTGGAGATCACCAGCCACGAGAACGAAGGCACGTCGGTAGACATATTCATCCCGGAAACAGGCCAGGAAAACGCGGAGGCAGGGCCGTTTAATGCTTGACAGCCGGACGGCCAGCAAATAGCATTGAACCATGGAAGGCGGAGGGCTTGAAAAAATAAGAAAGTTCGCGGCTGGCATGCTCCTCTGCGCGATGGTCTTTACTTCGGGGACTGCGGCGGCAACTGACTGGTGCAAAGACTACCTGAACATCAGGCAGTACGACATGGCGGTAAGCGCCTGCACGAAAGAGATCGGCTCCGGTCTCTACACCGGGAAGGACCTGGCGGTCCTGTTCTTTGAAAGGGGCGCCGCGTACATATACAAGGGCCGGTACGGCCTTGCCATTACGGATTTCAACAAGGCCATCTCGCTGGACCCCGCTTATGCCGAGGCATACGACGGCCGCGCCGTTGCCTACGGGTACAAGGGCCACTATGACATGGCAATAGCCGATTTCACGAAGGCAATAAAACTGAACCCTCTGGACGTTAATGCCTATGACGTCCGCGGGGTCTTCTACATAAACAAGAGCTGGTACGGACGCGCCATTTCCGATTTCAACAAGGCCATAGCGCTAAACCCCGGGGATGCCGGCGCATACAAGGGCCGGGGGCTTACCCATGAAAGGAAGGGGGAATATGACCAGGCCATCTCCGACCTGGACATGGCCCTGAAGCTCAATCCGCTGGACGCTTCCGCCTACAG
>JAJYJB010000103.1 GCA_021789735.1 Nitrospirota bacterium
GCCTCGTATCGGGGGGCACCCCCCACACATTAAGAGGGTGGGATGGTGAGTTAAAATAAAATGGCCGTGTCCGCCCACAGGATTCCCGGAAGACCATTTTTTCTTTAAAAAAGGAGACAAAAAAATTTAAAATGGGGCCCATGATATCGCGCGCCAGCGAAAAAAAGGAATTCTTCATCCCTGAGGGCTGTTATATAGTGGAGTCCTGGAACACGGAGGCGGACAAGTCGGTTTCCATAGCGAGGGCCCGCGTGCTGCCAGGCATTACCACAAAGGCCCACAGGCTTCGCGGCACCGAGGAGAGGTATCTGGTGGTCGAAGGGTCCGGAAGGGTGACAGCAGGCGGCATGCCCGGACAGGACGTCGGACCGGGAGACGTGGTATATATCCCAGCCGGGACCTCACAGAAGATAGAAAACACAGGGGAAACGGACCTGGTCTTCTACGCTATCTGCACCCCTCCATTTGCTTGCGCAAATTACGAGTCCCTGGAGTAAAAGCGGGATAAACAAAATTAAAAAACCAATTCCACTTAGCTTGCTGCAAGGTTGCGGACTGTGCGAGGGGGGCCTTGGCCTTGGTTTTTGAAAAAAATTCAATACCCTGCAGCTTGATGCAGGGTATTGAATTTAAACAAATAAAAAAGACTACTTGTAAATGTAGGCGTTCAGGCCTATTATCAGCGGTTTCCCGTCAATCGTTACGGATGTCTTCATGTTGCCCCGCGTGCTGGCCACCACAAGGGTTTTGCCTGATGCGCTCGGCGCCGGCTCCTCAAGATCACATGTGATTATGAGCTTTTTGCCTTCGATCTTCGCTTCTACTGCCATTTTTGTGTGTCACCTCTGCGTTATGGCGCCCCTGTTTTAAAAACAAGCAAATAAAATAATGTAAAACCCTTTTGCCGGGGAAAACAGAGCGCCGGGCATGGCCTTCCGGCTGTTTTTTTTCAGGTCAGTGCAGCGGGCCGGACGAGATTATTTTTTCCACTTCGACCTTTATGAGCGTCGAGGGTATGCCCCCGTGGATCTTTGGCACGCCGTTTATGAGCACTATGGGCGCGGTTATGACGCCCTGGCTCAGCAGCTCCCTGATCTCGGAAAAACCGTCCGCCTCGTCATTGAAGAGGTCTATGTATTCGACGCTCGTCACTGAAGGGTAGTTGTAGTTGAGGTCGTTCCTGAGCTCATTGGCTATGAGCTGGTTTTGCTCCTGCTCGCCAAAAGCTGCATCGGTGCCAGGCGCCCAGTTGGCCGGATTGTCTAATATCTGTATGTGGACCCTGTTTAACATTTTTGTCTTCTTCTTTTCCTTTGGCTTTATTTTAAATCATTTACCAGAAGGTTGTCTATAAGCCTGGTCGTCCCAACGACCACGGCGCCTGCCAGGACTATGCCGTTTTTTTCAATAATTTCAAGCTCTTGGAGAGTTTCCGGGTCGTAAGCGGCCATGTACTGCACCTGTCTGACCAGCGGCTCCCCGGAGAGCGCCCCGCGCATTGCCTCCCCGACCCGCGCGGCGCTCCTTTGCCCCTCTTTCAGGGTCTTTTCCCCTGCCCGCAGCGCCAGGTAAAGGGCCGTGGCCGCCTTTCTTTCCTCAGGGACAAGATAGGCGTTCCTGGAGCTCATCGCCAGCCCGTCGGGCTCCCTCACCGTGGGGCAGACAGCCACTTCAAGCGGCAGGTCCAGGTCCCTGACGAGCCTTTTTATGATGACCGACTGCTGGTAGTCTTTTTGTCCGAAATAGGCCCTCGACGGCTGTACGGTATTGAAAAGCTTCAGCACCACGGTGGCCACCCCCTGGAAATGCCCCGGCCTGAACCGTCCGCACATCTTTTCGGACAGCCCCCCTACCTCGACCCTGGTGGAGAAATCCGGCGGATACATGCTTTCCTTTTCCGGCAGGAACACAAAGTCGGCCAGGCCTTCCAGCTTTTCAAGGTCATCGCTTAAGGCCCTCGGGTAGCGGTCGAAATCCTCCCCCGGGGAAAACTGGATGGGGTTTACGAATATGCTTGCGACGACGATGTCGTTTTCCGCCCTGGCCGCCTTGACCAGGGACAGGTGCCCTTCATGAAGCGCGCCCATGGTGGGCACAAACCCTATGGTCCTGCCGCTCCTTTTTTCCTTTATGGCGGTCTCCCTCATCACGCGGGGAAGCCTTATGGTTTCCATTGGCTGACCTCCCGGATGAGCTCGTCAAGCAGCTCCTCTTCCTTTACCGTCCTCAAAAGCTTGCCTTTCCTGAAGATCATCCCCATGCCCTTTGAGCCCGTGATGCCGAAGTCCGCCTCCTTGGCCTCTCCCGGCCCGTTTACCACACAGCCCATGACCGCCACCTTCACGGGCCTCGGGAGCCTGAGCCCGCGGAGTTTTTTCTCGGCCAGGGTCGCGAGCCTTTCGATATCTATCGTCGTGCGCCCGCATGTGGGACAAGACACCAGTTCCACCCCCGGCTGCCTGAGCCCAAGGCTCTCAAGTATCTGCAGCGCCACACGGACCTCGTTCACCGGGTTGCCCGTAAGCGAGACCCGCATGGTGTCCCCTATGCCCTCCGAAAGCAGCACCCCAAGGCCCACCGCGCTCTTTACCGTGCCCACGGAAGGCGGGCCGGCCTCCGAAATGCCTATGTGCAGGGGACAATCGGAGCTCTTCGAGAAAAGCCTGTAGGCCTCCACCGTTGTGGGCACATTCGATGCCTTGAGGGAGACCTTTATAAGGCCGAAACCCAGCCCCTCTAGAAGGGAAATCTCCTTCAGCGCGCTTTCCACGAGCGCCTGGGCGGAGGGACGCCCGTATTTCGCAAGCAGGTCCTTCTCAAGGGAGCCAGCATTGACGCCCACGCGGACGGGCACCTGCCTGTCCTTGAGCGCCAGCACCACCTCCCTGAGCTTCCAGCCGGCCCCGATGTTGCCGGGGTTTATCCTGAGGGCGTCCACACCCTGCCTGAGCGCCTCGAGGGCCAGCCTCCAGTCAAAATGTATGTCTGCCACAACGGGAAGCGGGGAGCCTTTTTTTATCGGCCCCAGCGCCCTGGCCGCCTCCATGTCCGGCACAGCAAGCCGGATGATCTCGCAACCCGCCTTGGCAAGCGCCCTGACCTGCCTGAGCGTGGCCGCGGTGTCCCTTGTGTCCGTATTGGTCATGGACTGGACGGACACCGGGCTTCCGCCGCCTATGGGGACATTGCCGATCTTTATCTGTCTTGTTTTCATTTTTTTCCGGATGCCTCCACGGCTGTCATCTCCTTTGTGTTTTGCTGCGCCGCGTCCGCGCTTCCGTTTATAAGGGCCTCCTGCCGCTCCTTGAGCTCCGCTCGGGAGTTGAGTATGGCGGCCTCCTGCTCCTTGTACGTGACGGAGAAAGTGTGCGTCCCGTCATAGTTCGACTCGAAATAAAGATAAGGCACCCTGGCGGGGTAGAGGGCCGCTTCTATTGACTTCAGTCCGGGGGAGTCTATCGGGCCGGGCGGGAGCCCTTTTATCCTGTAGGTGTTATATTTCGTGCAGCTCCTCAAGTCCTGGGCGGTCACACCTTCGCAAAAAGGTTTTACCCCGTAAACAGCGGTGGGGTCCGCCTGCAGGGGCATCCCCTTTTTAAGCCTGTTGTAAAAGACCCCCGCTATTACCGGCCTTTCGGAATCCTTTACCGCCTCCCGCTCCACAATGGAAGCCATGGTCAGGACGCTGTTCAAGTCCAGGCCTTCCTCCTGCGCCCTTGCACGGAGCTTCCCGTCATATGCCTGCATCAGCCTGTTCACCATCTCCGTCAACACCTGCTCCGGCGGGTCCCCTTTCGGAAAAGAATATGATGCCGGAAACAGGTATCCCTCAAGGGAGGGGGCGTCTATATGCAGTTTGGCCAGGAAAGCCTTGTCGGTGGCGAGGCGGTCAAAATCCGCGGCGCTCATTATGTTCTTTTCCACCAGCTTCTGCCTGATCTCCCGCAGGCTGTCGCCCTCCACGATGGTGACCAGGTTTTTAAGCATCTTGCCGTTTTTGAGCATCTGGAATATGAACCAGGGGGTCATGCCGCCGTCCAGGTCGTAATAGCCGGCCTTCAGCCCTCTGTCCGCCCCCGTAAGCCTTGCGGCAATGACAAAGAGCCCGGCATCCCCGATATACCCCTTATGCTTCAGCATGTCCGCGGCCTGCCTGAACGTGGTGCCGGGGGCTATCCATATCTCCTCCGGCCCCTTGGAGGGGTCCGAAGGGATGGCGAACTGGATGATGACATACAGCGCCATCATCGCCACGGAAACGGCCAGAAAGAACAATAACTGTTTTTTCATTTTCTGCTTTTTCTTTTTCTTTTTTCTTTTTCCCATTCCCTCCGCGCGGCAAGGACCTCCTGGAGCGCAAAAATAAAGAAAAACGCCCTCTTATATGGATGTCTTTGCGCCGTGCTGAGCGGGCAGGCGCATGGCGGAGGAGATACGGCTTTCTGGACCCATCGGTGACATGACCTATTTTAACAGATTTTTAAAATTGACCCTTTTTTGTTTTTTAACTAAACTATCTCCTCATGAGAGCGGTGGACCTGATAAGGAAAAAGCGGAACGGCGGGGCCCTTTCCGGCCCGGAGATATCTTTCTTGATCGAAGGCAACATCAAGGGACAGGTGCCCGATTACCAGATGGCCGCTTTCCTCATGGCGGTCTACAACAGAGGGATGAACGACGAGGAGACCATCGCCCTTACGGGGGCCATGGCCTCTACCGGCAGGAAGCTGGAGCTGGGGGGCCTGCAGGGCGTAAAGATAGACAAGCATTCCACCGGAGGGGTAGGGGACAAGACGCAGCTTATACTCGCCCCGCTCATGGCCGCGATGGGCCTGAAGGTGCCCTCCATAGCGGGCAGGGGGCTCGGCCACACGGGGGGGTCGATAGACAAGATATCCTCCATCCCCGGGTTCAGGACGGACCTTGGGCCGGAAGAGCTTATGGGGTGCCTGAAGACCGCCGGGTTCTTCATAAACGAGCAGACGGAAGAGATCAATCCGGCGGACAAAAAAATCTACGCCATGAGGGACGCTACCGCCACGGTGGAGTCCATTCCGCTCATCGCCGCAAGCATAATGAGCAAGAAGCTCCTGGAGGGGCTGGACGCGCTTGTGCTTGACGTAAAGACAGGCTCCGGGGCGCTGACGAGGGGGCTTGATGAGGCCAGGCGGCTTGCGGAGCTGATGGTCAGGATAGGCAATTCCATGGGGGTGATGACCATCGCCCTTATAACCGATATGGACGCTCCCCTTGGGCGCTCCGTGGGAAACGCCCTGGAGCTCAAGGAGTGCATATCCGCTCTCAAGGGAAGTTTCGCCCCGGACCTTATGGAAGTCACCATGAGCCTTGCGGCCTGGATGCTGCACCTTGCCGACGCGGTCAGCGAGGAGGTCCGCCCACAGAGGCTGAGTGAGAACCTGCTTAAGAGGTATAAGGACGAGATATGGGACTATATAGAGCACGGGGACGCCTTTGCCAAGCTGGTTGAGTGCGTGGATGCCCAGCACGGCAACCCGGATGCCGTGCTGAAGCCGGCGCTTCTGCCCGCCGCGCGCCATATAAAGCCGGTGCTTTCCCCATGGAACGGCTACATCACCAGGATGGACGCCTTCGCGGTGGGCCAGGCATCGGCACTGCTTGGGGCAGGAAGGGCGATGATGGATGAGGACATAGACCCGGCGGCGGGGATAATCATAGGCAAAAAACCCGGGGACTCCGTCAAGGCGGACACCCCTTTTGCGACGCTCCACACGAATGACCCTTCAAGGCTTAAGGAGGCCGAGGAGGCGCTCCTTTCAGGCATCGAAATAGGCGACAGGGAGCCCCCGAAAAGAAGGCTCATACACGACGTGATACTTCCGGGCTGAAAAAATCCATCCGCCTCCATGCGTTTATCCGGTTTTTCGCTGCGCTCGCCGTTTCAGGGGAAACGGTGGGGGCAGCCGGCCTCTGTCCTCACTGAATAAAGTTGTGCCCCGGAAACAATTGCGCATTGAAACATGGCGTCTTCCGTGAATTTTGTCCGGTAAAGAGCGTCCAGTAGTTCGTAGCGGCGCCTGGTGGCGCTCCATAGCAGACTTTGTCCCCAAGTCTGCACGAAAGATAGAGCGTCCTTATGCGGATTTCCCAGAGAATGTGGGATGTGCCCCTCTCTTATTTAATATGAACGGCTTGACAGTTTTTTAATCAAAGGGATATAAAATAAATGTCAAAAAATAAAAAATTTAAATTTATATGAAAAAACAAAAACATTTTCATAGCACTAAATTCACCCAAGAAGTAATACAGAAGGCGTGGGACAAACTGGCCTCTTATTTACAAAATGATCATAAAATCAAAACCATGTTGACAGTCCACATGAAGGATGAGCAATGGGGTCACGACACAGAACCTGAATTTTTTGCAGACTATGCAAAGGAGAACACAGAATATGTCTATTACATGAAAAGGGCTGAAGAGGAAGATTATATGATGCTACTCCAATACGTCCGGCCATGTACAAACATTGAAATAACGGCCCCTGATCGATCAATAATCGAAGCTGTTCATCAGGTATTTGAAACTTTAGCACCCAAATGTCGCCTTCCCGAAGAACCAAAAGAAAAGCCTGTTATATTTATCGGGCATGGGCAAAGCCAACAATGGAGAGACTTGAAGGACCATTTACAAGATAAACATAAATACAAAATAGAGGCTTACGAAATCGGTGCAAGAGCTGGCCATACTATCAGAGATATTCTAGAAGATATGATGAGCAAAAGTTCATTTGCCATTTTAGTTATGACTGGCGAAGACAAAGATGAGAATGGCAATTTTCACGCGAGAGAAAATGTTATTCACGAACTTGGATTATTTCAGGGTAAACTTGGATTCCCCCGCGAGATCGGAA
>JAJYJB010000104.1 GCA_021789735.1 Nitrospirota bacterium
TTCCGATCTGCCCATATCTATAAGTCCCTGTTCATTGGGGCGCTCGGAAATGAGGAAAAATCTCGCATTGATGATATAACCGATCGCGGCAAGCAGCATGAAATTCCGCCTTGCGTCCATGCTGGCCGCAAGCTCGCGCCCGGCGATTATGCTGGAAGTGGATACGTCCTTCAGGGCTGCCGCGGCATCGGATATCGCGGCCCGGGGCACGCCGGTCAGTCTCTCTGTCTCTTCCGGCTCAGGCAGCTTGAACTCCTTTATGGCGGCCTCCAGCTCAAGGTTTTCCCCGGGCAGGGAATCTTTTTTCATCCTCAGGAGTTCTTTTAAAAGCCCGGCCAGCGCAACGCCTTCGGCTCCGAAGACTGTGGGAAGTGAGTGCGTCCTGTGGCGTCTGAGCCCCCGCGCATGGCCTATGGTTACCACTTTTCTGCCCGCCTTTGCCGCCGCCCTGACCTGCAGGCCCATGACCGGGTTTGTCTGCGTGGGGTCGCAGGCCACGGTCAGCACGGCGTCCGAACCTGCAATGCCTGTTATGACATTTGCGGCTGCGCCCTGCCCGAAAAGGCCTTCAAGGAGGCCCTGGGCGTGCAAAAGGCCAAGCCTTGCTACGGAATCTATATTGTTCGAACCGAAGCCCGCACGTAAAAACTTTTGGAATACGTAGTTGTCCTCATTGGTGCACCTGCTGCCGGCCATGCCGCCTATCGCCCCGCCGCCGTGCCGGTTTTTTATCTCCAGGAGTCTGCTGGCGGCAAAGGCCAGCGCCTCATCCCAGCTTGCGGGCTCCAGCTTGCCGTTTTTTCTTACCAGAGGCGTTTTAAGCCTCTCCGGGCTTCCAACATACCCATAACCGAACATTCCCCGGCCGCACAGAAGCCCGTTGTTCACTCCCTTGCCGAATGCCGGGGAAACTTTTTGTATGGCGTCCCCCCTTACCTCAAGGAGCATCGTGCAGCCCACTCCGCAGAAGGAGCACACCGTCTTCACGGCTTTGTCCATCTGCCAAGGCCTGTATGTGTACCTGTGGAGCCTGGACATGATCGCCCCGACCGGACATACGTTCAGGCAGTTTCCGCAGTATTCGCAGTTGTATCTGCCCCCTGAAAAGGGCTCTACGTGCGATCTGGCCCCCCTTCCCACAACCCCTATTGCGGAGGCCCCCTGGACAGAGTCGCACATGCGCACGCAGCGGGTGCACATGATGCACCTCTCCATGTTCCTGACTATGATGGGGTCGTCCACGTTTTCGGGGAACGTCCTTTTGCCTTCCTCGAACCGCCCCGCGACCGCGCCGTATCTTACCGTCAGGTCCTGGAGCGCGCACTCCCCGGCCTTGTCGCAGGTGGGGCACTGGAGAGGGTGGTTGATGAGCAGGAACTCAAGCATGGCCTTTCTTGCCGCAACCACCCTTGGAGTTTCGGTGTACACGGTCATGCCATCGGCTGCGGTCACGGTGCAGGAGGTCTGGAGCCTGGGCATCTTTTCTATCTCCACAAGGCACATCCGGCACCCGCCCCACAGCTCCAATGCCGGATGGCTGCACAGGGTGGGAATTTCTATGCCGTTCTTTCTTGCGGCCTCAAGGATGGTGACAGGCCCTTCAAGCTCTATCTTCCTGCCGTTTATGGTAATTGAGATCATGGTCTCACCTGGCTATGACGGTCCGCGTATGATCATCCGGGCCAAACGGGCAGCCGTTTTTGATATGTTCCTCGAACTCTTCACGGAAATGCCTGAGGAAACCCAGGACCGCCGAGGCCGCTCCGTCGCCAAGGGGGCAGAAGGTGTTCCCAGCGATATTCCTGGAGACGTCTTCAAGCAGCTGCAGGTCTCCCTCGCGGCCCTGCCTTGTCTCTATCCGTTCGAGTATGGCCCTGAGCCAGCTGGTGCCCTCACGGCACGGCGTGCATTTGCCGCAGGATTCACGCTCGAAAAATTCAAGGGCCCTGTGCGCTACCCGTACAATGCATGTATCATTATCGAACACCATTACGCCACCCGAGCCAAGCATGCTCCCCTGTTTCTGGACAGAGACGAAGTCCATGGGGCAGTCTATCGCGTCCGGAGGCAGGACGGGCGCGGAGATCCCCCCAGGTATGACGGCCTTCAGCCTCTTGCCGTTTTTGATCCCCCCGGCCTGCCCGTAGATTATTTCCCTGAGCGTTGTGCCCATGGGAAGCTCATAAAGGCCCGGTTTTTCCACGTGTCCGCTTACCGGGAAAAGCTTGTTGCCGGGACATCCGGGGTCCCCTATTTTGACGTACTGCGCGGCCCCGGCCCTCATGATGAAAGGGAGGTTTGCCAGGGTCTCCACGTTATTGACCATCGTGGGCCTGCCCCATAGCCCTGAGTTGACCGGGAAAGGCGGCTTCAGACGGGGCTGTCCTCTTTTGCCTTCAAGGGAGTTTATGAGGGCAGTTTCCTCTCCGCATATGTAGGCACCGGCGCCAAGGTGCACATGGATATCAAATCTCATCCCGCTGCCCATTATGTTTTCCCCAAGATAGCCCTTGCCGCGGGCCTCTTTGAGCGCGGCCTGCAGGATATCTTTTCCCTTTGGGTATTCCCCCCTTAAATAGATATATCCCAGCTCCGCCTTCAGGGCGCGTGCCGCTACGGCCATGCCTTCTATTAGTATGTGCGGGTTTTTCTCAAGGATCGCCTTGTCTTTGAACGTGCCTGGCTCTCCTTCATCGGCATTGCAGATTATGTATTTGGGGAATTTAGGGTCTCCGGCCGCGAACGTCCATTTCATCCCGGTTGGGAAACCGGCGCCGCCCCTGCCCCGCAGGCCGGACTTTTTTACTTCCTCAATGATCAGGGCCGGCTCCATCGTGAGGGCCCTGGCAAGCCCCTGATAACCGCCCGCCTTTTCGTATCCGTCCAGGTTCGGATTTTCGACGTCCAGAAGGTATCTGGTCATTGGGCTGCTTATTTGTAGTTCTCCAGGACCTCTATCACTTTTTTCGCGTCCAGTCCGGTGTGCAGGTCATCGTTCACAAGCATCGCGGGACCACTGCCGCAGGCCCCGATGCAATCCGCGATCTCAAGGGAGAAGCGGTTATCCGGGCTGGTATTGCCGGGCGCAAGGCCGTACAGGCCCTCGAGGATGCCTTTAAGCGTGCGGGCGCCCAACACCAAGCAGGAGACGTTCGTGCAAAGACGGATTACGTTTCTGCCCGTCTTTTTGTGCCTGTACATAGAGTAGAATGTGGCCGTGCTACGAACGGTCATCTCCGGAAGCTCCAGGTATTCCGCTACCGCCTTCAGCGCCTCGGGTTTGAGCCACCCGAAATCTTCCTGGGCCACATGCAAGGCGGGCATTAGCGCCGCCCTGCCGGGGGGATACTTTTTTTTGATCTCTTCCAGGCGGGCAAGTGCCCCTGGGCTGAAAGCCGGGAAGTTTTCCATTGCTTATTTTATGCCCTCCGGGCATCGAATGTAAGGATTTTTTTATGTATCATATTCGCTCGCTTTCCCCTTCGGGAGCCACTCGCATCCATTTCACCTGTCGCATTCGCCCAACACTATGTCTATGGTCCCTATATTGGCGATGACGTCCGCTATGAGCCCGCCCTCGCACAGCCTGGGGAGGACCGAGGCATGGACAAAAGAGGGCGCCCTTACCCTCATCCTGTAAGGTGTGCCCGTGCCGTCGCTTACGATATAGAAGCCCAGTTCTCCCTTCGGCACCTCACTGGCGGAATACACCTCGCCTGCTGGCGCGGTGAGAGGCCCCTTTGTCATGAGCACGAAATGGTGGATGAGGGATTCCATGCTCTTAAACAGGCTTTCCTTGGGAGGAAGCACGAATTTGGCCGCCTCGGGAGAAAGTATGGGCCCCGTTGGCAGCTGCTCGATGCACTGTTTTATTATCCGGTTTGACTGGCGGAGTTCCTCCATCCTGCAGCGGTACCTGTCGTAAACGTCCCCGTGGACTCCCAGAGGCACATCGAATTCCACTTTGTCATATACGTCATAAGGGAAGGCTTTTCTCACGTCGTAGTCCACGCCGGAACCCCTGAGAGTGGCCCCCGTAAGACCCCAGTTTACGGCCTCCGCGGCGGATATAACGCCTATGCCCTTTGTCCTTTTAAGCCAGATGCGGTTTTTGTCTATGAGGGTCTCGTATTCGTCCAGCCTGGCGGGGAATTGCTGGGTGAACTCATAAAGACTGTCCAGAAACTGCTGGGAGACGTCGTTTCTTACCCCCCCTATGCGCGGATAGCTTGCGGTGAGCCTGGCTCCGCAGGTCATCTCGAAGAGGTCCAGCAGCCATTCCCGCTCCCTGAAGGAGTAAAGGAAAACGGTCATCGCCCCAATGTCCAGGGCATGTGTGCCCAACCAGATTATATGGCTTGATATCCTTGTCATTTCGCACATGATGGTGCGGATGTATTTGGCCCTTTCCGGGGCCTCTATGCCAAAGAGCTTTTCGACGGCGATGACGTAGCCAACATTGTTGGACATGGAAGAGATATAGTCCAGCCGGTCCGTAAGCGGCAGGGCGGAAAGATAGGTCCGGTTCTCTCCCAGCTTCTCCACGCCCCTGTGCAGGTAGCCCACATGGGGAGTGCATTTGACGACGGTCTCGCCGTCAAGCTCCAGCACCAGCCTCAGGACCCCGTGAGTGGCGGGATGCTGCGGACCCATGCTGAGGGCGATCTCTTTTGTCTTTATCTCTTTTCCTTCTTGTTCTATCATTTCAAATTTCCAAATTAAATTAGAAACCAGTATTTTTTATTTTTTATCTTTTCTGAAAGTTCAGAAAGGGCTTTTAGTTCCCCCATTCAAATTCCTTCAGTTTTTTAGACAACTCCACGACCTCCGTGTAACCATGCCAGTCTTCCTCGCCTGTGAAGCCCTCCACCGGGTAGTCCTTCCTCAGGGGATGGCCTTCCCAGTCCTCAGGCAGCAGCACTCTTCTTAAGTCCGGATGGCCTTCAAAGCGGATGCCGAGCATATCGTAGCATTCCCTTTCATGCCAGTTGGCCCCCTGCCAGATGGGAACGACCGAGCGGACCTGGGGGTCTTCCTCCGGCACCTGGACCCTGAGGCGTATAAAGTGCCTGCGGGTCATGGAATAAAGGTGATAGACGGCCTCGAAACGGGGCGTCTTTTTGTCCAGGTAATCCACGCCGCAGACATCCACAAGGTAGTCGAAGTCCAGTTCAGGGTCTTCCTTCAGCATGCGGCAGATATCGAACAGCCTGTCTTTTTTTAGGTGTGCGGATACCTGGTCCCTGAAGGAGGTTATTTCGGCAACTTCGCCGGGAAAGGCCTGCTTTATCTTTTCCGCTATCTGAAGGGGCTCCATCTCAGCTGCTCCTTCTTTATTTTTTCCTGAAGCTTGATAATGCCCTCCATCAGGGCTTCCGGCCTGGGTGGGCAGCCGGGAATGTAAACGTCCACGGGCAGGAAGCTGTCCACCCCCTGCACTGTGCTGTATGTGTTGAATATTCCGCCGGAACAGGCGCAGCTTCCCATGGCGATGACGTACCTTGGCTCAGGCATCTGGTCGTACACCCGGCGCACTATGGGCGCCATCTTTTTTGTCACCGTGCCCGCGACGATTACGAAGTCCGCCTGCCTTGGCGAGCCCCTGAATATCACGCCCAGCCTGTCGAGATCATAATGGGAGGCGCCCGTGGCCATCATCTCGATGGCGCAGCAGGCAAGTCCGAAGGTGACCGGCCAGAGGGAGGATTGCCTACCCCAGTTCACAAGCTTGTCCAGCGACGCGATTATCGTGTTTGCGCCGGGGATGATCTTGAGCCCCTTTTCTATCTCCAGCACCCCGGTGTCCCCGCTCAGGATCTCACGCGCGGTAACGCCGGAGTTTTTTATCTCATTCCCATTTGAAGGCATCTTTTTTCCAGGCATAAACATACCCCACCATTAATATTGCTATGAAGAGCACCATTTCCACAAACGCATAGAGGCCCAGTTTATCGAAGGTTATCGCCCACGGGTAAAGGAAAATGGCCTCCACGTCGAAGATAACGAAGAGCATGGCGACAATGTAGAATTTTACGGAAAACCTGTAGCGAGGCTCCTCCACCGGAGGGTTGCCGGACTCGTAAGGCATAAGCTTTTCCCTGTATGGCCGCCTGGGCCTTACAAGTATGCCTGCCACCAGAGACCCGATGCCGAACCCCAAGGCAATGACCATCAATATAAATATAGGGAGGTATGGAGAAAGAGCATGTCCGGTCATATCATCTCTTTATACTGCAACTGGGGGCTATAAGTCAAATTGATAGGTGCCAATTAATATTAAAATGACCTTTTTGCCGGGTTTTTCCGGGTGGGGTTTGCCTTCTGGACGATAAGGGGCCTTTTTTGGTAATATATCCGTTAGCCCCCTTAGCTCAGTAGGATAGAGCACAGGTTTCCTAAACCTGGTGTCGCAGGTTCGATTCCTGCAGGGGGCACCAGCTTTTCCCGCTTAAATGCGCAGCGAGCAAATCTCGTTCGATCAGAAATTCCCTGCATCAGAGGCCCGAGAGGCATAAAATCCAAAAACGGACGCCTGGCAAGGAACAGCCGCTCCTTAGGGCATACGGCTCCGCCGCCGTGGAGCCGGAATAAATTCCGATCAAAAAATCCATTTGCTCCTCAGGCTTTACGTCTACTGTCATTTGTCAGGCTCAGTGTACTTGCCATTAATCTCGTCCATCAGTGTTGTCAGATTTTTTATCTTTTGGCCGCTTGTCGTATTACCATCGGTATAGTAGTAGCTGGAATACAACATCAGGTAGAGTTCACTTAGTTCTATGTCCGAAGGTCTACTCATGGCGTCTGCCCCACGGCTTACTCTAATTTCAAC
>JAJYJB010000105.1 GCA_021789735.1 Nitrospirota bacterium
TTTTCCGGTCAGGAGCGGACCTTTTCTATGATCTCAGGGTACTCTTTCTTGAACTCGGGATAGCGCCTCCCCAGAAAGAGTTTCAGGGCCTTGAGCTCGCCTTCCATGTCCTTCAGGCTGCCGATGGCGTTTTCGCATGCGGAAAGCTTCTCTGTCAGCGTGGCTATCTCTTTTTGAAGAAGACTTATCGTCTCTCTTAAGACTATCTCTTCTTTCATGGCGCCCCTTATTGGTGAAGGTCCAAAGCGGCAGTTTTGTTACTGAGGGCCGCCCTTGGATCCTTCTTAATGCAAGGAAGTTTTTAATTTAAATTAAATTAATTTACCGGTTGCATTCGCCAGCCCATGCCATTTCTTGCCGGGACCATGCCGGGGCAGCTTCCTGATTACTTGCCCCGTTTGGAGAACTTCATCTTTTTCCTGAGTTTGCTATGCTTGTGCTTGGACATCTTCTTCTTGCGCCATTTGACAACACTGCCCACCTCATCACCTCCCTTTGAAAAGAATTTTTCTCTTTTTCTTCTTCCGGGCGGGGTCCCGCCCCGTAGACAGCCTAAATTATACCTTTCCGTGCGGAAAGTTTCAAATCTGCGCCCGCCTCCGCGTTCCGGCAAGGTCACTGATACTTCCCGGTTCCCTCTTCGCGCACGGGATATATTTAAAGGATGGCATTATAAATGCCCCAGATCGGACAATACCGGGTAAAAAATTCGTGGACACCCCCGGGTGTGCCCCCTGTTTACACCTTCACACTATTTGCATCAAATCAGATTTAGTCCATTATAAGATTCTTGCCTTTGCCTGGTCTATGAACGCCTCAAGCTGTATGGTGGTGGTGGCGGTCTCCGTGCCGTCATACGGCATGTTTATGGCGGGCACGCCGTGGTCCCTGCTCACCCCGCGCATGAGCGCGGTGACTATGGTGCCGGGCATGCACCCGAAAGGCATGGCGTTCACAATGCCGGCCACCCCCTTGCCCGCCAGGTCCACCGCCTTTCCTATGCTCAAAATGGTCTCCCCCTCGAAAGAGTCGTGCACATACGGGGCCGCCTTCCTGATGATCTCCTCCGTCTCCGGCTCCTCGATGCTTTTGAGCGAGCCCTTGTAGCGCCTGCTGAAGCGCTTTTCCACCCGCTTCTGGAAAAAGCGCTGCACCGATATCTGGAAGGCCGCCGCATGGTCTTTCCTTGCGCGCGCCTTGCGCAGCCCCATCAGGTTCACATAATATATCCACTCCGTAACAGGGGCCAGCCAGACCTCGCCCCCCAGCGCCTCTATCTTTTTTACCAGGTCCTCGTTTGAAAACCGGTTAGAACGGACAAATATCTCCCCGACCACCCCTATCAGAGGTCTGCTTTGTTTCTTTCGTCCGTTGCCGTTTTTTACCTTCGCGAAATCATCTTTCATCCGGATCAGCACATCTTCGAGCCCCGCCTTGCGCCCGCCCTCCACCGCGCGGCTTATCAGGCCCAGGTAGCGCTCGTAGAGCTCCTGCGCCGCCCCTTCGCTGTGCTCGTAGGGCCTGCTTTCGTGCAGGCACTTGATAAGCAGCTCTATGGCGACTATGCCTTTCCAGGCGGTAAGGGCAAAATCCCTGCCCATGATGCCAAGGTCCCGGTAAAAACCGGCATCCTGGTTGGGCGCGAAGATGGGGACCTCCGGCAGGCCTATTTCCTCAAGCACATGCTTATGGAACACGTTATATTGCCCGAAGCGGCAGGGGCCGGTCCCCGAGGGCATGAAGAAGGCCGCCTCACCGGGCCTGAAATCCGCGCTGTAGACCTTCTTCAGCATGTCGCCCGTTGTGACCATGTAAGGGTAGCATTCCTTGCCCGAGACGAACCTTGCGCCAAGCTCAAGCGTTTTGCCATCCGGAGGCGGAAGCACCTCCGACCGCACACCGCACCGCTTGAGGGCGGCGCCCAAGGCAAACGCATGGTCTGACATCCGGGGGATGTAGACGGTCCTGCTTTTGCCGTTTTTTGGCGTTTTATTTCCTGATATGCCTTTTTTTGCCGGCGCCTCCGCCCCGGGCTTTCCCTTTTTCTTTTCCCACCCCTCCACGCTGTCCAGATACGCCTCCAGGCGCGTCACCGCCCCCGCATCCGCGCTGTGTTCATCTATTTCTATATGGAGATAGGGTTTTTGTTTTTCCTTTTCAAGCTCGCTCTTCAAATATTTCAAAACGAACGAATCCGGCCCGCAGGAGAAATTCCCCAGAAAGACAGGGAAGAGAAGCGGGTTTTCCCTTATGAGCCTTGCAGCCTTGAGTATCCGCTGCCCGCTCCGCCAGTACACCTGCGGCCAGTCCTCCGAAATGCTTGCTTCCTCCAGTGGGAGAAAATCCATCGGGATGGATGTGACCCCGAGCGTGGCCAGCTTTTCCGGTATCTCCAGGTTCATGCCCTTGTCAAAGGCGTTATAGCTCCTGCCCAGGATGACAACGGCCCTGTCCCTGAGCCCGGAGAGCGCTTCAGCCCCGAGCCTGCGTATGGTCTTTTCAAAATCCTTCTGCGCCTCATGGGCCGCTGCAAGCGCCTTTTTCAGAACGCCGGCCTTTATGCCAAAGCGCTTTCCGACTGACTCCCTGAGGGAGCTCAGAAGATGCGCATCGCCCCTGCCAAAGTCCACCGGAAGGCCCAGCATCTTCCCTTTAAGCCCGGGCAGCGCCACCGAGGCCACATACGGGACCGTCTGCGTCTCGGGGCATGCCTGGCCGCTTCCAAACTCGGAGCCCGGAGGGTTCATGTTGATGAAGCTTGGCAGAAATACGGCATCCGGAGACCTCTTTTCAAGGAGATATTTCACATGCCCGTGGGCCACCTTCACCGGAAAGCACCCTTCGGACAGGACGCTTTCAAGCCCCAGGTTTATTATCTCCCGGTCCGTCGCGGGCGAGACCTCCACGTTCAGGCCGCACTCCCACAAAAGGGTGCTCCAGAAAGGAAGCTGGTCCTCGAAATAAAATATATATGGCAGGCCCACCACCGGGCGGCCAGGCAGCGGATGGCGCTCCGAATGCGGCTTCCGCAGCAGCTCCTCCCGCAGGGCAAAGAGGTTTTTGTTTTTTTTGTCCTCACCGCCGCTTTTTTGGTTTTTGCGGCGTATGTCGTACTTTTCGCACCGCCCGCCGTAATAGAGCTGCCGGTCTTCGCCCTCTATCTTCACCCTGTTTATCTCGCAGACGTTCGGGCATCCCTTGCACTGGAAGGACGATATGCTGTACGGCCTGCCGGCAAGCTCAAAACCCTTGAATGCGCTTTTTTTGCCTGGAAAACCCGCGGTCTCCGTCTCCCTTTTGGCGATAAGCGCCATCCCTATCGCGCCTGTGACATCGTGGTTCGGCGGGACGATGACCTGCATTCCAAGATATTTTTCGAAGGCCGCCACCACCGCCTTGTTGTAGGCCACGCCCCCTTGAAAGAGGACCTTCCGGCCTATGGGCTTTGCCGCGACCACGCGGTTTATGTAGTTTTGCACGATGGAATAGGCCAGGCCCGCCAGGAGGTCGTCCCTTTTGGCGCCCTTGCCCAGGTTTGCCATGAGGGAGTTTTCCATGAACACCGTGCACCGCTCCCCCAGCCTGAGGGGGTTTTGGGAGGCAAAGGCGCAGCCCGCGTATTCGTTCTTTACCGAAACGTTCAGTTTCTCGGCCTGTTCCTCGATGAAGGAGCCGGTGCCCGCGGCGCAGGCCTTGTTCATCTCGAAGTCCACTATGACCCCGTCCCTCAGGCTTATGTACTTGGAGTCCTGCCCCCCTATCTCAAATATCGTGTCCACCTCCGGCTCTATGAAGGCCGCCGCGGTGGCCTGCGCGGTTATCTCGTTTTTGACCACGTCTGCCCCCACGTAGTCCGCTATCATGTACCTGCCGGAGCCGGTGGTGCCCACGCCCGCTATCTCCACCCCGTCTCCAAGCTGGGCCGCCATCTGCAAAAGCCCATCGCGCACAGCCTCTATCGGCCTGCCCGCCGTCATCAGGTAGAGCCTGGCAAGAAGCCTTCCCGAGCCGTCTATGACCGCGAGGTTGGTGCTTATGGAGCCGATGTCTATCCCCAGCCACGCCTTTTGTTTCTTTCCCTGTGCGCTTTCCTGCTTCCCTTCGTCTTTTTCTGTTCCAGTTGCCTCTTCTGGCCGAACACAGACCTCTTGGTGCCTCCGGGCAAAATCGTCACCGGGGACTATCAGGGGCTTGTGGCCGCCGGCCTCTCTTTTTTCCTTTTCAAGGAAAGCGGAGAGCCGCCCTGAAAAACCGGAGAGGACGGACATCTCCCCTTCCGCCCGGTCTTTTTTGTTTTTCCCCTGTTCCTCAAGCGCCTTAAGCGCCGCGCCCCAGGCCCCCATAAGACAAAAGTCCTCCGGAACGAACAGGTCCCCTATCTGGAGCACCTCTTTGAAGGCGCGGACCATGGACCGGTTAGCGGCCACCCCTCCCTGAAAGGAAACCGGCCCCTTGAGCGTCCTTCCCCTCATTATCGAGCCCCTGAAATTCCTGGCCACGGCGAAGCACAGGCCCGCCACGATATCCTCCACAGGGGTGGCTATCTGCTGCAGGTGGATCATGTCCGATTTGGCAAACACGCTGCACCTTCCGGCTATCCTCGGAGGGTTTTCCGTCCCGAGCCCCATCCGGGAGAACTCCTCTATCGTCAGGTGCAGCCTCTCCGCCTGCTGGTCCAGGAAGGAGCCGGTGCCGGCGGCGCAGACGGAGTTCATGGAAAAATCCTCTATCCCCCCTTCATTAAGGAGGATGAGCTTCGAGTCCTCCCCGCCAAGCTCGATGATGCTCCTTGCGCGGGGATGGAGTTTCCGGGTGGCAGTGGCCTGCGCCACAACCTCGTTAAGGGGGGCAAGACCCAGCGCCCGGGCGGCAAGCCTTCCGGCCCCACCCGTTATCTTCAGGCAGACTTTCCTGTCTCCGGCCTTTGACGAAAGCCCATCCAGAAACGAAAGGACGGTCTCAAGGGGCCTGCCCCTGTGCTTTTCGTAGCGGTCCCAGAGTTTCCTGCCGTCCCCGTCCAGGACCACCATCTTGACGCTTACCGAACCCGCGTCAAGGCCCGCATAATACATCTCCTAAAAGACCTCCCCGAATCCGTAATAAAATAACCGGAAAAAAGAAAAAGACATTTTTAATTCAAAACGTCCCCTCAAGCAAAATATACAAAAAAGTAATTTTTTAAAGCTCTATTCTATACGAAAAAGGATATCAAAACAGCACCCCGATTGCCATTTAAAGTCAATTTTTTCTGCCATTTTTTGTCATGCCGCAAATGGCCCGCGAGCAACGCATTGAAAATGAAGGCTTTTTTTCTGGCACGAAACATGCTGTAAATAATGCGGCAGCAACGGAAAGGGAGGTGAGGGGTCATTCCCGGGGCTTTTGCCACAGGCAGGCCAAAATAAAAAGGCGTCAAACTTTTAAAGAAACGGCAGCATAAAAAAGGAGGAAAAAGAGATGTACAAGGCAGTAAGCAAGGCAAGAAATGAAAAGGGTTTCACGCTTATCGAGCTTCTGGTCGTTCTGGCAATCATAGGCATATTGGCTGCGATAGCCATCCCCGCGTATATGGGCTACATGAAAAACGCCAAGGAGCGGGCGGTCTTTGAGAACTTCGATGCGGCCACGAGATACGTCAAGGCCGAGATGTCCAAGTACTCATATGCCCCAAATGACGTGACCCAGGTGGCGGCGGTTTCGATGGTAGGAAACGTCAAGAAATTTAGCCCATGGAATACCTTGCTTCCGGCCTTCACCAACGGTTCTGCTCCTGGCAGGGGGCAGGTCTCGATATATGATAAGTCTGTAGCTCCGAACGACAACATAAGCGAGGCTTGTGCCGATACCAATGGTGGAGTGGTAATCATAAGCGCCGACACTAATGGAGCAGGAACAAACGAGCCGACGGTCTCCATTGCCTGCTCCAGTCTTTGACGACTGAAATCCTGAAAAATGGGGCGCGGCCTGGGCCGCGCCTCTTTTCATTTTAAGCGGCAATGGATTATTATCAACAATATATGAACAAAAAGGGCTTCACCCTCATAGAGCTCATCGTGACACTCGCGATCCTTGGCATACTGGCAGCGATTGCCATCCCGGCGTACACAGGCTACGAACGAAGCGGCGCGAGGCAGGAGGCCACGACCAACCTGCAGGGGCTTTCCCTCTGCCTGGAGCAGTACTACGCCGAAAACGCGGCTTACACCAACGCTACCACCTTCCCCCAGTCTTATACATGGTCCTCTCCGTCAAGCAATCAATTAAGCTGGCTCCCAAGCTTCAACCCGCGGAAGGCGGCAGTCTCCGTGAACAATTACAAATATGTGCTCAACGTGACCGCCGCAGATGCATACACTGCGATAGCCATACCTGTCAGGGGCCCGGTGGTGAACGACGGGGACCTTACAATAGACAATAGCGGGGACAAGACCCCCGCGGACAAGTGGTAAAGATAAACAGGTGGTAGAGGCCGCAGGGGCTTTTATTGTCTTTGTGCTACTGTTGCCGGGCCTGGCACCAAACATATATGTGGGCGACAGCCAGCTTTTCAGCACAGCGAGCTATTACTTAAGCACCGCCCACCCCCCGGGTTACCCGCTTTTTATCACCTTGGGCAAACTCTTCACCTTCATACCCTTTGGCTCAATCCCGTTTCGTGTCGGCTTGGCAAGCGCGGTGTTCGCCTGCCTTAGCTGGGTTGTCCTTTTCAAACTGATGAAGAGACTCACCGGGAACGCCGTCCTGTCTTTTTCTTTTTCT
>JAJYJB010000106.1 GCA_021789735.1 Nitrospirota bacterium
AATTCCATCTCTTCAAATTAACCTAAATACAAAAAAGCTGTCAAACCAAATGGGCATTTTTTATTCGATTTTAAGCTCTTTCTCTTCAGAAATTTTTTGTGCGGGGGGCGGATGGCATTCGCTCCACTAAGTGCCGTCTCCCCCTGATTGCCAGCAGCCATGTATACCGCGCCGGGGTCTCCCCAGGTTGCTGCTGCGGCATGTGACTCTCTATATTGGCACAGAGGGGCCCGCATCACACGCTGCGCTCACACCATCCGCCCCCCCCCATTTGCATACTCCCTGTTTTTTGATGAGATTTTTTAAAAGGCCCCGCTGGCAAAAAAGCCGGTTTGGGGTAAGATTTATTCATGGCATACCCGGCCCGTAAGAGATCATGGTAAATATCGAACGCCTGGCCGGCGTCCCGGTTTCAGAAGAAGCCGTGGAATGCGTAGAGCGGAAGGGGACCGGCCATCCGGACACCCTGGCGGACCTGCTTTCAGAGGCGGTCTCCGTTTCCCTGTCAAAAGAGTACCTCAGGCTTTTTGGCGCAGTCCTCCATCACAACACCGACAAAGGCTTTCTGGCCGCGGGAGGCGCCAGGAAAAACTTCCAGGGCGGCAAGATAACAAAGCCCATGCGGTTTTTCATGGGAGACAGAGCCACATTCAAGGCTGAAGGCATAAAGGTGCCGGTGGCGGACATCGCAGTGGAAGCGGCACGTAAGTGGATAAGGGAGAACATGCGCTTCATAGAGCCGGAGAGGCACATCGTCTTTCATCCGGAGCTGGCTCCGGGCTCGCAGCAGCTCGCCCGGATCTATGCTGCGGACGGCGCTCGCAGGCTTCTGGGGGCCAATGACACCTCGGCGGCCGTGGGCTACTGGCCGCTTTCGCCCACGGAAGAACTTGTCCTGTCCCTGGAACGGTTCCTGAATTCAAAAGCCTTCAAGCGGCGTTACCCGGAAACCGGCGAGGACGTGAAGGTTATGGCGGTAAGGGAGGGGCGGGCCCTTACGGTTACGGTGGCCATGCCCCTGATAGACAGGTTCTTAAGATCGGAAGGCGAGTACTTTGTCCGGAAGGAGATGGTGCTCGGGGAGATCGAGGAATTTCTGCGCACGAGACGCCTGAACGGATATTTTGAGGATTTCATGGTCCATCTGAACAGCCTTGATGTGCGCGGCGGGGGAATGGGAGGGATATATCTGAGCGTGCTTGGCACATCCGCCGAGGATGCCGACAGCGGCCAGGTTGGCAGAGGGAACCGCGCAAACGGCCTCATAAGCCTTGGAAGGCCGCTGACCATGGAGGCGGCCGCCGGAAAAAACCCGCGCAGCCACACGGGAAAGATCTACGGGGTCCTGGCGCACGAGCTTGCAAGGAAGGTCTTCGAAGGCACACAGGGGCTAAGGGAGGTTTTTGTGCTCCTTGTAAGCAGGATCGGTATGGAGATCAACAGGCCAGCCCTCGTTTCCGTCAAGCTGAGGCTTCAGAAAGGAGCGCACCCAAGGGACGTTTCCGACCGGATAAACGCGATAATCGGGGAAGAGCTTTCAGAAAAAAACCTCCTTCCCTTTACAAGGCGGCTTTCTCTGGGGAAATATACCATCTGCTGATGTGCGTTTTTTGTTTTTTGGTTTCTTAGGCTACTTTCGAAGGTGCGTTTTTTTAAATCCAACTGGCTGGCAGCGCAATTAAAAAAGTTTTTAACCGGCCGCTTCCACTCTTTTGCTTTTTATCCAGGCCAGGGTCCCCAACCCCGCGAGCGCACCAAGGGAAAGCAGGTAGGCCAAAAGCGCGCCGGCCCGCCCATCGCCAACCGCCCTGCCCCATTCCCCCCATTCCGGGGAATGATACAGCAGCATCCTCGGTATGCCGCCAAGGATAAAGAACACCATGGAGAACTTGGCCAGCCTGGACAGCATGCCGCCTTTAGGCCTCATCCGCATGAAATAGCTTAAAAAACCGCTAGCCGCGTAAAGCAATACGGCCAGGTCATACAGGGCATTGTTCAAGGCAAGCAGTGTCTTTATCGCAGGGTCCACAACCACTATTATACTCAAAAAAGCGGGAACTTCGGACTTTTTGGGTAGCGGGCCAGCTTAAGTGAAGGGATAACCCGCCAGACGGGACGGCTTGAGCAAAAGCCGCCTCGTCTGGCGGGCATTATCAGACTGAGCCGCTGCTACTTTTGCCCTTCCTTCCGTTTTTTGTAGTAATATCTATCCAATGAAAAAAAACAGGGCCATCGCCCTGATTTTGCCCATATGTCTGATAATATCCGTATGCCTGCTGATCTTTGAGCAGGCCGCAATGGCCTCCTCCGGGGACAAACCGGATCTGGCGGGGGCAGCCAGGGGTTCACTTCCGGGTTTTGAATTGGGGGTAGCGGGCGGCGGAAGCTTCAACGGCGACGGGTCCACGCAGGCGATGCTTCTTGCGGCGTTCCAGAAACCGGTTTTCCCCGATTTCCTTCTGCGCGTGGAACCCACATTCGAATACCTGAACTCCAAGGGTGATGTGCTGTATGTGGCCGGGGCCTCGCTGGTGGCCAGAAGGCTTGCTCCGTACAAGGGGTTGACTCCTTTCGTGGACCTTGGCGCGGGGCTTAACTATATCTCCCATAACCATTTCGCGGACAGACAGCTTGGGGGCAATTTCATGTTCGACCTGATGCTGGGCGGAGGTTTTTATCTGACCAGGACAATAAGCCTCTCTTACAGGTACAGACATCTTTCAAACGCCGGCATATTCAACCCCAACGAGGGGATAGACTCCTACTACATACTGTTTGGCATAGGAATATAAAACACTACGGAATTCCCTCCCCCCGGAATTCCCTCACCCATCGTTTTGCTCCTCCCTCTCCCACTGTGAGAGGGAAAAAGGATAAGGGATATGTACGGTAGCAGGACAATCTACAGGATAATCGTTCATGTATAATAGAAAAACTTTTTTTATTTTTAAAAAACTGGGAGGTTTCCTGTTCAATGATAAAGGTTGAGTTTGCCGAGAGGCTTCGCCATCTGCCGCCCTACCTGTTTGCCGAGATAGACAGGCTCAAGCGGGAAGAGGTCAAAAAGGGGGCCGATCTCATAGATCTGAGCATCGGGGACCCGGATCTGCCAACGCCTGAACACATTGTCGCCTCTCTTAAAGAGGCAGCCGGGAGACCTGAAAATCACCGTTATCCCTCCTATGAGGGCATGCCTTCGTTCAGGCAGGCAGTGGCCCAATGGTACAAGAGGCGCTTCGATGTTTCCCTGGACCCTCAGGCGGAGGTCCTTTCGCTCATAGGCTCCAAGGAGGGCATCGGGCATATACCGCTTGCGTTTGCCGGCCCTGGCGACGTAGTGCTCTATACCTCTCCGGGCTATCCCGTTTATCCGGTGGGGGCGCTTTTTGCCGGCGCACAGGGCTATCCCCTGCCGCTCCTGGAGGCCAACGGTTTCCTGCCAGACCTTGAAGCGGTCCCGGCGGATATACTCAAGCGCTCAAAACTCCTTTTTATCAACTATCCCAACAACCCCACAGGGGCGACCGCGGATATGGAGTTTTTCAGGAAAGTGGTAGAGTTCGCCGGCAGGCACAATATTATCGTTTGCCATGACGCCGCCTATTCGGAGATATATTATGACGGAAGGAAACCGGCCAGCTTTCTCCAGACGCCTGGGGCAAAGGAAGTGGGCATAGAGTTCCATTCGCTGTCAAAGACCTACAACATGACCGGCTGGAGGCTGGGTTTTGCGGTTGGTCACAGCGAAGTGCTGGCGGGCCTTGGGAAGATAAAGACGAACCTGGATTCCGGCGTTTTCCAGGCGGTCCAGGAGGCGGGCATTACGGCGCTTAACACCGGAGACGCGGAGCTCTCCGGCATCAGGCAGACCTACCAGGAAAGAAGAGACGCCCTTTACGCCGGACTCACCGGGCAGGGTATCCATGTAATAAAGCCCGGGGCCGCATTCTATCTGTGGGCCGGATGCCCGAAGGGGGTTTTTTCTGATTCCCGTTCCTTCGCAAAACACCTCCTTGAAAAGGCGGGCGTCGTGGCCACTCCCGGCGTGGGCTTCGGCCAGCCAGGGGAGGAATACATCCGTTTTGCGCTCACCGTGCCGGTCGACAGGATCGGCGAGGCGGTGCAACGGATAGCTAAGGTCCTCTAGTCCGGAAGGTTGAACAAAAAAGGCCGCCCTTTTGCCGACCGCTTACATTGGCATAGGTTCAAACCTTGGCAACAGGCTTGAAAATTGCCTCAAGGCGCTTGACCTGCTCGAACGGCGGGGCATAAGGGTAACGGCCCTCTCCAGCCCCTATGAGACAAAGCCCTGGGGGATGGACAGGCCGGAAATAGAGCATCCCGACACGGTGGCGGGCCAGCCCGACTTCATAAACATGGCCGCCAGGATCGAGACTGATTTGGGAAAAAGTCCCTTGGCCCTGCTTGAGACCCTTCAGGAAGTGGAGCGGGAGATGGGGCGGGTGCGCAGGGAGAAATGGGGCCCGAGGATCATCGATCTGGACATACTTCTATACGGGGATGAGGTAGTAGATATTCCGGATGGGACGGAAGGCAGGCTTAAGGTGCCGCACCCGCTCATGCACTTAAGAGAGTTCGTCCTCAAGCCGCTCGCGGAGATAGCCCCGCAGGCCATCCACCCTGTTTTAAAAAAAACCATCTCGCAGCTTCTTGCGGAAAAATTGCCTGAAGGCAGCTAGGCATCTGGACGGCTGCCGTCCGTATGCACACATACCCGGTTTCTGCCGCCTTCTTTGGCCATGTATAGCGCCCTGTCCGCCTGCCGTATAAGCGCTTCCGGGGCGGGGTCGCCCGTTTCGAATGTGGCCACTCCAATACTGATGGTGACGGAAGACAGCGGCGAACCGTCACAAAGAAGCTCTGCGTCCTGCACCGCCTGCCTGGCCCTTTCCCCAACGGCAGCGGCGGTGTCACTGGATGTATTGGACATCATCACAATAAATTCTTCGCCCCCGTATCTGCCTGCGATATCGTTTCTGCGCACCGTGGACAATACTATCTTCGCAATTTTCGCCAGAACCTCATCTCCGCAGCGGTGGCCGTAAGTGTCGTTGATCTTTTTGAAAAAATCGATATCCAGCATCATGAGCGACAGGGGCTCGCCGTAGCTAAGGGACCAGGACAACTCCTCCACCAGCCTGTCCATGAAAAAGCCGCGGTTATAAAGCCCCGTAAGGCAGTCCCGGTCCATTGCGAACTCAAGCTCCCTTGTCTTATTCCTGATGTAGGTGATATTTTTGAGCCGCGCTATGACCTCTTCCTTGAAATAGGGCCTGCAGATGTAGTCGTAAGCCCCCAGCAGGTAGCCTTTTGACAGTCTCTTTTGCGCCCTCCCCGCGCTGATAAGGATCACGGGCATATCCACCGTGGACGGGGCGGATTTCAATTTCTCCAGCACCCCGAAGCAGCGGCCGCCGGTTGCATTTACGGAGAGGAATAAAACATCGGGAGATTCGCTATAGACCTTGCCCAGAACATCGCCGCCTTCTTCCACAAAGCAACACTCGTAGCCCTCGTCCGTGAGCATCTTCCCAAGGATTTGTTTTGTCTCAACAGCGGTATCGGCAATGAGCACTTTCATAGATCGATTATTGCAGCCAAAACAAAAAGCTCCAGGGTGCAATCTGCGGCATTATAACAGATTTTTGATTTAAAATTAAAAACGGGATGCCTTATTTGCCCATTACCAGGATGGCGGCAAACACCAGCACCTTTGCCGTAGACAGAAGACCGATCTGCCTGAATTTTTCCTTCTTTTCGCGCCGTTTAACAGCTGACCAGACATCCTCCGCCAGCGGCAGAAAAGCCAGAAGCACCGGATGTCCAAGCGCGGCGCCGGCAAGGCCCGCCAAAAGGAGCGCCCCTGAATAAACGGCCCCGATGGGCCTGTACCTTTTCAATCCTGGATACCTCACCCTGAAGCAGCTGGCGAAATAGAACAGGGAAAACATCGCCCAAAGATATAAGTGCTTCCCGATGCCGCCCGTAACGGACGAGGAGATAACGGCCACTTGGCCCATGATGGCCATGCCGAAGCCCTCCGCGTATATGGGAGGAAATTTTTTACTTTTCCCGTCCTTCCCGAAATAATAATTAAGCGCAAAAAGGAGCGCCCCTGCAGCGTATAGGAGACCCAAAGACGGATAAAGCCAGGCGGAATAGGCGAGCCCGGCAAACCCTGGCAGCGCCAGCATGGCCAGATCGGGCAGCCGGTCCAGGTTGCTGCTTCTTATCATATTGACCGCCGGGGTTTTTACGAGGAGCAAAAGCGTGAGCGACACGAATACTATAGCCGTTATCATTCTTGGGCCGCCAGATACCAGCACACCCGCTGCGAACGCCGCCAGGAACATTATCCATGAACCCGGTTCTTTTGTATAAGAAATGGGGTTTTTGTTTTTATTCATTATGGGATGCTTGAGCCTTCGTCTGATAGGAGAGCCCTGCACCGGTCATCTGCCCAGCCTCTTTGCTGTGCGGTAAAGTTTTTGATTTGCCATCATTTCCCTTTTTACCTCTGCTTTATGGCCTGTTTTAGTATATCGCCTCGGGGCGGAAATGGGTGTATGATGGAAATCATAGAATCGCAATCCACCCTCAAAAAGGAGGGGAACAACGTG